>DATLAW010000023.1:0-6299 GCA_035527255.1 Thermohalobaculum sp. | reverse complement strand
TAGTTTTGGCCTCGACAGCACCCGAAAGCCGACAATGGTTCTGGTGACCTCGGCTCAGCAGCGGCCTAAAAAAATGGCCCCGCATCGAGCGCGTGCTTTGGCGGCAGAAAAGACGTCGCGAAGGGCGGTGTTCAAGGGCATTCGCGACAGTTCTGATGCTTCGGCGATTGACGCCAACCGAGCACTCTGATCCGTATCGCGACCAGACCATTGTCAGGTCGGGTAGGTCTCGTCCAAAGCATAACCTGCCGCGCGAACGGTGCGGATCGGGTCGCGCTCGCCGCGCCGGTTCAGGGCTTTGCGGAGGCGTCCGACATGCACATCGACTGTGCGCGCCTCGACATAGACATCGCGGCCCCAGACGATGTCGAGCAGTTGCTCGCGGCTGAAGACCCGGCCGGGGCGTCGCAGCAGGCAGTCGAGCAGGCGGAACTCGGTCGGGCCAAGGCGAACCTCGCGCCCGTCGCGGTGTACTCGCTTTACCTCGCGGTCGAGCGTGATGTCGCCGAAACTCGCGGTGTCACCAGCCAGTGCCGGACGCCTGCGGCGCAGCACCGCCTTGATCCGCGCTGTCAGTTCGGCCATCGACAGCGGCTTGGTCATATAGTCGTCGGCGCCGATATCGAGCCCCCTGACCCGATCCTCCTCCTCGCCCCGTGCGGTGATCATGATCACCGGCATATCACGGGTCTCGGACCGCGCCCGGATCTGCCGGCAAATCTCGATGCCCGAGATACCCGGCAGCATCCAGTCGAGGATCGCGAGGTCGGGGGTTTCTTCCGCCAGCGCCACCAGCGCGTCGTCGCCATTGGTGCAAATGCGCACGGCATAGCCAGCATGGGTGAGGTTGTAGTCGAGCAAGGCAGCCAGCGCCGTCTCGTCTTCGACAACCAGAATGCGCACGGTCATATCGCTGCTCCGTCAGTCAGGTTATTCGGTCTCAAGGCCAGCCGGTTCGCCCTTCGGCCGCTCACCGGCAAGTGGTGTTCCGGTTTCAACATAGTGGATCATTTCCGCGACATGGGTTGTGTGATCGCCGATCCGCTCGATATTCTTGGCGATGAACAGAAGCTGCGAGCCAATCGAGATCGTGCGCGGGTCTTCCATCATGTAGGTCACAACCTCGCGGAACAGCGAATTGTAGGCCTCGTCGATCTCAGCGTCACGGCGCCATACCGCGACCGCCTCCTCGACATCCCGGCGCGCCCAGGCATCGAGCACCGCAGAGAGCTGGCCCAGCGCCTGATTGCCCATCCGGACGACCGAGGCAATGACGCCCGCCGGGCGCGCTTGCGAAAGCTGGATGCCGCGCCGCGCCGTACTTTTCGACAGGTCGCCGATCCGCTCGATGGTCGCCGAAAGCTTCAGCGCCGAGATCAGAAGCCGCAAATCCTGGGCCATCGGTTGACGCAGCGCGATGATCCGCGTCGCCATTTCCTCGACCTCGATCTCCAGCGCATCGAGGCGCTTGTCGAGGAGGATCACGCTTGATGCCAATTCGGCATTGCGCTCGGCCAGGCTTTTTAGGGCGCCCGACAGCATCTCCTCGGCCACGCCGCCCATCTCGGAGATCTTGGCGCGGACGGCCATCAGATCGTCGTCGAAGGCTTTTACAATGTGCTCGCTCATGGCCTTTGGTCCCTGCGCTCAGCCGAAACGGCCGGTGATGTAATCCTGGGTTCGCTTGTCGTCCGGGTTGGTGAAAATCTTCGGCGTCTCGCCCTGTTCGACCATCACCCCCAGGTGAAAGAACGCGGTCCGCTGACTTACCCGTGCCGCTTGCTGCATCGAGTGGGTGACGATGATGATTGCGTAGTTCTGGCGCAATTCGTCGATCAGTTCCTCGACCCGCGCCGTAGCGATCGGGTCGAGTGCCGAGCACGGCTCGTCCATCAGCAGCACCTCGGGCGCCGTCGCGATCGCCCGGGCGATGCACAGTCGCTGTTGCTGGCCGCCCGACAACCCGGTGCCGGGTTGATCGAGCCGGTCCTTCACCTCGTTCCACAACGACGCGCGGGCCAGCGATTCCTCGACAATGATGTCGAGGTCGGTCTTGCTTGCCGCCAGGCCGTGAATGCGCGGTCCATAAGCGACGTTGTCATAGATCGATTTCGGGAACGGGTTGGGCTTCTGGAACACCATGCCGACCCGCGCGCGCAGCTGAGCCGGGTCGACCGAGCGGGCGTAGATATCGTCGCCGTCGAGCAGGATTTCACCGCTGACGCGGCAGATCGGGATGGTGTCGTTCATCCGGTTGAGGCAGCGCAGGAAGGTCGACTTGCCGCATCCCGACGGGCCGATGAAGGCGGTGACGGTCTTGTCCGGGATATCCATATCGATCGACTTGATCGCCTGCGCGTCGCCATAGAAGACATCGACGTTGCGGGTGGTGAATTTTGCACCCTGCTGCAGCGCCACGTCTTTCTCGATCACCATCTGGTTCATCACTTCCGTAATCCTCAATTCTTACCACTGACGCTCGAAGCGTTTTCTCAGATAGATGGCGACCGCGTTCATGGCCACCAGGAAGGCGAGAAGCACGCAGATCGCCGCCGAGGTCCGGGTGGCGAAACCGCGTTCCGGGCTGTCGGCCCAGATGAATATCTGCGTCGGCAAAGCGGTGGCCGGTTCCAGCATGCTGTCGGGCACTTGGGTAATGAAGGCGTTCATCCCGATCAGCAACAATGGTGCTGTCTCGCCCAGCGCCTGGGCCAGCCCGATGATTGTTCCGGTCAGGATGCCCGGCATCGCCAGCGGCACCACATGGCCAAGCACGACCTGATGCTGTGACGCGCCGAGGCTGAGTGCCGCATCCCGGATCGATGGCGGCACCGCCTTTACCGCGACCCGGGTGGCGATGATGATTGTCGGCAGGGTCATCAGCGCCAAGGTCATGCCGCCGACCAAAGGCGCCGAGCGCGGCAAACCAAACCAGCCGAGGAACACCGCCAGCGCCAGCAGGCCGAACACAACTGACGGGACCGCGGCCAGATTGTTGATGTTCACCTCGATCATGTCGGTAAAGCGGTTCTTGGGCGCGAATTCCTCGAGATAGATGCCGGCCGAGATCCCAACCGGGAACGAGATCAGGAAGCAGACCAGCAGCGCGTAGAACGTTCCGCGCAAAGCACCAGCGAGGCCCGCCAATTCGGGGAACCGGCTGTCAGGATTGGTCAGAAGCCCGGTGTTCAGGGGGCGCGATACCGCACCGTCTGCCTGTAATTTCTGGAACCAGGCAATCTCGGCGTCGTTCAGCCTGCGGTTGGCTTCGGGTGTCGCCGCGTCAATCAGCCCCTTGGCGAGCTGATCGTAGGGGTCGGAGACCGGGACAGTCAGGGTGATTGTGTGGCCGATCAGCCCGGGGTTGGCGACGATGTGATCGCGCAGGATGTATTGCGCGCCGTTGCTGAGGATGCCGGCAAGCGCGCGCTGGTCCTTGCGCGAGGTTACCTCCGGGAAAAGTTGCCCCAGCGCGTCACGGGTGATCGCGCGGTAATTGCCGGCGTCGGGAGCATCCAGTGCAACGCGGTCGCCGGTCCCGTCGAACTGAAGCGTGACGTGGGTTTGGGTGAACGCCGGGTACCCTGCGTAGACCAGCGACCCGACCAGCAATGCAAACACCAGGCAGGCAGCACCCAGCGCCGCGCCGCCGATCAGGCGGAGATAACCGTCGCTGCGATGGCGCGCGGCAAGCCGGCGCTTCAGGGCCGGATCGGTCCAATCGACCCTGTGGATGTGTCCTGTGTCCCTCATCGTTCCATCAGTCATAGAGTTCACGGTATTTTCGCACGACCCGCAGGGCGACGATGTTCAGTACCAGCGTCACCAAGAACAGCATCAAGCCGAGTGCAAAGGCTGCCAGCGTCTTTGGGTTGTCAAATTCGGTATCGCCGATCAACAGCGTCACGATCTGCACCGTTACGGTTGTGACCGAGTCGAGCGGGTTGATTGTCATCCGCGCGATCAGGCCCGCCGCCATCACCACGATCATCGTCTCGCCGATGGCCCGGCTGACCGCCAGCAGAACGCCGCCAACGATGCCGGGAATCGCCGCCGGGAACAGCACCTTCAACATCGTCTCACCGCGCGTCGCACCCAATGCCAGCGAGCCGTCGCGCAGGGATCGCGGCACGGCGTTCAGCGCGTCGTCGGTGAACGACGAGATGAAGGGGATCAACATGATGCCCATCACGCCGCCCGCCGCCAGTGCGGTATTTGGCGCGACATCAACGCCAATCGCATTGCCCGCCGAGCGCAACGCCGGGGCAACGACCAGGATGGCGAAGAAGCCGTAGACGATGGTCGGCACGCCGGCCAACAGTTCGAGCATCGGTTTGGTGACGGCCCGGGTTCTGGGGCTGGCAAATTCGTTGAGGTAGATGGCGCTGTAGATACCGATCGGGATGGCGACGATCATCGCCAGCACGGTGATGACCAGAGTGCCGACAAATACCGGTAGCCAGCCGAAGGCCCCGATTCCAGCAACCTGATCGGCGCGGATCGGGATCTGCGGCTCCCAGTTCAGGCCGAACAGAAACTCGTTGATCGGAACCTTGGCGAAGAAGCGCAACGATTCGTAGATCAACGATGAGATAATTCCCAACGTCGTCAAAATCGCCACCAGCGAGCAAAAGATCATGAAGCCTGAGAGCACCCGCTCGACGCTTTGGCGAGCCCGGAAATGCGCCGACACTTTCGCCCGTGCGATCAGCATCCCGGCAATCAGAATGGCGATGACGCATGCAAACAGCGCCACCCATGCGGTTGCCCGGAGGTTCGCCATGCTTTTCGCAGCTTCGATCATAAAGGGCTCAGGTGTGCCAAATACATTGCCGGCCGAGAGCGACTGGATTTCCGATTTGATCAGTGAAAGTTGCCCGGCATCCAGACCGGCAACGCGATCGGCCGGTAGGGCGGCGACGACGATCGCCTGGATGATGGTATCGTTCGCCAGCAGCCACAGCAAAACAAAAACGAATGCCGGAAGGCCGCTGAGGCAAATGGCAAAGGCGCCATGGAATGTCGCCAGTGAATGCAGACGCGCGCCGGAGGCGGTTAGGCTGCGGGCGGTATAATAGTTGAGGCTATAGCCGAGGACCGAGGCCAGCAGGATCACCAGAATTAGATAACCGAGCATTTATTGCGCCCTCATGGATCAGGAGATTGGAGTGGCCGGTGCGAACCGGCCACTCCGGAAGGATATCAGGACGGGTTCGCCATCGCCTGCGCCGAGAGCGTCGCCTTCTGAACCTCGATGCGCTTCTCGTCCGCCAGCGGCGTCAGCCCGCGCTCGACCAGATAGCCATCCGGGCCCATCGCTGCATCCGACACATACTCGGTCAGGAACTCGTCCAGGCCGGGAATGACGCCGCGATGCGCATTCTTGACGTAGATGAACAGCGGCCGGGCGACACCGTAGGAGAAGTCGGCGATGGTCTCCGGGCTGGGTGAAACGCCGTCGATCGCGATGCCTTTCAGCTTGTCCTCGTTCTCATACAGGAACGAGTAGCCGAAGATGCCGATCGAGTGCGAGTCGGCGTTGAGGCGCTGCACGATCAGGTTGTCATTCTCGCCAGCCTCGACGAAGGGGCCGTCCTGGCGCATCCGCGAGCAGTTGTCCTTCAGCCAATCCTCATAGGCCTTCTTCTCCAATGCTTCCTTCTGCGCCTTCACATGATCAAGCCGCGCACAGCCATCATGCATGACGAGCTCGACAAAGGCGTCGCGGGTGCCGGACGTCGGCGGCGGGCCGTAGGCGAGGATCTCAATTGCCGGCAGGGACGCATCGATGTCGGACCACTTCTTGTAGGGATTGTCGGCCCAGGCGCCATTGACCGGAACCTGAGCGGCCAGCGCCAGGTAGATCTGGTCTTCGGTCAACGCCCAATCGTACTCGGTGGAACGCGAGACCGCCAGCGACAGGCCATCATAGCCCAGCTGCACCTCGGTGATGTCGGTGACGCCATTCTCGCCGCACAGCTTGTGCTCGGACGCCTTCATGGCGCGGGATGCGCCGGTGATGTCCGGGTGACCCTCGCCAACGCCCTGGCAGAAAATTTTTATACCGCCGCCGGTGCCGGTCGATTCGACTACCGGCGAAGCATTACCGGTCTTGTTGGCGAATTCCTCGGATACTGCCTGAGTATAGGGGAAGACGGTCGACGAGCCGACGATCTTGATCTGGTCGCGGGCAATCGCCTGACCGGCCATGGCCAGCGTCGCGGCGGTGGCAAGGACAAAGCCTGTGCGGATGTTCATGGGGTCTCTCCAATTCGCGTACACGTTAGGGCGAGGCGCCG
>DATLAW010000022.1:0-8698 GCA_035527255.1 Thermohalobaculum sp. | reverse complement strand
AGCCCTTGACGATCGGAATGTCGTCGCCCGGGAAATCGTAGCTCGACAGCAGCTCGCGAACCTCGAGCTCCACCAGCTCCAGCAGCTCCTCGTCGTCGACCTGATCGACCTTGTTGAGGAACACCACCAGCGCCGGAACGCCGACCTGGCGCGCCAGAAGAATGTGCTCGCGCGTCTGCGGCATCGGGCCGTCCGCCGCCGAAACCACCAGAATGCCGCCGTCCATCTGCGCCGCGCCGGTGATCATGTTCTTCACATAATCCGCATGGCCAGGGCAGTCGACATGGGCGTAATGGCGGTTCGCCGTCTCGTATTCGACATGCGCCGTCGAGATCGTGATGCCCCGCGCCCGCTCTTCCGGCGCCTTGTCGATGTTGTCGTAGCTCGTGTAGGTCGCCCCACCCGTCTCGGCCAGCACCTTCGTGATCGCCGCCGTCAGCGAAGTCTTGCCGTGGTCAACATGGCCAATCGTACCAATGTTGCAATGCGGCTTGTTGCGCTCGAATTTTGCCTTCGCCATGGTGGCCTCCTCATTATCGTGTCAGCCGCGCTCAGGGCGGCATCGTCGGGTTGTTATGCGTATTTCTTCTGGATCTCTTCCGAGATGTTCGACGGCACCGGCTCATAGTGGTCGAACTGCATGGTGAACTGTGCCCGGCCCGACGACATCGAGCGCAACGTGCTGATATAGCCAAACATGTTGGCCAGCGGCACGAAGGCGTTGATGACGTTGGCGTTGCCGCGGCTTTCCTGCCCCTGCATCTGGCCGCGCCGTGAGGTCAGGTCGCCGATGATGCCACCGGTGTATTCCTCCGGCGTCACGACCTCGACCTTCATGATCGGCTCGAGCAGCCTGGCGCCAGCCCGCTTCAGACCGTCACGCATCGCGGCGCGAGCCGCGATCTCAAAGGCCAGAACCGAGCTATCAACATCATGGTAAGCGCCGTCGATCAGCTCGACCTTGAAGTCAATGACCGGGAAGCCTGCCAGCGGGCCCGAGTCCATGACCGATCTGATGCCCTTCTCAACGCCGGGAATGTATTCCTTCGGCACATTGCCGCCAACGATCTTGCTGACGAACGAAAAGCCCTCGCCCTGTTCGGTCGGCGAGATGACCAGCTTGATGCGGGCGAACTGGCCCGAGCCGCCGGACTGCTTCTTGTGAGTATAGTCCTCGATGTGCTCGCGCGTGACCGTCTCGCGGTAGGCGACCTGCGGCTGGCCGATATTGGCCTCGACCTTGAACTCGCGCTTCAGGCGGTCGATCAGGATATCGAGGTGCAACTCGCCCATGCCCTTCATGATTGTCTGGCCAGACTCCAGGTCGGTCGAGACCCGGAACGACGGGTCCTCGGCGGCCAGGCGCGCCAATCCGGCGCCCATCTTTTCCTGGTCGGCCTTCGACTTCGGCTCGACGGCGATCTCGATCACCGGCTCCGGGAAGGTCATCGTTTCCAGCACGACCGGCTTGGCCATGTCGCACAGCGTGTCGCCAGTGGTGGTCTCTTTCAGCCCGGCCAACGCAATGATGTCGCCGGCGAAGGCCTCGCTGGCCTCCTCCTGCTTGTTGGCATGCATCATGACCATGCGTCCGATGCGCTCGCGCCTGCCCTTGGTCGCATTCAGGATCTGGTCGCCCTTCTTCAGCTGCCCGGAGTAGATTCGGGTGAAGGTCAGCGTCCCCATGAACGGGTCGTTCATGATCTTGAAGGCCAAGCCGGAAAATGGCTCGGTATCGCTGGCGTGGCGTTCGATATTACGGGTTTCGGTCTCGTCGCCGGGCAGGAAGCCGGTATAGGCGGCGACGTCAAGCGGACCGGGCAAATAGTCGATGACCGCATTAAGGAGCGTCTGCACGCCCTTGTTCTTAAACGCCGAACCACAAAGAACCGGGACAAAGTCGAGGGCCAGGGTTCCCTTGCGGATCAGGCGCCGCAGCGTATCGGTATCAGGTTCCTCGCCTTCGAGATAAGCCTCCATCACCACGTCATCCTGGTCAACCACCAGTTCAATCATCTCGGCCCGCATCGACTGGGCCTTCGCGAGCAACTCCGGGCGGATCTCGCGGATCTCCCATGATGCGCCCAGATCCTCACCCTTCCAGACCCACTCCTGCATCGAGACCAAGCTGATCAGGCCTTCGAATTCGCCCTCCGCGCCAATCGGCAGCTGGATCGGCAGCGGTATAGCCCCGGTGCGGTCTTTGATCATATGCACGCAGTTGAAAAAGTCTGCGCCGGTCTTGTCCATCTTGTTGACGAAGACGATGCGCGGAACCTTGTAGCGGTCGGCTTGGCGCCAAACCGTTTCGGTCTGCGGCTCGACACCGGCATTGGCATCCAGCAGGCAGACGGCGCCGTCGAGCACCGCGAGCGAACGCTCGACCTCGATGGTAAAGTCGACGTGGCCCGGCGTATCGATAATGTTTAAACGGAATGCCGCCTCGGCCGGGGTGTCGCCATAGCCACCAACTGGGGTCTCGCCATCCTCGGTACGGAACCAGAATGTGGTGGTCGCCGCCGAGGTAATGGTAATGCCGCGCTCTTGCTCCTGCTCCATCCAATCCATCGTCGCGGCGCCATCATGCACCTCGCCGATCTTGTGGCTTTTGCCGGTGTAATACAGGATGCGCTCCGTGCAAGTGGTCTTGCCGGCATCGATATGCGCCATAATGCCGAAATTTCGGTAGCGCTGGAGCGAATAGTCGCGGGGCATCGTTGTATCCTCAGGGTCAGATAGTCTGGGTTACCATCGGTAATGGCTGAAGGCTTTGTTTGCCTCCGCCATCTTGTGAGTGTCCTCGCGCTTTTTAACTGCGGTGCCGCGGTTGTTGACCGCGTCCATCAGTTCGCCAGCGAGGCGCGCTTCCATGGTGTTCTCGTTGCGGGCGCGGGCAGCCTTGATCAGCCAGCGGATGGCCAGGGCCTCGCGGCGTTCCGGGCGAACATCGACCGGCACCTGATAAGTTGCGCCACCGACGCGACGCGACCGGACCTCAACCGAGGGTTTGATATTTTCGAGCGCCTCGTGGAACACCTCGACCGGCGCCCGCTTCAGCTTTTCCTCGACGCGACCCATCGCGCCGTAAACGATACCCTCAGCAACCGACTTTTTGCCGGCATACATCAGGTTATTCATGAACTTGGAGATCACGCGATCGCCGAACTTGGCGTCCGGCAGAATCTCGCGTTTCTCGGCGCTATGACGTCGCGACATACCCGTCTCTCCCTATTTCGGCCGCTTGGTGCCGTATTTCGACCGGCGCTGTCTGCGATCCTTGACACCCTGGGTATCGAGCACACCGCGCAAAATATGGTAGCGCACGCCGGGAAGATCCTTGACGCGACCGCCGCGGATCAGCACCACCGAGTGCTC
Organism: Thermohalobaculum sp.; assembly: GCA_035527255.1. GTDB lineage: Bacteria > Pseudomonadota > Alphaproteobacteria > Rhodobacterales > Rhodobacteraceae > Thermohalobaculum. Next base: position 5,323 of record DATLAW010000022.1, on the reverse strand, counting down.
CTGCAGGTTATGCCCCTCGCCGGGGATATAGCTGATCACCTCGAAGCCGTTCGTCAGGCGAACCTTCGCGACCTTGCGAAGCGCCGAGTTCGGCTTCTTTGGCGTCGTCGTGTAAACGCGCGTGCACACACCGCGCTTCTGGGGACAAGCCTCCAGATGCACGGCCTTGCTTCTTTTAACTCTCGGCTGCCGGGGCTTCCGGATCAGCTGCTGAATTGTCGGCATATGTGCCTACCCTTGTCTCGTCTCGTGTCTCGTGTCGCGCCGTCGGTACGTGCACGCAGTAAACGTTTCCATCCGAACCCAACGCGGTCGAACGAAAACGCAAGATGCCGCACGTTGGCGCAACTTGCGCCACCTGCGGCAGATGACCAGAGGACCGGGCCGAAGCCGGGTCATGCGTGCCGTTTGTCAGGCAATCTTTTGCTTCGCAGCCGGGACCCCCATGCGAATTGGGCGGAAACTACCCATGCGCCCGATCGGGGTCAAGGTACAAAACAGCGTTTTCATAATTAATGACAGCAAGTCGCAGCCAACCTGAAAACACGGGGAATTCGTGGTCTAACGGAAAATCCAGCTCAGCCCACTATGATATTCTGGGAACTCGACAAGAATTAGCTTCCACCAATCCATGGTATCATCCAGATTGGCGCGGGTAACGCCGCCGTTCAGATTAACATTCATCTCAACCGTCGCCCGGCCGTCTTCGTCGATGAAGGCTTTACCGAAGCGCTGCTCGCGATTCCAATCGGCCATACTTGCGTCGGTCAGATTCTCGAGCTCCCACACGGCGGCGAACATTATTGATTTGCATTCCCTGCCCTCATCGCAATCGTAGAACACCAGGCGGTAGCCCTTGTCCTCGATCCGCCCTTCGATCAGCGGGTCACCCATTGCGTCCTTTTTCAGGGAAGCCGCGCCATGACTTAGAGCGATTTCCAGCACCGCCGCCGGATCGGTGGCGTCGACTATCTCGCCGGCTTGGGCGGTTGGCGCTGCCAGGGCTGCGGCCATCAGGGCAAGGCCAAAGATCAGTTCACGCATACCGCTCTCCTGTTTTTGGCTGTCGGGGCCGGGCTGCGAGCTTGGCCGCAATATAGTTTACGAAATATGAAAATGGCCCGGAGCAATCGCGCCGGGCCATCCATTGTCAGGTAACGCCTGCCGCCCAGAACGGGCGACAGCGATGGATCAGAGGATCTCGTCGAAACCGGTACCAGTCGTCTCGACCACCCGCTCATCGTCCTCCATTGGCACCTCGATCACTTCGAGCGCCGCCGCGGCAACCTCAGCGGCCGCCTCGCGCTCGGCCAGCACCACTTTATCGCGGTTCGCCGCAACCTGCTTGATCCGGGTGGTGGCGCGACCGGTACCAGCCGGAATCAGCCGGCCGACGATCACGTTCTCCTTTAGCCCGACCAACCGGTCGCGCTTGCCTTGGGTCGCAGCCTCGGTAAGCACCCGTGTGGTCTCCTGGAACGAAGCCGCCGATATGAACGAGCGGGTCTGCAGACTGGCCTTGGTGATGCCGAGCAAGATCCGCACACCTGTTGCCGGACGCCGCCCCTCGGCCTCAGCCTTGGCGTTGATCTCGTCAAACTCAGCCCGGTCGACATGCTCGCCCGCCAGCAACGTAGTTTCACCGGAGCTGGTGATCTCGATCTTCTGCAACATCTGGCGGACCACCACCTCGATGTGCTTGTCGTTGATCTTCACGCCTTGCAGCCGGTAGACCTCCTGGATCTCGTTGGTCAGGTATTTTGCCAATGCCTCGACGCCCATGATGGCGAGGATGTCATGGGGGGCGGGATTGCCATCCATGATGTACTCACCCTTGGTGATGATATCACCTTCCTGGACCGCGATGTGCTTGCCCTTCGGAATCAGGTACTCGCGCGGTTCCTGACTTTCGTCCAGCGGCACGATCGCGATGCGCCGCTTGTTCTTGTAGTCCTTGGCAAAGTGCACAGTGCCATCGATCTCGGCGATGATCGCGTGGTCCTTTGGCCGCCGCGCCTCGAACAGTTCCGCCACCCGCGGCAGACCGCCGGTGATGTCCTTGGTTTTGGCACCCTCGCGCGGGATACGGGCAACGACTTCGCCACCCTTGATCTGCTGGCCGTCCTCGACCGACAGGATCGCGTCCACCGACATGAAGTAGTGTGCCGGATTGCCGTTTTCCAACTTGACCATTCCGCCCTTGGCATCGACTAGCGTGATCGCCGGCTTCAACTCGTTGGCCTTGGGCGCGGAACGCCAATCGCTAACGATTCGCTGCGAGATGCCGGTGGCGTCATCGGTTTCCTCACGCAGCGAGAACCCGAGCTCGAGGTCGACGAACTTCGCCACGCCTCCCCGCTCGGCGATGATTGGCAGCGTATAGGGATCCCACTCGGCCATGCGCTGGCCGCGCTTGACCGCGTCGCCCTCGTTGACCAGCAGCTTCGAGCCGTAAGCCAGCTTGTGGGTGGCGCGCTCGCGACCCTGATCGTCGACGACGGCCAGCTGCATGTTGCGGGCCATGACGACGATTTCGCGGTCGCTGTTCTTCAGCGTGTTGGCGTTTCGGAAGCTGACCTTGCCTTCCTGGGTCGATTCCAGGAACGACTGGTCGGCCACGTTGGCGGCACCGCCGATGTGGAAGGTCCGCATGGTCAGCTGGGTACCCGGCTCGCCGATCGACTGAGCGGCGATGATTCCGACGGCCTCGCCGACATTCACCTGGGTACCGCGGGCAAGATCGCGACCATAGCATTGGGCACAGATACCGTCCTCGGCCTCGCAGGTCAGCGGCGAGCGGACCTTTATCGTTTGTACCTTGGCATCGTCGATGATCGCCGCCTCGGGCTCCTCGATCATTAACCCGACAGGGTGGATAACCAAACCGGTCGCCGGATCGAGGATATCCTCGAGTGGCACCCGGCCCAGCACCTGCTCGCCGATCGTGGCGATAACCGTACCACCATCGACCACCGCCTCGGCGGTGATGCCGAGGTCAGTACCGCAATCATCGAGCTTGATGATGCAATCCTGCGCCACATCGACCAGACGCCGGGTCAGGTAACCGGAGTTCGCCGTCTTCAACGCGGTATCCGCCAGACCCTTGCGGGCCCCGTGGGTGGAGTTGAAGTACTCAAGAACGGTCAGGCCTTCCTTGAAGTTCGAGATGATCGGCGTCTCGATGATCTCGCCCGATGGCTTCGCCATCAAGCCGCGCATGGCTGCGAGCTGGCGCATCTGGGTCGGCGAGCCGCGCGCACCCGAATGGCTCATCATGTAGACCGAGTTCATGTCCTTCAGGCGTCCGGTTTCCGGGTGGATCTGAACGGCCTTGATCTCCTCCATCATCGCATCGGAAACCTTGTCGGTGCATTTCGACCAGGCATCGACGACCTTGTTGTACTTCTCACCCTGGGTGATCAGGCCGTCCTGGTACTGCTTCTCGAACTCCTTCACCAACTCGCGGGTGCCGTTGACGATCTCCCACTTGTTGGCTGGAATTACCATGTCGTCCTTGCCGAACGAAATGCCGGCCTTGAACGCCTCGGTGAAACCCAGGCTCATGATCTTGTCGCAGAAGATCACCGATTCCTTCTGACCGCTGTGGCGGTAGACGGTGTCGATCACCTCGCCGACCTCGCGCTTGCGCATCACCCGGTTGACGATCTCGAAGGTCACCTTCGGGTTCTTCGGCAGCAAGTTGGCCAGCAGCATGCGGCCCGGTGTCGTCTCGACCCGGCGCACGATGTCGTTGCCATCTTCGTCCACCGTGTTGAACCGGGTGGTGATCTTGGTGTGCAGGTTGATCAGACCGGCCTGCATCGCGTGCTCGATCTCGGCCTGGTCGGCCAGCATCATGCCCTCGTTGGGCTCGCCCGGCTTTTCGAGGCTGAGATAGTAGAGGCCGAGGATCATGTCCTGCGACGGCACGATGATTGGCTTGCCGTTGGCCGGCGACAGCACGTTGTTCGTCGACATCATCAGGACGCGCGCTTCCAACTGAGCCTCGAGGCTCAGCGGGACGTGGACGGCCATCTGATCGCCGTCGAAGTCGGCGTTAAAGGCGGCGCAGACCAGCGGATGAAGCTGAATCGCCTTGCCTTCGATCAGAACCGGCTCGAAGGCCTGGATGCCGAGACGGTGCAGCGTCGGCGCACGGTTCAGCAGCACCGGATGTTCCCGGATAACCTCGTCGAGGATATCCCAAACCTCCGGACGCTCCTTCTCGACCAACTTCTTCGCCTGTTTGACAGTCGAAGACAGACCCTTGGCGTCAAGCCGCGAATAGATAAACGGCTTGAACAGCTCGAGCGCCATCTTCTTCGGCAGACCGCACTGGTGCAGCTTCAGCTCCGGCCCGGTCACGATGACCGAACGACCCGAGAAATCGACCCGCTTGCCCAGCAAGTTCTGGCGGAACCGGCCCTGCTTGCCCTTCAACATATCGCTCAGCGACTTCAGCGGCCGCTTGTTGGCGCCGGTGATGACCCGGCCGCGACGGCCATTGTCGAACAGCGCATCGACCGATTCCTGCAACATCCGCTTCTCGTTGCGGATGATGATGTCCGGCGCCCGCAGCTCGATCAGCCGCTTCAGGCGGTTGTTGCGGTTGATGACGCGGCGATACAGGTCATTCAGGTCCGAGGTGGCGAAGCGGCCACCGTCCAGCGGCACCAGCGGGCGCAGTTCGGGCGGGATTACGGGCACCACGGTCAGCACCATCCACTCGGGCCGGTTGCCCGACTCGATGAAGCTCTCGACCAGCTTCAGACGCTTGATGATCTTCTTCGGCTTTAGTTCGCCGGTTGCCTCGCTGAGATCGACGCGCAGCCGCTCGGCCTCGGCCTCGAGGTCGATGGCCGCCAGCATCTCACGGATCGCCTCGGCGCCGATTCCGGCGCGGAAAGCGTCCTCGCCATACTGGTCCTGAGCGTCGAGGAGTTCTTCCTCGTTCATGGTCTGGCCGTGGACCAGGTCGGTCATTCCGGTCTCGACCACGATATATTGCTCGAAATACAGAATCCGCTCAAGCTCGCGCAGCGTGATGTCGAGCATTAGGCCAATGCGGGACGGCAGCGACTTCAGGAACCAGATATGCGCCACCGGGGCGGCGAGCTGGATATGGCCCATACGCTCGCGCCGTACCTTTTGCAGCGTGACTTCCACACCGCATTTCTCGCAGGTGACGCCGCGATATTTCATGCGCTTGTATTTGCCGCACAAGCACTCGTAATCCTTGATCGGGCCAAAGATCCGGGCGCAGAACAGGCCGTCCCGCTCGGGCTTGAAGGTCCGGTAGTTGATGGTCTCCGGCTTCTTGATC
>DATLAW010000021.1:0-10712 GCA_035527255.1 Thermohalobaculum sp. | reverse complement strand
ATACAAAGATAACAATTCGACTCAATCTGCATCGGGCTGTCTCACCCTGTTCAATGCCAATGTATGGTATTATGTATGGTAACAAGTTGATCTTCATGGAAATAATATAATTATTTCAGATTGATAGATTTAGAACCCGGCTTACAGGCCATCCGCACTATTCCCGCTTCAGCGCGTTTCATGTTGTTCCATACCGGACGGGTGGAACAGGGTAATTGCTGAATTTCCAGCTCGGTCTGTTGCTATCAGGGACATTTGGGCAAATTGACATCGGCGGCACCTTGCAAGGGTGCCGCCGTGATGAGGATTTTTTTGCTTGCTCAGGCCGCGTGCGGTGCCGCCGCTTTTACATCATTGCCGACATGCGGTTCATATTGTTCGAAGTTCTTGACGAACATTGCCACCAGCTCGGCCGCCTGCTTGTCATAGGCCGTAGGGTCCGCCCAACTGCGGCGCGGGTCCAGCAGCGCGCTGTCGACACCCGGCACCGCAACCGGCACCTCGAAGCCAAAATTCGCGTCGGTGCGGAAATCCACCTCGTTGAGCGAGCCGTTAAGCGCCGCCGCCAGCAAAGCCCGGGTCGCCTTGATTGGCATCCGCGAGCCGACCCCGTAGGCGCCGCCGGTCCAGCCGGTGTTGACCAGCCAGCAGGTCGAGCCATGCTTGGCGATCTTGTCACGCAACAATGCGCCGTAGACCTCGGGCCGCCTCGTCATGAAGGGCTTGCCAAAGCAGGTCGAGAAGGTCGGTTGCGCCGTCGTCACGCCCTTTTCGGTGCCCGCCATCTTCGCGGTGAAGCCGGTGAGGAAATGGTACATCGCCTGCGCCGGGGTCAACCGGGCGATCGGCGGCAGCACGCCAAATGCGTCGCATGTCAGCATCACGATGTTCTTCGGAATCCCGGCCAAACCGGTCTCGGATGCGTTCGAGATGTAGTGGAGCGGGTAGGCGCAGCGCATGTTGGTGGTCAGGCTGTCGTCCTCGAAATCCAGCTCGCGCGTATGTGAGTCGTAGACCATGTTCTCGATCACGGTCCCGAACATCGAGATGGTCTTGTAGATCTCCGGTTCGGCTTCGGGCGACAGATGGATGGTCTTGGCGTAGCAGCCACCCTCGAAGTTGAAGATGCCGGTATCGGTCCAGCCGTGCTCATCGTCGCCCAGCAGCGTACGCTCCGGGTCGGCCGAGAGCGTGGTCTTGCCGGTTCCCGACAGGCCGAAGAAAATGGCGCTGTCGTTCGCGTCGTCCAGCGCATGATTGGCCGAGCAGTGCATCGGCATCACGCCCTTGCCGGGCAGGATGAAATTCAGGATCGAGAACACGGATTTCTTGTTCTCGCCGGCATAGGAGGTGTCGGCGATCAGCACCATCTTGCGCTCGAACGAAACGGCGATGACGGTTTGCGAGCGGCAGCCATGCCGCGCCGGGTCGGCCTTGAATGTCGGGCAGTTAACGATGGTGAACTCGGGCATAAAGCGCGCCAGCTCGTCGAGCGCGGGGCGGCGCAGCATGTGGCGGATGAACAGGCCGTGCCAAGCCAACTCGTTGACCAGGCGGACATTCAGCCGGTGTGCCGGGTCGGCGCCCGCGTACAGATCCTGCACGAAATACTCGCCGCCCTGCATATGGGCGAACATGTCCTGGCGCAACCGCTCGAAGGCTTCCGGGTCCATCGGTGGGTTGTTCTCCCACCAGACATCGGCTTCAACCGAGGCCTCGCGGACAACAAACTTGTCTCTGGGCGAGCGCCCGGTGTGCTTTCCGGTGTTGCACAGGAAGGTGCCGCCGATCCCGACCTCGCCCTCGCCGCGTTTGACGGCAGCCTGCATCAGACCGGCTTCGTTCAGATTGTAGTGAACACTGCCCAGGCCGATCATGCTTGCGTCTTCAACGCGGTTCGCTGGGTTGAAGATACCCGTTTCCATTACTTCTCTCCCAGAGTTTTACCAGAGTTGTGAACGCATCAGAACAAACGGCTAGCAGTTATCGCCACGCATTCCATCAGGCTAAGGCCTGTTCCTAGTTAGACAGGCGTAATATTCTGTCCCGACCAGGAACGATTATTCTCGGGCTGGCGAATGCTACTGATTCCCCAAATTTTTCTCCCATTCGCGTGCAGGGGCTGTCTATAGCAACGGATTTGGTCCAGTCCAACCAAATTGCAGCGCATCGTGACGGTGTTTCGTGGCATTTCGAAACAATCCTCTAGCCAGACAGACAAATTGCCTTCAAACATTGGCCGTGCCATCATACAATACATGTTAATGAGGCGGCGCTATGGCATCGCGCGACAGAGATAACAGAAGCAGCGACTAAATCTTACGCTAAAAACAACCCCGGAGATCGCATGCCCAGCATTGTACTGGTTGATGACGACCGAAATATTCTCACATCGGTTTCGATGGTGCTTAAGGCCGAAGGATACGATGTTGAGACATTTACCGACGGCGCATCCGCGTTGGCGGCACTGACCCAGTCTCCGCCGGATCTCGCTATCCTTGACATCAAGATGCCGCGCATGGACGGGATGGAGCTGTTGCGCCGCCTCCGGTTGAAAAGCGATATGCCGGTGATCTTCCTGACCTCCAAGGACGAGGAGATCGACGAGGTCATCGGCCTGCGGATGGGCGCCGACGATTATGTGCGCAAACCGTTTTCGCAGCGCCTGCTCGTCGAGCGTATTCGCGCCGTTCTGCGCCGGCGGGCCGCCATCGACGACGCCAGTCTGGAGCGGGCCGAATCCGAGAAAGTTATCCGTCGCGGTAAGCTCGAGATGGACCCGATGCGCCACTCTTCGGTTTGGAACGGCGAATCGGTGACCCTGACGGTGACCGAGTTTTTGATTCTCCATGCGTTGGCCCAGCGCCCCGGGTTCGTCAAAACGCGCGATCAGTTGATGGATGCCGCCTACGATGATCAGGTCTACGTTGACGACCGCACAATCGACAGCCACGTCAAGCGCATTCGGAAAAAATTCCGCGACGCCGATGACGATTTCAATTCGATCGAGACACTATACGGTGTCGGATACCGGTATCGGGAAGTCTGAGGTCGCGATTGGCGGGGAGGCGGAAATATATCCGACCGGGCCAAGGCCCGGTCAGTATAGGCGACCGCCCCGGCCCGCCGTCGATATGGCTGCGCTTCATCCAGGAACTGAAAAGGTCTGCACCGTTTTCTTCGCTGCAGCGGCGGATTATTTTCTTCAACCTTATCGGCTTGGCGATCCTGGTCATCGGGGTGATGTATCTCAACCAGTTCCGTTCCGGTCTGATCGAGTTACGCGTCCAGGCGCTTCGCACCCAGGGCGAAATTATTGCGATCACCATCGCCGAATCATCGAGGGCTGGGCCAGGCCGCCTGGATTATGATCCGGTACGCGCCAATATAGTTCTGAACCGGCTGTCGCAACCAACCGGCGTACGGGCGCGCATCTACGACTACCAACTGCGCCTAACCGGCGATACGCGAAACCTCGCCCCGTCCGGTGCCCCGATCGAAATCCAGCCGCTTGGTCCCCCGGGTGAGGATGCCTCAATCGGTCTGCTGGCCCGCCTCGGGGGCGCCTACCGGGATATAATCGAGTTGTACCGCACGGAGCCGCCGCTCTATGCAGAGGTTCCGGTTGCGGGCATCACCCGAGATCACGAGGTGCGTGAGGCGGCACAGGGTAACATCAGCCACGCGGTTCGGGTCAACAGCCAGGGCGAGTTGATCGTCTCGGTTGCCATGCCAGTGCGCCGTTTCAAATCGGTGATGGGGGTGTTGGTACTATCGACCCAGGGTGAGGATATCAACGCGATCGTCCAGAATGAGCGGATCGTAATCCTTCAGGTCTTCGTGATCGCCACTCTGGTCAGTGTGGCCCTGTCCGTACTGCTGGCGAACACCATTGCCAACCCGATCCGAAGGCTTGCCGAAGCGGCCGACCCGGCAGGCACCAGTGGCTCGCGGCCGTTGAACCCGGATCGGATCGAGATGCCTGACCTGACCGACCGCAGCGACGAGATTGGCGATTTGTCGGCGGCCTTGATCCGGATGACCCATGCGCTGTATCGGCGCATAGAGGCAATCGAGGCGTTTGCGGCGGACGTGGCGCATGAGATCAAGAACCCGCTGACATCGCTGCGATCCGCCGTCGAGACAATGGACTTCGCCAAAACGCCGGTGCAGAAACAGCAACTGTTGGACGTTATCCAGAAGGACGTGCAGCGCCTTGACCGCCTGGTGACTGACATCTCCAACGCATCGCGTCTGGATGCCGAGCTGGTGCGGGAGCGCATGATGGCCTTCGATCTCGGGGCGCTGATCATTGCGCTGTCCGAGATGATCAACGGCCAGGGAAAGGATCGCAACATCAGGGTCGTTACCGATCTTCCGAAGGGCACACTGATCGCTCGCGGACTTGAGGGGCGAATCGCCCAGGTGATTACCAACCTGCTCGACAACGCCCTGTCGTTCGCACCAGATGGCAGCATCATCACCGTTATCGGCGAACGCCTGGAGGAGGGCAAGGTCCGCCTCGTGATCGAGGATCAGGGCCCGGGCATTCCCGCGGATAACCTGGACTCGATCTTCGAGCGATTCTATAGCGAGCGACCGACGGCCGAGGTGTTTGGAAATCATTCAGGGCTCGGTTTGAGTATTTCGAAACAGATCGTTGATGCTCACGATGGCCGCATCTGGGCCGAGAACATTCGCACCGGGGATGCGCGCAGCGATTCCTTGGCAACCGGCGCTCGCTTTGTTGTGGAGCTGCCGGCTTGACCGCTGCATCATCAGGGGAGGGCCCTGAATTACGCCTGGACTCAGGTTCATATTTGCATGGCAGCGCCGTTGCCGTCGGCGAGCACGCGCTGTTGATCACCGGGACTGCCGGTGCGGGAAAGACGACGCTTGCCCTCGAAATGATTGCACTTGGCGCTGAACTGGTCGCCGATGACCGGGTCGCCGTGCGGCCAGACGGCGCTGGCCGATTGTGGCTGTCGCCGCCGCCGGGCATCTCCGGGTTGGTCGAGATGCGCGGCTTCGGTTTGGTGCGCTTCGCGGCGCGGCCCCGGGTTGCGCTGAAACTGATTGCCGATCTCGACCACAGCGAGACTGAACGACTGCCGCCATGGCGCGAGCGAGTCTTGTCGGGCATTGCCTGCCCGGTCATGCTGTGCAAGGGAAGACTCAGCTTAGCGGCGGCACTGACTTGCCTGCTGCGCGCCGATGATTGGCCGGGATCTGATTTTTTTGCCGGGGAGCAGTTTGCGGGGCGGTAGATGGACCGGAGAGCGTTGCGATGAATCCTGTCGGCGAGTTCCCCGAGAGCGCAGCCGAGTTGCGCTCGGCACCGCTGGTCGTGCTGGTTACCGGCATGTCCGGGGCCGGGCGATCGACAGTAATCAATACACTCGAGGATCTTGGTTTCGAGGCGTTGAACAATTTTCCGCTGTCGCTGGTCGATCGGCTGGTGAAACCGGTCGATGACGACCCGCGGCCGATTGCCATCGGGGTCGAGACCCGCACCCGGGGGTTTTCAACCCGGGCGTTGACCGGAACGATCGATCGACTGCGCCGCCGCCAGGGAACCGGTGCGCTGCTGGTATTCCTCGACTGCTCGGACGCGAAGCTGCTGAGCCGGTTCAACCAGACCAAACGCCGCCACCCTCTGGCTCCAGAAGAAGACGTCGCCACCGGCATATCCCGCGAGCGCGATATCCTGACCGAAATCCGTTCAAACGCGGATATGGTAATCGACACCAGCGACTTCACTCCGCATACGCTCAAGGCCGAAATCGAGGCGCGATTCTCGCGGGAAATCTCGACTAATATGGCGGTTTCTGTGCAATCCTTCTCGTACAAACGCGGCGCGCCACACGAAGCCGACATGGTGATGGATTGCCGCTTTCTCAGAAACCCCTATTGGCAGGCCGAGCTCAGGACGCTTGACGGGCGCGACGCGCGCATACAGGGTTTCGTCCGCGAGGACCCGCTGTTTGCGGCCTTTTTTGAAAAGCTGTGCGAGATGCTGCTGATGCTGCTGCCCGCCTACAAGACCGAAGGGAAAGCCTACTTTTGCGTCGCACTCGGTTGCACCGGGGGCCGGCACCGCTCGGTTACGATCAGCGAGCTGCTTTCGGAGCGCTTGCGGGCGCAGGGCTGGCCGGTTGCGTTGCGCCATCGCGAGCTGGACCTGTTCCGCGATGCAGCCGACGGGGGGAAGGCTCGATGATCGGACTGGTGATTGTCGCCCACGGATCGTTGGCGCAGGCATTGCTTGCGGCGACTGAACATGTCGTTGGCTCGTTGCCCAATGCCCATGCGGTGTCGATCGACCCCGCCGACGACCTGCATGCACGCCAGGCGGAAATCAACGCCCTGGTGGTGACTGCCAATACCGGAGATGGGGTTATTCTGATCACCGACATGTTCGGCGGAACACCCTCCAACCTTGCCCTCGGTGCTATCAGCGGCCCCGATGTTGAGGTGATTTACGGTGCCAACCTGCCGCTTCTGGTCAAGCTGGCAAAGGTGCTCGACCGGCCACTGGAGCAAGCGGTTCGTGCCGCACTCGAGGCGGGTCACAAATACATCGATTCAGCCGCAAATATCCTGGACCCGGCACGCGGCCGATGACCATGCCGCCATCCCTCGACCCGGCCTTACCCCGACCATCGACCCGGACGCTGACCATCTGCAACGCCAAGGGCCTGCATGCCCGCGCTTCAGCCCGGTTCGTCGAAACCGTCGAAAGCTTCGATGCAATGGCCACGGTGCAGCGCGACGGCCAGACCGTGACGGGCGATTCGATCATGGGCCTGTTGATGCTGGCGGCAAGCCAGGGCACCACCATTGATGTCACGGTCGATGGCCCCGAGGCGGAAGCCCTGATGTCGGCGCTCGAAGCTTTGGTCGCCAGTCGCTTCGGCGAGGAACGCTGAACACCCTGTCCTCCGAAACCCGAAAGTCCGCTCCTACCAGCCCAGCAGCGTCGCCTCCGCCGCGCATTCGTCGTGCTGCGGGCATCCGGTCAGGTGATCGTTGAAGATGCCCACCGCCTGGGCGAAGGCGTAGACGATGGTCGGGCCGCAAAACTTGAACCCCGCCGCCTTCAACGCCTTCGACATCTCACGCGACAGCGCGGTTTCGGCGGGAACCTCCGCCATGCTCCGCCAGCTGTTGCGCTGCGGCTTGAAGTCGACGAACTGCCACAGGAACCGATCGAAGCCGCCCGCCGCCTCGATCTCGAGCCAGGCGCGAGCGTTGCTGACGGTCGCCTCGATCTTGCCACGGTGGCGCACAATGCCGGGGTCGGCCAGGGCGCGCACTACTTCGGCCTCACCCCAACGAGCAATCCGATCGGGTGAGAAGCCGTCGAAGGCGGCGCGGAAGTTGTCACGCTTCTTCAAGATGGTCAGCCAGCTCAGCCCGGCCTGGAAGCCATCCAGAACCAGTTTCTCGAACAACGCTCGGCTGTCGGTCTCGGGCCGGCCCCATTCCAGATCGTGATAATTGACATAGATTGGCTCGGAGCCGCACCAGCCACAGCGCTCGCCCATGATTGTTTTCTCCCCAGAAGATATCGTTAAGGCAAATTTAGAACATTTATAGAACATTTGTTAAGATGATTCCAGCATCGATAGGAGCTGGTGGGCTTTTGGGAGGGCGGCATGAACAAGCAGCGGATCTTTCGCCGGAACGGTGAAATTTTGCGCTCAGAGGCCGGACCGACCGCGCTGATCATCTTTGGCCTCGATAATATCGGGGCACTCGAGGATTTGTTCGGTGAGCCACTGGGCGACGAAATCATCGACGCAGTGCAAGCCCGTATGGTCCCGGCCTTGCCGCCGCACGCGAAGCTTTGGCGGGCCGAGCACCGGCGTATTGCCCTGTCGGTTTCGCAACTCGGGCGGGACGGGGTTAGCGAACTGGTCATGCATCTACAGGCGACCATCGCCCAGCAATCGATTCAAACCTCGCAAGGCCCGGTGGCCGTTACCCTGTCGGCGGGTTGCGTCGTCGGTGCTGACCGCTCGCAAGGGGTCGAGGGATCGGCCGCCCGCCATGCGCTGACAGAGGCGATGGCCTGCGGTGTTGGCTGCCTCCGATTCGCCGAGGAATCTGTCGACGCGGCACGCCAGCGCGACGATATCGTCTCTGCGGCAAGGATCGCGATGGGGGCGATCCGCACTGGCGATCTGGTCATCGCCTTCCAGCCAGTGGTGTCGGCTACGGGCAAGAACCGAGCCGCCTTCCACGAATGCCTCGTTCGAGTTCGCGAGCGGTCGGGCAATCTGATCGCCGCGGCGAAATTCATGCCGGCGATGGAGCAACTGGGCCTTGCCACTCTGATCGACCGTCAGGTTCTGGTGCTGGCGCTCGACGCGCTCGCCCACCGGCCTGGCATCCGCATCTCGATAAATATCTTCCCGCAGACCATGCAGGACGCCCAATGGATGATCCTGTTTCACGAGGGCACCAGCCGCGATCCGACCCTGGCCGAGCGTTTGATCATCGAGGTGACCGAAACCGCAGCAATGCTGGAACCCGCACGCACGCTCGCATTCATGGCCAGCCTGCGCCGTCACGGCTGCGCCTTCGCGCTCGACGACTTCGGAATGGGCCACACATCCTTCGGCAGCCTGCGCGACTTCCGGTTTGATATCATCAAGATTGACGGCAGCTTCATCACCGATATCACGACCAATGCGGACAGCCGATTCTTCGTTTCCAAACTGGTCGAGATCGGTCGCCACTTCGACATGATGACGGTGGCCGAATTCGTTCAGGGCCCGGCCGATGCCCGCATTCTGCGCGACCTCGGGGTCGAGTACTTCCAGGGCTTCTACTTCGGGGCGCCCAGCCTGGTGCTGGACTCGGATCTCAATTCTGAGGCTACACTTGTCCTGTCTAGTCTCTAACCGTCCACTCTGATCTCTCCACTCAAAAAAACATTGTAAAAACAGTGAACCCCCGCGTCCGAATGGCCATATACTCGTCCCACGCTGTCCGAAACAATCTCGATTTTTGTGGACCCCCAGCGGACCCCCGTAAGTTGGAGACAAGAAATGGCGACGTTGAGTGACCTTCAGCTAAAAAGGCTTGTTCCACCGGAAACGGACCGTCTAGAGCTAACCGATGACAAGGCCGTGGGGCATAAATTCAGGTTGACACCTAACGGGCGTGCAACCTGGAGCGTGCAGGTCAACGTCCACAGCGAAAAGCGCAGGTTTACTATCGGTGAATATCCAGCGACCGGGCTGTCCGAGGCGCGCAGGCAGGCCGCGAAGATGCGGGCTGACGCGCTTGCCGGGCACGATCCGATTCGGGATCGTCGGACCAAGGCAGAGGGCGTGATGGCGCAGCAAAGCGTTGCGCAGGTTCTCAATCTGTACGCCGGTCTACGCCTTAAGCAACTCAAGACGGCGGGCGAGCGCGAGCGGCAGTTGCATCGAGCGTTGGCGAGTCACCTGTCCAAGCCGATTGGCGGGTTGTAGCGAGCCGATCTACAGGCTGCAATCGACGCCAAGGCAGCGGAGGGCAAGCTGGGAGCGGCGAACCGCATCCGGTCTGCGCTGGTGGCGTTTTGCCGTTGGGCCTGGGAACGGGGGCATCTGCCGGAGCATATCGGAGCAAGGACGAAACGAGCGGCGAAGGAGAAGCCTCGCGAGCGGGTGCTGTCGCTCGATGAGGTTAGGTCGATCTGGCAGGCTACCTATGCAGTCGGAGATCTGTCAGGGGCATTTCTGCGTATCCTGATTCTGACCGCTCAGCGGCGCGGCAATGTAGCAGGTGCGCGTTGGTCGGAGGTGGAATTAGATGCGCGCCGCTGGGCAATACCGGGCGAGCGCACCAAGAATGGCAAGCCTCACATCGTTCATCTGTCCGATCCGGCGCTGGCGGAGTTTAAGGCTCTGCGGGAGCGGACCGTGGACGGCGCGGGCCTGATCTTCACGACGACTGGAACGACCCCGATCAGCGGCTTCGGGCGATTGCGGGACCGGCGCGAGATCGAAGCGGCTATCGAGCGGATCAACTTCGTGCTTGACGAGCGGCGCCCCATGCCGAAGTGACCGCCCCGACTGAACGAGGCGGCCACCTAACACAACGCGGAAAAACGCATACGCACGCATGGAGAAAAGACGGCAAAACAGACTTCGTTTCGGGTCAGTTTAAAGATGAAACCAAATAACCCTCATCAACCTCTGCGTGTCCTGATCGCACGTCCTCTCGGACTCAGCACGGGGGATGGCGCGATTGACAGTGCTTTCATTGATGCCCGTCGCGCCCACTGTCTCGGATGCGAACTGCTTTGGCTACCAGTCGGTCTCGCGCCCAGTCCATGACGGCGCGTACGTGCAGGTTGACGGCCGAAGGTTTGCCCGGGGATCAACAGTGTACCAGTGCCTCCAGGTACGCAGAGGCAGCGAGGCGACGACGGTGAAGGAAAATCACGCCCCTATTCCATCAGACAGGTTGCGCCTTTAAGCGCGATCCTGAAGGATCGCATCGGTCTATGGTCAACGACACCGCTCCGATGCAATCGGCGTTGATCTGGCGAACATCGAAAGTAGCTGGTATAGTCGAGCGGGAGTCCGGATCGGTCAGCGAGATCTGGCCGTCCGGCGCCGCTTGCATCTGTGTCTCCAATGCCTTCAGGCGTTTCATCTCCTCGTGCAGCTTCTCGATCTTCTCATTGAGCCGCGTTACCTTCATGGCGAGGG
>DATLAW010000020.1:0-14692 GCA_035527255.1 Thermohalobaculum sp. | reverse complement strand
TCGTCCACTTCGAGGAGGATCGGCTTCTCACGCTCATCCGGATTAATTTGCACGAGTAGGCATACCGCGTCGAAGAGCGTCCAGGTGGTTTGTTTAGCGACCCATACGTCGAGGACCTCGTCAAATTTATTGTCACTCATTGCCAAACACCTTCCCCATGGCCCGCTCAACCACCGAGCGGGTGTGACCATCGCTGAGATGCGCGTACCGGCTCGCCATCTGATGACTCTTGTGGCCCAGCACTGCCGATATCTCCGGGATGCTGGCGCCGTTCATGGCGAGGTAGCTCGCCGCCGTGTGCCGCAGGTCGTGGAACCGGAAGTCCTCGATCCCAGCCTCGGAGACGGCGCTGTACCACGCCTTCTTCATCACGATGGGTCGGGTGCCGCTGCAGCCAGGGAAGACCAAGGCACGTGCCTCTGGGCTATCGGGCCGATGTGGGGCGAGGGCGTCCTTCGCCATCCGGAGCAGAGGGGCGGATCGGCGCATACCGTTCTTCGGTTCCTCGATGACGATGCGGTCCTGCTTCCAGTCGATGTCGCCCCAGGTCAGGTTTTCGATCTCTCCCCGGCGCATGCCAGTCGTGATCGCGATCAACACAATGGGCAGGAGGTAAGGATTGGTGCTGTTCCTGCAGGCATCCAGGAGTGCCCTGCGTTCAATGTCTGAAAGATAGCGCACCCGGCCCTGCGGGTCCTTCAGTTTGGGCACCCGCCGCATCGGGTTGATCTCTATCCAGCCATACAGCTTCTCGGCCACCGTGAGGGCGTGGGCGAGGGCGGCGTGATACCGGTTGACCGTCGAAGAACCCATCGGGCCATCATTGCCCTCCCGCATCATCAGCTTGTCGCGGGCCTTGATGATCCGGTCCGGTGTCAGTTCCGACAGGCGCAACAAACCAAGCTCGGCCTGCCACTGGCGCAACTGGAACACCTGCACTGCGCCTGCCTTCTTATTCGGGATGACCTCGGCGATATAGCGGTCGATCAGATCGCCGACTGTGTGGCGTCTGGCTTGGCTCTGGTCCTGGAACCTGCCTTCATCGATTTTGGCCTCAACACCGTTAGCCCACTTTTCGGCGTCCGTCTTCCGGCCAAAGGACTCGGAGGTCGTGGGATATCCGCGGCGACGAACAACCGCCTTCCAGCGAACGCCCCGTTTTCCTTCGATTTTCTGTATCGACGCCATTTCACTGGACACCCTATCACGGATGATCCTGAGTGTTCACCAACAGTCGGGAGTTTTCAAGTGCGCGTGCACCAAGTTTGCACCAACTGGAGTTTCAAAAGGTGCAGTTAATTGCCCAAGTATTTGATTTTATTGGTGAGCCCGACGGGATTCGAACCCATGACCCACTGATTAAAAGTCAGTTGCTCTACCGACTGAGCTACGGGCCCACGCGGCGCGGAAGCTAGAGGGGGTTTGGGCGAGGGTCAAGGTCGATCTGTCGTTGGTTTTCTGGTTTGGCCGGGTATCTCGCTACGCTGGCGTTTCTGACGTGATGGCAGGCCTCATTTCTCCGCCAGTTCGATTTCGACGCCGGTTTCGCCCGACAACAATCGGCCGAGGTGGAACATCGTCAAGGGATCCTCGTCGTACTGGCCGACCAGCGCCGCGAAGGCCTGTCGGGCCTTTGGGTCACCCGCTTCCAACAGCGCGAATGCCGCGTTGTAGCCGGCGGTCGCCGGTGCTTTGGCCCGGTCTTCGCTCAGCGGCTCGAAGCAGCGTAGCGACTGCGATTTTCCCTTCAGCAACAGCGTACCCACCGGTCGGCCGCGAAAGTCCGGCATCTGCTCGATCACGCTCTTGCCGACGCAGATGCGGGTGCCGATGCTCTTGTTGGCCCGCTCCAGCCGCGCCGCGATGTTCACCACGTCGCCGTAAGCCGTGTAGTCGAAAAAATGCGCGCCGCCGAAATTGCCGATGATCGCCGGGCCGGAGTTGACCCCGATCCGGGTCACTCCCAGCGGTACACCGGTTGCATTCATCTTGTCTCTGAACCCGGTCGCGAAGGCATCGATCGCCAGGGCGCAGCCGACCGCGTGAGTGGCATGTTCCCCGTCATCGACCGGGGCGCCGAAGATCGCATGGACCGCGTCGCCGACAATCTTCATCACCGTGCCGCCATGGTTGAAAATCACCTCGGTCATGCCGTCGAGATAAGCGTTCAGCAGCTCGACGATCAGATCGGAATCCGAGTTTTCGACCAGCGGCGTGAAATCCGCCAGATCGGTGAACAGGAACGTCGCCACGCGCCGCTCGCCGCCTGGAGTCAGGCAATCCGGGTTCTGCGACAGGGTCGCCACCACATTGGGCGAGAAGTAGCGCGACAGCGTCGCATGCGCCCGCTCGGCCTCGGCCTTCTCATCCTTCAGGGCGCGGAACAGCCGCAGATGTTCCATGGTCTTGGTGATGGTCGTCTCCAGATCCTCGAACTCGATCGGTTTCGTGACGAAATCGAAGGCGCCGCGGTTCATCGCCGTGCGGATATTGCCCATGTCGCCATAAGCCGAGACGATAACCGTCTTCAGGTCCTTGTGCTGCTCGTTCAGCCTTACCAACAGGGTCAGCCCGTCCATGCGTGGCATGTTGATATCGCTCAGCACCATGTCGATTGCGGCCACGCTGTCGAGGATATCCAATGCATGCTGGCCGTCGCGGGCGAACAGGAACTCCATCTCGCCCTTTCGTACCTGGCGGCGGAATCTTTGCGTCAACAGCGCCTCGACATCCGGCTCGTCATCGACGACCAGGATGCGCGCGGCAGTCATGTGCTGGCCTCGATGGCCTGCGACAGATCTTGCCGCAGGCGGTCGAAATCGACTGGCTTGGTCAGGAAACGCTCGGCCCCCAGATCGCGCGCCCGCGTCTCGGTGGCGTTGTCGCCATAGGCGGTGATCATGAAGACACCGACATCGGGCCAGGTCTTGCGGATCTCTGCCAGAAGCTCGATCCCCGACATGCCCGGCATGTTGATGTCGGACAGCACCAGCACCACTTCGGGCGGCTCCTGGCCGTTCATCACCTCGAGTGCCGCCTCGCCGGACAGCGCGAAGTCGAAGGCGTAGGTGCCCTTGCGGATCTCGCGGCGAAAGTTCTGGCGGAACAATTCCTGCGCGTCGGGCTCGTCATCGACCATCAGGATGCGGGCGGTCATTTTCGCTCTCCTAGACTTGCAGGCGTGGCCCGGGGCAAGGTGACCCGGAAGGCGGATAATTCGCCTGGCTGGCTCTCCACGGTCAACTCGCCGCCGTGCTGTTTGACCACAATATCATAACTCAGCGACAGGCCCAGCCCGGTCCCCTCACCGGCCGGCTTGGTGGTGAAGAACGGCACGAAGATCTTCTCGAGCACATCGGCCGGGATGCCGGCGCCGTTGTCGCGGACCTCGATCTCGATTTGGTCGCCCTTGACCGCGGTGGTCAGCCAGATTGTCGGTGCGAACCCGGCCCCTTCAGCCATGCCCCGTTTGTTGGCGGCGTACATGCCGTTGGTGATCAGGTTCAGGAACACCCGCATCAGGTCCTGCGGGAAGCATTCGACCGCGCCAACATCCTCGGCAAGCGATTTCACCATCTCGATGTTGAAGTTCGGGTTCTCGGCCCGGGCGCCATGATAGGCCAGGTTCAACGCCTCGGTGGCGATCGGGTTGAGGCTCACGGTCTGGCGCTCGCTCGGCCCCTCGCGCGAATGCAGCAGCATGTTCTTGACAATGCTGTCGGCTCGGCGGCCATGCTCGTTGATCTTGGTCAGGTTGTCGCGGATGGTCTTGAGCAGGTCCTCGGCGTCGTCGCGGGTCTCCGCATCCAGGGCCTTGATCGGCTCCTCGAGGATATCCGCCAATTCCCCCAGCAATTCGTCCGACAGATGGGCGAAGTTGTTGACGAAGTTCAGCGGGTTCTTGATCTCGTGCGCGATCCCGGCGGTCAACTGACCCAGGCTCGCCATCTTCTCGGCCTGGACGAGCCGAACCTGCGCCCGCTGCAGGTCCGCCAGCGCTGCCTCGGCAGCGTCCCGGGCGACCACCAGCGCCTCGCGGTTGGCCTTCTCCTCGGTGATGTCGAACAGCCAGATCAGCCGGGCTGGATCGCCTTCCCAATTGGCTTGCTCGTAAGTTGACAGTGACCACACATCGCTGCCGTCCATGCCGCGATACATCACCTCGCGGTTGACGACGCGGCCGTCCTTCTGGAATTGCGCATGCGCCTTCTGTCGTTCCTGCTCATCGGTCCAGAACCGTTTGCTCGATGTGCCGACCAGGTTCTCGCCCGGGCCACGCAGAACCTCCGGGAAGCGCGCGTTGTGGAACAAAATCACATTGTCGGTATCGCGGATCACCGCGACCCCGATCGGGCTGTTCTCCAGGATGCCGCGCAGCCGTACCTCGCTGTCGCGGGCGACCTGCTCGGCCTGCTTCAGCTCGGTAATGTCGAAATAGGTCAGCATCCGGCCGCCATCGGGCAGGGCGACGCACTGGTAGGACAGAACCTTTCCGTCGGCGCGCACCATCTCGCCCGGCTCGATAGTGCCCGCGCTGATCGCCTGGATCCGGCCCTCGATCCAATCGTCCCATTCTTCCGGCGCAACCTCGTAGAGCCCGGTTTGGCGGTTGTACTCGATCAATACCTTCAAGCTCGGGTTTTCGTCGATGAATTCCTGCGGAATGTTCCAGATTCGCCGGAAGGCTCGGTTGCAGATCCGCGCGCTCAGCTCGGCATCCATGAACAGCACGCCGTAATCGATATTGTCGAGCACCGCGTCGAACTCGGCCAGCGCCGCCTTCAGCGCTTCGTCGGCGCGCTTACGCTCGGTGATATCGGTATAGGTCGAGACGAAACCGCCACCCTCGACCGGGTTGCCGACGATCTCGACCACGGTCCCATCGGGGCGGGTGCGCTCGAAGCGATGCGCCAGGAACTTGCGCGACAGCTCCATCCGCTCGCGGATTTGCTGCTCGATGTCGCCAGGCCCGTACTCGCCGCGCTTGGCGTTGAGGCGAAAGGCTTGCTCCATCGAGAACCCGCGCCCGAAATGGTCTTCAGAATACTCAAACATTGCCAGGAATTTCTTGTTGAAAGCGACCGCGTTCAAATCCTTGTCGACCATCGAGATACCCTGGCCCATGTTCTCCATGGTCGCCTCCAGGATCGCCGACTGCTTGCGGATTTCCGCCTCACGTTCCTTCAATTCGGTAACATCGGTATGGATCGAGGCGATTCCACCATCGGCGGTCCGGTGATCGGTGACTTGCAGCCACCGCCCGTTGGCCAAACGATGCTCGCGGAGAAGCCCGACTGCTGCAGCCCGTTTCTTGGCACTTGCTTCGACATATGCAGCGGGGTCATTCTTCGCCTCGGGCAGCAAACCACGCTCGGCGCCCCTTAAAAGTATCTCGCGGAAAGTGGCGCCCGGTTTCACGATATCCGCAAGGTCCGCATAGTATTCCCGATACCGCGAATTGCAGACCACCAGCCGGTCGTCCTTGTCCCACAATGTAAACCCGGACGAGATTGCCTCGATCGCGTCTTCGAAACGCGCGCGCGCCGCCTGCGAATCCTGCTCGCTTGTCTTCAGCCCGGTGACATCGGTGTAGATCGAAACCAGCCCGCCATCCTTGGTCCGGTGGTCGGTGATCTGCAGCCACATACCGTTTTCCAGCAGGTTCTCGCGGACCTGCCCCACGCCCTCGGCGCGTCTCTCCATCAGGTTGTCGATAAAGCCTTCCGGATCGTCCCCGGCGGCCGGGAACAGCCCACGCTCAGTGGAGGCGGCGATAATTTCGCGAAACGGCACGCCCGGCTTGAACACATCCGCCATCTCGGAGAAATATTGCTGGAACCGGGCGTTCCAGACCACCAGCCGGTCATTGGCGTCGAACAGCACGAAGCCGGACGAGACCGCCTCGATGGCGTCCTCAAACCGCTGCCGCGCCGCCTCCGCCTCACGTTCGCGCCGCTTGAATTCGGTAATGTCAGTATAGACCGAGACCCGCCCGCCCTCGGGTGTGTCGCGCTCGTTGAGCAGGATCCAGGTGCCGTTGGCCAGCTCCAGCTCCCATTGCGAGGCGGGCTTGGCCCAGGCTTGCATCCGTGCATCGACCCAGGCATCGACACCGTCCGGGTGCGGCTTGAACATGCCCACATTGTAGCCGTCATGGATCATGTCCCTGAACGGCCGGTCCTTGACGATGATCTGAGTAAGGTCCACGCCGCCTGCCGCTTCCGACCAGATCTGGTAGTAGCGGTCGTTCCACAACTGCACCCGCTGCTCGGCATCGACCAGCAGGATGCCGTCCGAGATTGTCGCCAGCGACAACATCAGCAGCGCCTCGGTGCGCTCGATTTCTGCCTTGGCCTCGCGGATCTCGGTGATGTCGCGCACGGCGCCGACCAGCCGGGTGACCTTGCCGTCCTTGCCGCGCACCCCAATGCCGCGATCCTGGATCCAGCGGTACGCGCCGCCCTCGATACTCACGCGGTATTCGCAGTCGACGCCGTCTGCCTCACCCCTGAAATGCGCCCTGGTCGCATCGACATAGCGTTGATAATCGTCTGGGTGGACGCGATCGTTCCAACTCTTCGATCCCTTGGCGTCCATGCCCGCGTAAAGCATCGAGTTCAGATTGTCGGACACATAGAGCGTGTCATCGGCGACATTCCAGTCGTAGATCCCGTCGGCGGTGGCCCGGCTGACCAGCGTGTAACGCTCCTCGCTCAGGGACAGCTTCGCCTGCGCCCGGCGCTCGGCGGTGCGGTCCTCGAAGGTGATGACCAGCCCGCCGGACCCGGTGCGGCGATACTTGATCGCCAGGATCTGGCCATCCGACATCTCGCGCTCGACATCTCGCGTCTCAGAGTGCATGATTTCGGCCAGCCGCTCGGCGGCGAGCGCGACCGGATCCCCCGGCCCGAAATCTCCGCGCTCGGCGTTGAAGCGCACCAGCGCCTCGAAGGTCACGCCAGTACGGCAAACATCATCGGGATAGCGTCGCATGGCCCGGAATGCCTTGTTGGCAAAAACCAGCCGGGTGTCCTTGTCGAAGATCGCGACCCCGACGTCGAGCAGCTCCAGCCCTTCAGTGGCGTAGTTATCCATCAGGTCGGTTCCGCTCCCCTAGATCGTCTCGCGCGATCGCAATTTGATGTGACTTCGTTTCGGCCCCAATGTCAAAGCGTTCGGTTTCAAATGATCGCCCGCTCCAGAAATGGCGTCCCGGTCGCGATGCGCTCATAGCCCAGTTCGCTCATGTCCAGTGTCCGGAATTCGCCGTAGGTGATCAGCTCGGACATACCGCGACCCATTGCCGGCGATTGCTGGAAGCCGTGGCCCGAGAAGCCGTTGACGAACAGGAAGTTGGAAACCTCGGTATGCGGGCCGATAATCGCGTTCTGGTCCAGGGTATTATAGGCGTAATGGCCGACCCATGAATTGATCACCTTGATCGCCTCGAAAGCCGGAATTCGGGTGGCGATGGCGGGCCACAGCTTGTCCTCCCAGATTGTGTCATCCAGATAGAAATCGTCGAAGTCGACCGCCGGGTCGTCGTCGGGCGGGCAGCCGCACAGGTAATAGCGCCCATCGGTGCGCATATGCACACCGGACGGGTCGATGGTCAGCGGCAGAATGCGGTCCAGCGGGATCTGGGCGTCGAAGATGAAGGTGTAGCGGCGGCGCGGCTCGACCGGGATATCCAGCCCGGCCATCGCCGCGGTCCGCGCCGCGCGGGGCCCGGAGGCATTGACGATCTTGGCCGCGGCGATCACCTGACCGGACTTTAGCGTGACGCTTTCCACCCGGTCGCCGGTCCGCCCGATGGCGACGACCTCGTTGGTGACATATTCGACGCCGTTCTGGCGGGCCTTTCGGCGCCACCAGTCAAACAGGGTATTTCCATCGAAATAGCCCTCATCGATCAGGTTGAGACTGCCGAGAAGGATGCCATCTAGGTTATAGAACGGGTAGGCAGCCGCGATCTGATCCGGCGTCATGATCTTGGTTCCGGCTCCACAGGCCGCCTGTAGCTGCTGGTTCTGACGCAGCACTTCGGCGAAGGCTTCGGTGTCCGCAAGATACAAATAGCCGTAGCTTTGCAACACGACGTCGGGTACCTCCGGGTCACCTCCCAGTCGGGCGCGAAAATTCTTTATGAAATCGGCGGCGAACTGCGATATCCGGATGTTGATCTCGTTCGAGAATTGCTGGCGTATGCAACTGTTGGTGTGTGTCGTCGACGCGAACTCGTAGGTCGGATCCCGTTCGACAACCAGAACGCGCCCGTCGAAATCGGCGTTGTCCGACAGCCACCAGGCCACCGACGACCCAATCATCGCACCGCCGATTATGACGACATCGTAGGCCGCGTGTTTCGGCTCGGATATAATGGGTGGCAGACTGGTCATTTGTCTTGCCTCTCATACCCGTAATCCCGCAGCGCCGCTTCGGTTGAGATATACCCGCGCTCCACATCCCGTCGCACCAGCGCCGGGTCGCGGTCCTTCGGGTCGCCGTAGCCGGCACCGCCGGGCAGCGCCAGCATCACCCGGCGGCCGGGCGGGATCGCCTGGCGCCCCTTGCCGCGCATCACCGTGCCGTCGTCCAGATCGAACCGGGTCAGCCCACCCGGATGCCCGCCCTCGCGCCCCAGTGCCGGGTGGCGCACCCGGTCGAACATGGCGCTGAAGTCGAACTCGTGGCCATCAGTGGCGCCAATCTCCATATACTGCCCCAAACCGCCGCGCTGGCGCCCGGCACCGCCGGAATCCGGCCGCAGCTCCTTGCGCCAAACGATCATCGGCCCGGTATGCTCGGTCGCCTCGACTGGCATGGTCATCACGCCGCTGGGAAACGCGGTCGCGTTCATCCCGTCCAGCCCGGGCCGCGCGCCGGAGCCACCACAGTTGAACATCAGCACCTCGGCACGCCGCGCATCTGGCACCGCATTGCCACCCTGCCGGGGCCGCAGGCTCAGCTGGAAATTGCACAGCGACCCGCAGCCCTCGGCCGGCACTGTCCCTGGCTGCAATTTATGCAGCGCGCCCATAACCGTGTCCGGGATCATATGGCCGATGACATGACGCAGCGACACTGGTGCCGGGTGGACCGCATTCAGGATGCATCCCTCGGGCGCTGTCATCTCGAACGGCGCCAGCGAGGCGGCGTTGTTCGGAACCTCCGGGGCGATGGCGCATTTCAGGCCATAACAGGCATAGGCTTTGGTGTAGACCAACGGCACATTGATGCCCTTCGGGTCAACCGGCGAGGTGCCGGTAAAGTTGGCGACAATTCGCTCGGCCTCGATCTCCAGCCGCACCGCCAGCCGGATCGGTGTCGCATAGCCATCGATGGTCATTTCGTTTATCGCCGAGCCGCCCGCCGAACCGCCCGATGTCTTCGCGTGGAGGGCGGCAATCCGCTCGATCGTCGCCCGGCGGCTGTGCTCGAGTATGAAGCCCGCAATGCTCTCCAGATCGTCCAGCCCGAACTCGTCCAGCATGTCCACCAGGCGCCGGTGTCCGGTTTCATTACAAGCGGCTAGCGCATAAATGTCACCTACCACCTGATCCTGCTCACGCACATTGTGGCGCACGATCTTGATCAGATCCCGATTAACTTCACCTTCCCGCGCGAAGTGCATGATCGGTATCAGGAAACCCTCCTCGTAGACCGAGTTCCCATCGGCCCCGAAACCGCGCCCGCCAATATCGACCACATGGGCGGTGCAGCCGAAATATCCGACATGCCGGCCCCGATGGAACGACGGTGTCACCACGGTAATGTCATGCAGATGGCCGGTCCCCATCCACGGGTCGTTGGTGATGTAGACATCCCCCTCGCGCATGTTGGCGACCCCGATCTCGCGCATGAAATGGCCAACCGATTCCGCCATCGCATTGACATGCCCCGGTGTCCCGGTCACCGCCTGCGCCAGCATCCGCCCGGCCAAATCATAGACCCCGGCAGACAGATCCCCAGCCTCGCGCACCGAGGTCGAAAACGCCGTCCGCACCAACGCCCGCGCCTGTTCCTCAACCACCGAGATCAGCCGGTTCCACATCACCTGATTGGCAACCGCCGATAGGGCAGGGGCACTGTATTCCGCTGCCTCCAGTTTGGCGCTGACATCGCGGACAACCTCCAGGCTGCCATCGGCATGAACCGTGGCGGTGAAGCCGGTCGGGATCACCACGGTTGTCTCGCTCTCGGTGACCATGGCCGGGCCCGCCAGCCGGTTCCCCGGCGCCAACCTGTCGCGCGCCACCACACCCGCCTCGACCACAGCACCTATGGCCGGGTCGAACAGTTGCTGGGTCGCGCTGATGGTGACCTTGCTGGTGGCACCTTCAGCGCCGATCGCGGTCGCCTGCGGCAAGGGGGTCGCTGCCTTGACCGCCCAACTGGTAACCTCGACATCAACACCGTCAACCGCGCGACCGAACAGCACCTTGTAGGCGTCCTCGAACAGCGCCAGGCAGTGCTCTGCCACAGGCGCCGCCGCGTCCTCGGGGCTCAGGTCGACCGGGATCTCCCAGCCCTGACCGACATAGCGCATATAGGCCCGAACCTCGTAGCCGATCTCGGCGTTGGCATCGCACGAGCGCACGAAAGTCGCCGCCTCGCCCCGCAGTTCCGCCAGCACCTGGCGCGCCGCCGCCGGGCTAAAATCGCTCAGCCGCATATAGGCGCTCCGCGTCGCCTCGAAGCTGAAGGGCGCGCGCAGGAACCCGATGGCCGAGCCGACACCCGCCCCCGGCGGCACCAGAAACCGCGTGATCCCCAGTTTTTGGCACAGCCTTCCCGCATGCAGCGGGGCCGCGCCGCCAAAGGCGATCATGGTGAAGCTCGACAGATCCTCGCCGTTCTCCACCGCATGGACCCGCGCCGCATTGGCCATGTTCTCGTCGACCACCTCGGATATCCCGAAGGCCGCCGTCATCCGGTCCAACCCCAACGGCACGCCAACTGCCATATCGACGGCAACCCCCGCTGCCTCAGCCGACAGCGGGATGGTCCCGCCAGCGAAGTTATCCGGGTCCAGCCGCCCCAACACCAGGTCGGCATCGGTCACCGCGGGCCGCGCACCGCCGCCTTGATAGCAGGCGGGCCCCGGCTCCGATCCAGCGCTCTCCGGCCCGACCCGGATCTGGCGCATCGCATCCACATAAGCCAGCGAGCCGCCGCCGGCACCAATCTCGACCATATCGATCACCGGGATCGAGATCGGCATGCCTGAGCCCTTCTTGAACCGGTAACTCCGGGCCGCCTCGAACACCCGCGCGGTCTTCGGGCTTTGCCCGCGGATCATGCAGATCTTCGCCGTCGTGCCGCCCATGTCGAACGACAGCACGCGGTCCAGCCCATACCGCCGGGCCAGGTCGGCTGCAAAGATCGCCCCACCTGCGGGACCGGACTCGATCAGCCGCACCGGAAACTCCGACGCGCTCTCCAGCGAGATAATCCCGCCGCCCGAATGCATCAACATTACCGGCGCGGTGATGCCAATCGCCGCCAGCTGCCCGGTCAGGCGCTTCAAGTAAGTCCGCATCATCGGCTTGACATAAGCGTTGGCGCAAACCGTGTTGAAGCGCTCGTACTCGCGCATCTGCGGTGAGACCTCGGAGGATAGCGACACCGACACTCCCGGCAGGCGCGCTGCTAGCACTTCGCGCACCAACGCCTCGTGAGCCGGGTTGGCATAGGAATGCAGCAACCCCACCGCAACGCTGATATAGCCGCCTGCCGCGATGGTCCCGGCCAGCGCCTCAACCTCGGCCCGCTCCAGCGGCCTCAAGACCTGGCCCGCCGCGCCGATCCGCTCGTCCAGCACATAGCGATGGTTGCGGGCGATCAGCGGCTCGGGCAGCACCAGGTTCAGATCGTATTGCTCGAACCGGCTCTCGGTCCGCATCTCGATCACATCGCGAAAACCCTTGGTGGTGATCAGCGCCGTCTTCGCCCCGCGCCGCTCGATCAGCGCGTTGGTCGCCAGGGTCGTGCCGTGGATGATCATCGTCAGCGCGCCGGGTGCCACGCCCGCCCGCGTACAAACCTGCCCGATCCCGTCCAGGATCGCGTCTTCCGGCGCGTTGTAGGTGGTCAGCACCTTGACCGAATGCAGAACGCCCGCGGCCTCCAGCACCACATCGGTAAAGGTGCCTCCGATATCGACGCCTAATCTGATGGGTGGGGTCATGGGGGCTGTGGCCGGGTTGGCCGTCGTAGGGTGCGCATTCATGCGCACCGTCGCGGCGGGTGTTGGTCAAAGGGTGCGCATGAATGCACACCCTACAAGTTCGGGTCGCCCCTCTCGAGGCGCCCCTCTCGATGTTTAGCGCAGGAATTCCATCACATATTTGCCGTCATCGCCGGGTCGGTTGACCGAGTAGAAACCGGCAACGTCGCCGTTGGCGTCAAAGTCGACGGCACCGCTGGCACCCTCGTAGTTGATGTCCTTGCCCGCCGCGATCAGCGCCTTTGCCTTTGCCCATTCGCCGGGACGGATGATCTCGCCCGGTGCATTGGCAACCTCGCGCAGCGCCGCCGACAACTTCGAGCGGTCAGCCGCACCCGCCTTCTCGATCGCCAGCGCGACCAGGAAGGTGGCGTCATAGCCGTGGCTGGCATAGGGTGCCGCCGGGTCCATGCCGGTCTTCTCGAACGCCTTGGCAAAGATCTGGTAGCTGGTGTTCTCCGGGTCCGAGGCGGACTGGGTGATCATCAGGTTGCCCACCAGATTCTCGGCACCGATCTGCTCGATCACCGAGACATCGAACATGCCGTCAGCCGCCATGAACTTGCCGAAAGCACCGGTCTCCAGCGAATTGCGGATGATGGCGATGCCCGAACCGCCGTAATAGGCGAACAGCGCCAATCCCTCGGCGCCACCACCGGAAAGGGTTTGGATCTCGGACCGGTACGACGCTTTGTTCGGCTCGTGTACCTGGTTGGCGGTTACCTTGCCGCCCATGCCTTCGAAGCTCGCCGCGAAAACCCCGGCGATACCGGCGTTGTAATCGTCGTTTGAATAGGTTACGGCAAGCGCCTTAAAGCCGGCGTCCCAGGCCAGCTTGGCCAATGCGGCGCCCTGATAGGCGTCCGACGGTGCGGTGCGGAACACCAAATCATTGTCGGCCAGATCAGTGACCGACGGCGCCGTCGCCGAGTCCGAGATCGACATGATCCCGGCCGGGATCGTAACCGACTGCACCATGCCGTTGGTAGCACCAGAACACGAGGCGCCGATGACGGCGACGACCTGCTCGACATTGACGACTTTTTGGCCAGCATCGACGCCAGCCTTCGGGTCGCACTGGCTGTCGGCCAGCATCAGCACCATCCGGTCACCGCCCAGCAAACCGCCCTGCGCATTCACATCCTCGGCGGCGAGGTTGCGCCCAGCGACGATCGGCGCGACCAGTTCGGCGATCGGGCCGGTGACACCGGCGACCGAGCCGATCTTGATATCGCCCGCCATGGCCGCACCGGTCATCTGGGCCGCGACGAGGGCCGCTATTGCGGCCGCTGTCATCAAACATTTCATTCGGTAGTCCTCCCTGAGTTTTTCACCGGGGAGTTATCGCCCCGATGGCGTGGATTTGGTTTTGGCCGGGTCTCCGGCAAAATTCCCTGCGGTCGCTTTTGCAGGATGAATTGCAGGATCAAACCAATCAAGAATACCCGGACATAGGCCGATCGAATAGCGAATTCGTCAGGCAGGCGGCTGGTCAGGATTTCGGTCGACGACCACACCGTCCACATCAGCATCGCCCCTAGAATAGCACCCCGATTGTTGGCCGAGCCGCCGACAATCAGCATCACGAAGACCAGGAAAGTGGCGGTCAGCGGATCCGACACCTGCGGGTCGATCTGCTTGAGGTACTGCGCCATCAGCGCGCCACCCAGCCCCATCAGGGCCGAACCAATCACGAAGCTTTCCAGCCGGAACCCTTCGATATTCTTGCCCGCGGCCGAGGCGGCAGTTTCATTCTCGCGGATCGCCGTCATCACCCGGCCCCAGGGAGCGGTGCGAGCCCGCTCGAGCGCCAGATAGATCAATGCGACGATGGTCAGCACCATGCCCAAGAACGCCAAGGTGTTCCACGGCTGCGGCAACCCCTCGAACGCCTTTGGGATCTGGCTCACGCCGCGCGGACCGTTGGTCGCCCAGATCTCGTTCTTGAAAACCAGCCGCACGATCTCGGCGATGCCGATCGTGGCGATGGCCAGATAGTCCGATCGCAACCGGATACAGATCTTCGCCACAGCGAAGGCAACCACCGCCGACAAAACCATCGCCGCCAGCATCGCCAACGGGATCGGCCAGTTATACCCGCCCAGATGATCGCTGTAGATTGGCGTCGTCAGCAATGCTTGGGTGTAGGCGCCCACCGCGAAGAACCCGGCAATGCCGGCATTGAACAGTCCGGTGAAGCCCCACTGCACGTTCAGCCCGAGCGCCAGCACCGAATAGATGCCGCCCATGGTCAACAGGCTGAGCGCATAGATGAAGTAGCCGTAATATTGTTCCATCAGAACTGCCTCCCCCGGAACAGTCCCTGGGGCTTCCAGATCAGCATCGCCACCATGATTCCGAAGGCGACCCCGGCCTTGTATCCCGGCGACAGCAACGGTGTGTCGCCGATCCACGGGTATGAGCTTAGTTCTTCGACGATGCCAATCACCAGACCGCCCGCCA
>DATLAW010000019.1:0-4774 GCA_035527255.1 Thermohalobaculum sp. | reverse complement strand
GCCGAGGGCATTGTCAGCACGTCCGATACCGCAGGGCTGATCGACCGCTTTGGCGGCGCCGTGCCCGAGGTCTTCCTGCGCCACACGCAGTTGACCCGCATCGACAGCGAGATCATCAAGGTCGGCGAAGCCGCCGTCGGCGACGATCCGCTCACCCGGATGCATTCACTTTCCGCGGCGGTTCATGAGGCGCTGGTGTACCGGCCCGGCGTCACCGACAGCGATACCACCGCCGCGCAGGCGCTGGCGCTGGGCGCTGGGGTTTGCCAGGACAAGACGCATCTGTTCATCGCCGCCGCCCGCGCCGCCGGCATCCCGGCCCGCTATGTTGTTGGCTACCTGCTTGACCAGGATGCGCCATTGGGCGAGACCCATGCTTGGGCCGAGGTCCATCTCCAGGGGCTGGGGTGGGTCGGGTTCGATACAACAAACCAGATCTGTCCAACCGACGCCTATGTCCGCCTTTGCGCCGGGCTTGACGCCAACGACGCCGCTCCGATCCGAGGCTCGATCCAGGGTGGGGCGCAGGATAGCCTGACTGTCTCGGTCGAGATCGCCCAAGCCCAGGCGCAGCAGTAAAATAGAGAGATTCAAATGACGTACTGCGTGGCACTGAAACTTTCTGCCGGGCTGGTCATGTTGTCGGACACCCGCACCAATGCGGGCGTCGACAACGTCTCGCGCTTTCGCAAGATGTTCACCTGGGAAGTGCCGGGAGAGCGGGCGATCTGCCTGATGACGGCGGGCAATCTCTCGATCACCCAGGGCGTCATCACGCGGATCGGCGCCGAGATCAAAAAGAGCGAGGCCGGTGACGAGGTCGAGACGTTGCTGAACGCACCATCAATGTTCCGGATTGCCCAAATCGTCGGAAACTACATGCGCGAGATGCAGGGCCATCACCGCGAAACCCTTATCGAACAGGGCGCCGGTGCCGACGCCACGATCCTGGTATCCGGCCAGCGTGCCGGCGGCGGGCACCGTTTGTTCATGGTCTATTCGGCCGGCAACTTTATCGAGGCGGCCGACGACACACCCTATTTCCAAGCCGGCGAGCACAAATACGGGAAGCCGATCCTCGACCGGGTCATCACCCCGGACACGCCATTACGTCGGGCGCTGAAGGCGGCTTTCGTGTCGATGGACTCGACGCTGCGATCGAACTTGTCAGTCGGCATGCCGCTCGACCTTGCAATGATCCGCGCTAACGAGATGAAATTCGCCATCAAACGGCGAATCGAGGCGGATGATGAGGAGTTCACCCAGATCAGTCACCTGTGGTCCGACGCCTTGCGGGAAGCATTCCGCTCGCTGCCGGAAATTGGCGAAGATTGAGGCGGGGCGGTCTCCCGAGATAACGCGAAGCATGTCGGCCGAGCGCTCGACGGCGTGATAACAACCGTCGGCCTAGTCGCTTGGGCTGTGGGGAGATTCCATGGAGACGTGCCAATGCGGCTATGTCTGGAAAGCCGCCGGGAGCGGCGCTCGCCGGTGGTCGGCCTCAGCCCCACCCGTGGCGCCGCAGAAAAGTCACATGCACAACCGGCCGGAAGATTGTTCCAGCACTAACGCCTCGGTGGCCGGACGGGTTCGCAGAGCTTCGATAAGCTCGCTCTCCGGTGCGGAATCATCAATCTCGTCAGTCCATACCTTGAATTGCGTCAACAGGTAATCGCCAAATGCCGTCATCATCGCCACGTCAGCGGCATCGCGTCCGCGCACCATGAGGATGCGTCCGATGCGTGGAGTGTTGTGCCGGGCATCGAAAGCGTACCAGCGCCCTTCCAAGAAAATCTCACTCCATGCGCAAAAATCGCCGGCACCTTCGGCCTTGGCGCCGATGTCGCTGAGATAGCCGCTCGCGTAGCGCGCCGGGATGTTCATTGCGCGGCACAAGGCAATGAAAAGGTGGGCAAAATCGCGACACACGCCGGTACCCTCGCGATACACGTCGAAAGCGGACTTCGTCGGCCGGCCGAACCGGTACCCAAAGATTACGTGATTGTGCACCCAGTTCGCGATCGCCTGCACCCGGGCCCATCCAGGGGGCGTGCCGCCGAACAGGGCCCAGGCCCTCTCGATCAGCTCGTCGCTTTCGCAGTACCGGCTGGCGGTAAGATACGCGAGCGTCTCGACCGGGAGATCCACGATCTCGTGCTGACGCGCGATCCAGTTGAATTCGTCGGGCTTGCCGGTGTCCTCCACGATGCAGTCTGACCACAGGGTCGCCGCACCGGGCGGCACTTGGATACGGGCGCAACGGTTCCCGAACATGTCCGTATATTCCTCGACGGCCATCTCGGGCTCCGTCCGAATATGATCCGACCCGATAATCCGGCGCCTGTTCGAGGGATGCGGGTACAGCGCGAGGAGCATGGGCGTCGGTTTCGGGCAGTCGACGGCGATTTCGAATCCGATGCGGATGAGCATTGTCCTATCCTTTCCTTGGCTCGATTGTGGTCGGTCGAACCCACGCGCTGACACCCGGGCCGGGAATCCAAAAAAAATCCCGCAAAACCTCATCGCGCTCTAAGTCCCGAAAGCCGCCAAAGTACGCGCTCGGGACTCGATCTGCATTCGCAAACCTCTGATGATCCGTGATCGCCCGACAAATATGCGCGGCCGAACAGCAGAAACAGCACGTCCTCAATCTCATTTGAGACTGGTCCCTTCGAGCCCCTGCACGATTTTTACATCGCGGCGCGGGAACGGGATTTCAATGTTCGCGGCCTTCAAGGCGTCCCATAGCGCGAGGAACACCGCGCCGCGCACATTGGTCAGCCCACCAGTCGGATCGCGAATCCAGAACCTCAAGATGAAATCGATCGAGCTGTCGCCGAAACCGACGACATGACACACCGGGGCCGGATTGGCGACCACTCTCGGGACCGCGGACGATGCCTCGCTGGCCAGCTTTCGGACCTGGTGCGGATCGGAATCGTAGCTGACGCCAAAGTTAATATCGAGCCTGACAAGTTCGCTCGAATGAGACCAGTTCACCACCTGCCCGGTGATCAAATCCTCGTTCGGGATCAGGTATTCTCGCCCGTCGCGCGTCACCACCGAGACATAGCGGGCGCCAAGTTCATTGATCCAGCCGAATGTGTCGCCCAACGAAATCACGTCGCCTGGCTTTATCGACTTGTCCATCAACAGGATTACGCCGCTGACGAGGTTCGAAACGACCTTCTGCAAGCCGAAACCGAGACCCAGGCCAATAGCGCCGGAAAGTACCGTCAGGCTGGTCAGATCGAACCCTACCGACTGCAACCCGATGACAATGGCGACACCATAGATTACCAACCGGAACAGCTTGTCCGTCAGCACCTTCATCGAAGGCGACATGTCCTCGATCGCATCAATGCGATTCTTGAGGATTGCGCTGCTCCATCGCGCAAATGCCACGAGTATGGTGAGCGTGATAGCTGCCTGCACAACCAGCAGAAAACTCAGCCGCACACTCCCAAACTGGATCGCTATCTGGTCCAGAAGCCCGGTGTTTTTCGTCATCAGGCCGAGGATGTAGATGGTGGCGATTGCCCACGCGCTCCACGTCACCAGCGTCCGCAATGTTCGGTTGTGGATGAACCGCGAAACGATCGAAACAAAGACCCACGCGCTGACCAGACTGGCGATCAAAGCGACGACATAGCTGCGACTGGGCCAGGTGCTCGTGCGGATGATGAAGACCGCGCTCCATGCCAGCGCGACGAAGATCAGCGAACGTAAATTGCGGGCGATTAGCACAAGAAAGCGCAGCCGCGACTTGTCGACGTTTTCCAACCCGCGCATCCAAGCATCCATGCGCGGTTCGAGTCGCCGGTTGGCTAGATGCGCGATCAGGAAGCCAAGCACCAGGATTGCAAATTGGAAAAGCCGCCATGGCTGGGCAAAGCCTGTCAGAGAGTTTTTGATCGGCGCCAAAAACTGCTCGAGATCGGCGATCAGCGATGTTGGCTCCATCATCCTACCCCGCCGCCGCTCTGGTCAGCGATCCTCCGATTATTACATTCAGAACACACGCACAGGTCTCCTGCCGCAGGTTATCAAGGTGTTGATGAAACCATACCCGATAAACAAGCATAGTTGAAATCCGACGGAAACGCTGCGTAGATCTCATGTGCGGACGCCGTCCTTTTGGCAACTGGCCCTAGTATGCGTTCGACTTGGTCGGTTCAAAGCAGCAGGCCAATTGATGCGGGCACCGACCACGCAAGTGCATCTCAACCTGGCGTACAGATGGTTCTGCCGCCTCGATCTGAAAGACCGCATTCCTGACCATTCGACCTTTTCCAAAAACCGCCATGGCCGCTTCCGCGACAGCGATCTTTTTCGGAAGGTCTTTGAGGACGTCGTCGCCAGATGTATCCGAGAGGGCGTTGTCGGTGGCGCGCGATTTGCAACCGACGCAAGCCTGATCGAAGCCGATGCCAACAAACAGAACTCCACGGCTAAGGAAGACTGGGATCTCGACAATATCAATCCTGAGACGGCGTCGCGTGCCGTGGTGGAGTATTTCTTCGCCCTTGATGACGAAGCGTTTGGCGCGGCAACGGATGTCACGCCGAAATTCACCTCGCATTCGGATCCTTCAAGCCAATGGACTGCGGCCCGCCACGGGCCTGCAGACGAATGCGCCAACTACTTCACAAACTCAGGCTATGAACCGGAATGATAGGAAAATGCTCTAGGCCGTGTGGACGGATTTGATCAAGATGAATGCGGCGGCGAGTGCGACGAACGATCCGAAGTTTCGGCGGGTTTTCTCGCAGCG
>DATLAW010000018.1:0-9219 GCA_035527255.1 Thermohalobaculum sp. | reverse complement strand
GGGGTCGGTGCGCCCGGTACCTGTTGGAATGGCGGCGATCCTGCCGCTGATGACGCTGGGTGGGTTGTGGCTGTTCCTGTGGCGCGGGCGGTGGCGGCTGGCCGGGGTGGTGGGGATCGTCGGCGCGCTGGCGCTGTGGGCGACCGGGCCGCCACGGCCAGAGGTGCTGATAGCGCCGGAGGGGCGGCTGATCGGGGTATTGGGGCCGGAGGGTCGGGTGCTGGATCACGACCGCGCCCAATCGTTCGCTGCCAAGACCTGGCTGCGGCGCGATGGAGATGGCGCGAGCCAGAAGCAGGCGGCGGCGCGTCCCGGCATGACCCGCGGCAAGGGGTGGTCATCGACGGTGCTCTCGAACGGCTGGCGGCTGGAGGTGCTGCATTGGCGTCGCATCCCGCCGGGGCGAATATGGACCCTGTGCAAGCCGCGCACCCTGGTGGTGATGCGCTTTGGCCCGGAATATGGGGGTCCGTGTATCTATCTGGGCAAGGCTGATCTGGCGCGTCTTGGCGCGGTGGCGGTGCATGTGGCGGGGGACGAGTTGCGGCTGGTTCCGGCGCGCGAACCGGCTGAGCGGCGGCTGTGGAGCCGGGACGGCGGATTGCTGGCAGACGTTAAGTAATATCAGCGGCGCCTGCGGATTGGTGAGGTTCGCGCCGTTTCCGGCTTGCCTCGGTTGGTCATTCTGCGCGATATGGGGGTCAGGATCGCCTGAAGTTTATCTGGGAACAGGAATTGAGCCAATGCAGGCACGGATCTACCAACCCTCGAAAAGCGCCATGACCTCGGGCATGGGCAACTCCCGCGATTGGGTTCTGGAATATGCTCCGGTCGAGGCCCGGCGGATAGATCCGCTGATGGGCTGGACTGGTTCAGGCGACATGAAGCGCCAGGTCCAGCTGCGCTTTGAGACCCAGGAAGCCGCTATCGACTACGCCAAGCGCAATGGGCTGGCCTATACGGTGGAGAACGAGAAGCGGCGCCGGCCCAATATCAGGCCCTTGGGATATGGCGGCAATTTCGCTCATAACCGCCGGGGTGCCTGGACCCACTGAAGCGCCATCGAACGCCAGACGGCCGCTTTCGCTGGTTGCTCGTGGCTACGGAATGCCACGAACCCCCTTTTCTAGCAAATCCTCCAGAAATCTACTCGTAGAATAATCGGTGGAACGAGGCGCGAAAGCTGACCTCGGTCGGGTATTTGCTGGGCTTTGGCTTCCAGCCGCCTTTCGTATGGCTCGGCAGGGGACCGGGGCCGCCGCGGCGCATGACCCGCCATTGCGAGGCCAGATATTCGCGGACAAACGGGGTGCGGTGGTCGCCGTTCCGTTGGCGGTAGATGCGGGCCGCGTCATGCGCCGCCCGGTCGGGATCGACGCCGCATTCGACCAGCACGTCGATATGCTCGACGGCGAGAACGACCTCCTCGGGGGCGTAGTATGTCCATAAGAGATGCTGCATGGCATAGCCTCTCTTTCCAATATGGGCTGGCAGAGCTATGTCGGCAAGGTAATCCGACAGGGAAGCATTGCGATGTCACTACCGATAACGGCGCTTTATGCGGGGCTGAAGGGGCTGTGGCTGGTAGGCCTGGGCTTTGTGGTGATCCGACAGCGGCGGCGCCACGACGTGTCGATTGGCGATGGTGGCGTGGACGCGCTGGCGCAGGCGGTGCGGGCCCATGGCAATGCCTGCGAGTATGTGCCGATCGCGCTGATTCTGCTGGGTCTGGCGGAGGGTATGGGGGCGTCCGGCGGCGTGCTGCATGGGTTTGGGTCGCTACTGGTGGCCGGGCGGTTGCTGCATGGCGGGTATTTTCTGACTGGGGCGCGGGTGATGAAGGCGCGGGTTCTGGGCATGGTTTTGACGTTTGTGGTGATCGCCGGGTTATCGGTGCGGCTGCTGGTCTATGGGCTGGCAGGGATGGGGTAGGGAACGTTTGATGATGAACGACGAGGATCTGGCGGCTGCGCTGCTGGCGGCGGCCCGGCAGGCGGGCGCGGAGGCAGCGGATGCGCTGGTGGTCTCGGCCATCAGTAACGCTGTGGGTGTTCGTGGCGGGAAGCTGGAGGAGGCCGAACGCTCCGAGGGGTTGGACCTCGGCCTGCGGGTGCTGATCGGGCGGCGACAGGCCAGCGTATCGTCCTCGGATCCGCGGCCGGGAACACTGACCGAGATGGCCGAGCGTGCGGTGGCGATGGCCCGTGAGGCGCCGGAGGATCCGTGGTGCGGGCTGGCTGATCCCGGTGAGTTGGGGCCGGTGCCGGAGGGCGCCAGCCTCGATCTTCTGGACCCCGCCGACGCGCCGGGGCCTGCAACGCTGGAGCAGTTGGCACTGGCGGCGGAGGCGGCGGCGCTGGGTATCGATGGTGTCACTCAGGTCGACCAGGCGAGCGCGAGCTGGGGTCGCGACCGGATCACGCTGGCGGCGACAAACGGGTTTGCAGGCAGCTATGGCCGGACCCGCTCGGGGCTTTCGGTCTCGGCGATTGCCGGCGAGGGGCTGGGGCGCGAGGGCGACAATGCCGGTGAATCGCGGACCTACTGGGCCGATCTGCCGGGGCCGGTCGAAATTGGCGAGAAGGCCGGGCACCGGGCGGTCGAGCGGCTGGGGCCGCGCAAACCGCGGGCCGGACGGTTCCCGGTGTTGTTCGACGAGCGGGTCGCGTCCAGTCTGATCGGTCATATTCTGGGTGCGATCAACGGCAGTTCGATTGCTCGTGGCGCGAGCTGGCTGCGGGATGCCATGGAGACGCAGATATTGCCGGATGGGTTCGACCTGATTGAAGACCCGCTGGCGCGGCGCGGGGCCGCCAGCCGGCCGTTCGATGGCGAGGGATTCGCCGGTCGGCGCAAGCTGCTGGTCGAGGGCGGGGTGCTGCGGTCCTGGGTGCTGGATCTTGCCACCGCGCGCCAGCTGGGGCTTTCGAGCACAGGTAACGCGCGGCGTGGGGTTGGCGCGCCGCCCAGTCCCGGCACCAGCAATATCCGGGTGACCGAGGGGGCGCAAAGCCGCGCCGATCTGATCGCGGCGATGGGCACCGGGCTGCTGGTAACCTCGTTGATCGGCTCGTCGGTCAACGCGACCACCGGGGCCTACAGCCGGGGCGCCACGGGGTTCTGGGTCGAGGGCGGCGAGATCGCCTATCCGGTCAATGAGGTGACGGTGGCGGGCAGCCTGCCGGAGATGGTGCGCAGGCTGGTGCCGGCCAATGATGCCGATCCCCACAGGGCGCACTCGGTACCCTCGATGCTGGTCGAGGGGCTGACGATTGGCGCATAATCGGGTGGCGCCTGACCGGGCTGACGATCTGGCGTTGCTGACCGGGGCTG
The DNA here is from genome assembly GCA_035527255.1 of Thermohalobaculum sp. Lineage (GTDB taxonomy): Bacteria > Pseudomonadota > Alphaproteobacteria > Rhodobacterales > Rhodobacteraceae > Thermohalobaculum. Next base: position 5,886 of record DATLAW010000018.1, on the reverse strand, counting down.
CCCAAGCGGCGGGCGCCATCGCGATGCGCCATTTCAAGGGCGATTTCGCGACTTTTGAGAAGTCTGACAAAAGCCCGGTGACCGAAGCGGACCTAGCCATCGACGCCATGTTGCGGGCCGAGTTATGCGCCGCACGGCCCGATTACGGCTGGCTGTCCGAGGAGAGCGAAGGTGCTGATGACCGCGCAGACCGCGAGCGGGTGTTTATCGTCGACCCGATCGACGGCACCCGGGCGTTCATCGCGGGCGAGCAGGGTTGGGGTCCGGCGTTGGCGATAGCCGAGGGTGGCCGGGTGGTCGCCGGGGCGATGTATCTGCCGGTCCGCGGCGAGACCTTTGCCGCAGCGCTGGGGCAGGGGGCGACCTTGAACGGCGCGCCGATCCGCGCCTCCCGTCGGATCGAGCTGGAGGGAGCGGCGACTTTGGCCGCCTCGTCGCAGTTGAGAGATGAGTTGTGGCCCGGCGGGTCGCCGCTGGTGGAGCGGCATTTCCGCTCGTCGCTGGCCTGGCGGTTGTGCCTGGTGGCGCAGGGCCAGTTTGATATCATGGTGACGCTGCGCGCGGCCTATGAGTGGGATATCGCCGCCGGTAGTCTGATTGCCGCAGAAGCGGGTGCGGCGGTGACCGACGGCGACGGTGCGGCGCTCGAGTTCAACCACCATCCGAGCCGGGCGCCTGGAGTCATTGCGGCCCCGGCAGCATTGCACCGGGCGCTGATGGCGCGGCGAAAGGCGGTGTAGCGGCGCCGATTGACTGATTCCGGATGCGGAGTATCCTGCCCGGGACTGATATTTTTCCAATCACGAAAGGGCGCTTGATGGCCACTCTCCTGCATCTCGTCTTCGGCGGCGAGCTAATCGATCCCTCGCACAACGAATTCAAGAATATCGACGAGATCGACATCGTCGGCATGTTCCCGAACTATGAAAGCGCCCACAAGGCGTGGAAAGCCAGGTCGCAGGCGACCGTGGACAATGCCCATACGCGTTATTTCATCGCTCATCTGCATCGTCTGCGCGACGAGGAGAACGAGGCCAGTGTCGAGGGGCAGGCGCAGAAGACCTGATCCGGAGCCCTGATCCGGTCGTGGCAAGCGTCGGCACCTCCCTTCTGCGCGGTTTGCGGCGAGTTTCCGGTACGGGCGCGATTGCGGCAGTGGGTGCGTGGTACATCCGGTTGGTCGCCCGCACGACGCGTTGGGAGGTGCGCGGCCGCGAGGGCTGGGACCTGTTGATGGCGAAGCCGGGGGGCGTCATTTGCATCGCCTGGCATGCGCGTGTTTTCATGACGCCAGCCCTGGCGCCGACCCTGGCGCCGCCCAAGAAACCGGCGGTGGCGATGATCTCGAACAGCCGTGACGGCGATCTGATCGCCGCGATTGTCGGGCGCTTCGGTGTCACCGCGCTACGCGGGTCGAGCCATGATCATGTCAAACACCGGAGCAAAGGCGGGGTGGCGGCGTTTCGTGCCGCGGCGCGCGCGTTGCGGGATGATGGCGCGTTGGTGGTGATCACTCCGGATGGGCCGCGCGGGCCGAGGCTGCGAGCCCAGGAGGGTGCCGCGCGGCTGGCAATTCTGCAAGGTGCGCCGGTTATCTCTGTCGCGTTTTCGGTGCGGTGCGGGTTTAACCTGCCAAGCTGGGATCGGTTTCTGTTGCCGTTGCCGTTCGGACGCGGGGCGATAATTTACTCGGCGCCGCGACTGCCGCCCGTTGAGCGTAGGCCGCAGGCGGTGGAGCAGTTCCGGCTGGCGTTGCAGGATGATCTTAACTCGGTGACCGATCAGGCTGATGATTTTTGTGGGCGGGCGCGAATTCTGCCCGCAGGAGGTGGTCGGGCATGAACGGCTCGCCGGCATTGGCGGTCTATCTGGCGGCCTCGCGGCTGGCCGGGCCGGTGGCGGGTTGGCTGCTGGCGCGCCGCGCGGCACGGGGACGCGAGGATCGAGCAAGGCTGGGTGAGCGGTTAGGCCGGGCCGGGCTGGCGCGGCCGGTCGGTGATTTGGTCTGGCTGCATGGCGCCAGCGTCGGCGAGGCGTTGTCGATGCTGCCACTGATCGCCGAGATCCGGGGGCAGGCACCAGAGGTCTCGTGCCTGGTGACCACCGGCACGGTGGCCTCGGCCCGGCGGATGGCGAAACTTCTGCCGGAAGGCTGCATCCACCAGTATGTGCCGGTCGATACGGCGGCTGCGGTGCAAGGATTTCTGGACCATTGGCGGCCCGATCTGGCGATCTGGATCGAGAGCGAGTTTTGGCCCGGCCTAATAACCGCAACCGCCCGGCGTGGCATTCCAATGATGCTGGTCAATGCCCGGATATCGGCGCGCAGCGCCAGCCGGTGGGGCTGGGCGCCGGGGATGGCGTCGGCGCTGGTAGGGTTTTTCGGGCAGATCGTGACCCAGGACCTGGCGACGGTCACGCGGCTGGAGGCGATGGGCGCTGACCCGGTGCGGGTACGTAAGGGCGGCAATCTAAAGGCGTTGACCCCAGTGCCGGGCTGCGATCCGGCGGAGTTGGAGCGGCTGCGCGCCCTGCTCGGAGGTCGCCCGGTATGGCTCGCCGTCTCGACCCATGCGCCGGAGGAGGAAGCGGTAGCCGCGGCCCATCAGGTTGCAGCGCGATCCATCCCGGGGCTGCTGACCATCCTGGCCCCTCGGCATCCGGAGCGCGGTAGCCAGATTGCCGCGTCACTGGTGAGACACGGGTTGTCCGTTGCCCGCCGTGCGCTTGGTGAGGCGCCCGGTGCCGAGACAAACCTTTGGCTCGCCGATACGCTGGGTGAGATGGGATTGTGGCTCCGGCTGGCCCCGGTTAGTTTTGTCGGCGGCTCGATCGCGCGCCTCGGCGGGCACAACCCGTTTGAACCGGCGGCGCTGGGCTCGGCGATCCTGCACGGACCGGAGACTGCCAACTTCGCTCCCGCCTATGCGGCGCTGGATGCGGCAGGTGGGGCGCGGGCAATCACGAGCGGCGTTGAAATGGGGGACGCTGTGGCGGCGCTGCTCGGGTCGGAGGCAGCGCGCCGGGCGCTAACTGACGCCGCCGAAGTGGTTCGCAGAGGCCTGGAACCGGATGTCGCCAAGCTGGCGCGCGAGGCGTTGGTGTTGATGGATAACCCCACATGAGAGCGCCCGACTTCTGGTCAAATCCACCGGACCAGCCCGGCTGGCAGGCGTGGCTGCTCGCCCCGGCGACCTGGCTGTGGCGCTTAGGAATCTGGTGGCGCGGCCGGGGCATCGTGCCGTATCGCGTGCCGGTTGCGGTGATCTGCATCGGCAACCTGACCGCTGGTGGAGCGGGCAAGACGCCGATGGTTGCGGCGCTGCTTGAGCGGCTGATCGCCGGGGGACGGTGCCCCCATGTCGTCAGCCGCGGCTATGGCGGCGGTTTGGTCGGGCCGCACCGGGTTGATCCGAATTGCGACAACCATCGGCAAGTTGGCGACGAGCCGTTGCTGCTGGCGGCCTTCGCGCCGGTCTGGGTGGCAAAGGACCGCGCTGCCGGGGTCAAGGCGGCGGTGACGGCCGGGGCGGAGCTGATTCTATTGGACGACGGGTTCCAAAACCCGTCGGTCGCCGTGGACAGCACGATCCTGATGGTCGATGCGGGCGTGGGCTTTGGCAATGGCCGTCTGATCCCGGCTGGACCGCTGCGCGAGCCGGTGGCGCCGGGGCTGGCGCGGGCTGATGTCGTCGTGCTGGTGGGAACCGATGCCGAGTGCAATGCGGCGCTGGTACTCTGGCCGTGTCTCGCCGGCGCGGTGACGGCGCGAATGGTGCCGCGCGAGACAGGGCTGTCGTTGATTGGCGAGAGAGTAGTCGCATTCGCCGGGATCGACCGGCCTTCGAAGTTCTTTGCGACGCTGACGGCGATGGGCGCGGAGATTGTCGAGGCGGTGCCCTTCGCCGATCACTGTGAGTATCCGCTGGCGGTTCTGCGGCGACTGCAGCGGCACGCCCTGGCCGAGAATGCGATGCTGGTGACCACCGAGAAGGACGCCGCACGGTTGCCGGCCGACTTCCGGCCCGAGGTTGTGGTGGTGCAGATCCATCTGATCCCGGGCAACTGGGCGCTGATCGATCAAGTTATTGCCCAAACTAAGGTTGAATTGCCACATTCCCGGCCCCGTTGACGCCACTTTCCTCTGCCAAGATTTATTTGTCTCTCAGGGTGACCTCTGAGTTGGAGCCAACTGCGAGGCCTTCGGGCCTCGTTTTTTTTCGATCAAGTCATTTTATTCGAGACAGCGGCGACGCTGGCGACAGGGCGCTTCTCGAGCGAAAGCGTCTATGCGGTTCAGTAGAGGGTTCCCAAAGGGTTGCGATTTATTTATGGATTATGAAGCGAAATATGTAGTCATATGCGCAAGGTTTTCCGACTTTGTGCGTCACGGTTGGTAGTGGTGCGAAGAAACTGAGAAGCGTCACGAATACTGCTTTCTTGGATTCCAATGTGAGTGAGGCATTTCGGAAATTGGGCACCGGAAGAAAAGCCTTATTCCCAAGGGTTTATAAGTAAGAAGGAGACTAAACGATTCCGATTGAACTTGGAAACGATAGCATCGCTGACTTATCGAGCGTTTCGAACTACGACATCGCACCGTCACCGGTGATGGGCGCAGGAAACGAGGCTCATTTTTTGGTCGCCGCTCGCCTGGGGCCGCCGGATGACCTCACACGCATTATCGTCGCCCATACGGAAACCCATAATGGTAAGCTGCAGGTTTTTTTGATGATTTCCTTGATTCCGAACAGGCGACAGGAGATGTGGCCATTGCGCCAATCCGGAATGGGCAAATCGAAATAACGTTTTTCGCATTTGTTGACGCGGAAAAACGCGTGATCCTCCAGGGACTGAATGTTTCACCTACGGGGTCCATCTCCGGGCGATTTTCAGTGGATACTGGGCTCTTGGCAGACGAGGTGGATCTTCATCCTTCAGGCGATCGGCTGGTGCTGATAGCACGCCAAGGCAACAGCGTTTCACTTTCTCTTTGGGCTTTCAACTTCAGCGCTGCGCAAATGGGTCCATCGTTGCTGCGAAGCGACCTCGCGAGTATTGGGTCTTTCACCGGATCAAATCTCGACATGAATTATGCGGCACCGATTTCGGGCTCGGCATTCCGCATTGAGTCTTTGGCAAGGACGGGTGGTGGCGACTGGGCGCCACTTGGAGGCGCAATCCAGAATGCCAGTGGCCGCCTGTTATCGACTGACGCCTTTGGAACGACCCCCGGCGACGGCGATTTCCGAAGGGTCGCTGTCCTAACAGTTTCGGAGGGCCCCACGGGTATTTGGCCCGGATGGCTCCTTTGGGTAAATCGACTATTGACTGAAGCCGGAACGCTTAGCCTTTCCGTTTATGGCGCGGACGTGGACGGCGGCGTGCAAAGTGCCTCTCTCCAGCAAGAGACGCGCGTTGACCTCGAAGGTTGGTTCGGCATTGCATATGACGGGGCCGTTTTGACGCGCACCGCTCAACGAGAGTTTGTCACTGCGCATACAGGGCACACTACATGGCGCAGGTTCTTTAGATCCGATCGCGGTCGCCCAGTGCTGAGGCTTATATACTGGGGTTTGACAGAATCTGGTTCTGCAGATTTCGGCGAAGTCGGAATCAACAGGCTTGATAGTGTGGACATCGAAGGGACTTTCACTGCTCCACGAATTACTTCACCTTTGGGGGATGCGATGGTGCTGACGCTTTTGAACGATCGAGGTCAGTTGGTGTTCCGGCCCTTTACGGTTTCCCAAGCTTAGTGCGCCGCACCGGTGACCGGACATAAATGCGGGGCGCATCGCGGCAAGCGGCGTGGGAATGAGTGACCGCTTTCGGCTCGGGAGTTGCCTGGTGCGATGCGACAGGTACGATGATCCGCCAAGAGTA
>DATLAW010000017.1:0-6442 GCA_035527255.1 Thermohalobaculum sp. | reverse complement strand
TATTACTATTCACAGCCAATGCTAAATGGGGGCATCGATCACAATGCGCTTGAGGATCTGTTCTCCAAAGCAGAGGCAACGTGGCCTGGCATCATGAGAGCACTTGGAAGCCGTGAAAACGTCAATGATCTGTTGGAGAGCATATTCGCGTTCATTGGTCTACAGCGTGCGCGCGTGCCAGCGGCGCGTGATGCCGTCGAAAGATTGCTCGCCGAGCAGGTAAAGGCTACGGCCCGGCGGTTGTATCGTGAGGGTAAACTGCCGCCAATGCCTGAAGGCGCCGAGGACTTGCTCGACCATTTAGAAGTCGCGATTGACCCTCATCAATCGATCCACGCTATGGCTCACATCGTGAAGAGTATGGGGCGGCTCTTTTACGCACTCGGAATTGGAGTGCTTGTAAATCAAACGAGCACACCGTTCCTCTCCAGTGACAACCCGGTCATCTGGTTTGATCCGACTTTTGCCGAGGGTCAAATGAGACCCTATAATGTGAAGCTCGATGGACAGATTATGCTCCTCTTCCCAGTTGGACCCGATCTGTTGATTTACGGCGACAATCACATGAAGGAGCGCTTCAAACGTGTCGGTCTAGAATATTTTGATATTGATGCCCTGGAGTTTGTGTTGCGCATAAATCGTCAAATATGTCGTTTCGCAAATGAAGCCGTCTTCGCTCAAAAGCCAGGACAGGAAGCGATGATCCGGAAATACGCAAACGTTTCCCCAATGCTCAAAACCGATATTATCGATACTGCCGAAGGCGAAGTCATGAACCACCGGACAGTTTTCGGTCAGCGGAGGCCGAAAGCGAGGTGGCCTGTTTCTCGCTAGCGACGTAGATGCCACGACTCCAGAAATGCCCTCGAACTCGCCTACGGTGGAAGCCAGGTGGAAGCCAGAAATAAAAAGGGTCTAGGTGGGATCACCTAAGCCCTTGTTTTTTTGGTACCGCCTCCCCGGCTTGAACGGGGGACCTCTAGATCCACAATCTAGCGCTCTAACCAACTGAGCTAAGGCGGCCTATGGCGCCACCGCGGTGTCTCGCAGTCGACGTGGGATGTCATCTACCCGTGGGAGCGAAGATTTTCAAGCGTTGCCTGTGTATTTCTGTCACGAGTGCCGGTCATCGGCGCTGGCGCAGCATGCAACTTTCAATTGCATTGCCATTAACTATACTATGTATTTTTAAGGAGGCCAGCTTGGGCATCAACAGCGAGAGCGACAGGGCGGCGAGTCTTGTGATCGGACCGACCTCGCTGGGGATGGTCCGCATTTACGTCGAATCCGATGGCATCGAGTTGCCGATGGATTTCGAGCCGGACGAGGCGTTGGATATCGCCAACGAATTGCGCGCAGCAGCGGAGATGGCGATGGCGACGGTCGCGAAGGGCGCACCGAAGAATTCTGAAAAGAATCGCGGCGCACCGGGCAACGGAAATGGTGGCGGCAAGCCCGATACTAAACACGAGGGCAAGCGGGGTGGCGGTGGCAGTCGCAGCTGAAGCCCACAAGGGCATTCCACCCGGCAGAGCCGCGGCCGCAGTACCTGCGAGCCGCCTGGTAAGCCTGGATCAGCAGGGCGGATTGGGTTCCGCGATGCCGGTGGCGATGGCGGCGCTGGACGTCGCCGGGCAGATCCGCGAGCGCAGCCCGGCCGACACGGCGATTTTCGGCGACGGCGCGACCCGCCTGATCGACCGCTTTGTTCAGCCGGCGGACGGTCAGACATTGTTGGCCCGCGCCGCCAGCGACGGCAGCGCCGAGGCCACCGCTTGGCTGATGACCGCCGCCGGGCAACAGCGCTTCCGGATCAGCCTTTGGCGCCAGCGTGGCGGCGAGCGGATCAGGGTTATGGCGGCTTTCTCGCCCTACGAGGCAACGGCGCATGGGACAGGTGGGGAAACGATGCCGGAGTCGGCCCGCGCGGCGCTGATTCGGATGGGCAACGACATGCGTTCTCCGCTGGCGGCAGCATTGGGGTTCGCCGAGCTGATCAGGAGCAGCGCGCAGGAACTTGATCCGACCGAGATGGCGGGTCATGCGGCGGACATTGTCGCGGCGGCCTGGCGGCTGATGCGGATTGTCGATGACCTGGAGGCCGCCGGAACCTCGGGCGACGTGCGGCCCGCATTGAAATTGGCCGAGGTCGACATTGCCCGGTTAGCGCGCCGGATTGCCCGGCTGGCGGGGCCCGTGGCAAAGGCCGCGGCGGTGACGATTGATACCGGCGGCCTGCCCGGGCGCGGCCAGGGGCCATCGATACTCGGCGACGAAAGCGCGCTTTGGAGCATCGTCGATAATCTGTTGCAAGGCGCGATCCGCCATGCCGGGCGGGATGCGATGGTGGCCATTGCGTTGCGAACAAACGATGGCGACCTGGTGTTGGAGGTCGCCGACAACGGAGCCGGACTTGAGGCTGAAGATCTGGCGCGCCAGTTGCAGAATGGAAATTTGCAGAATGAAGATCCCGGCCGCGGGTTGGCGTCTGTCACCGAGGCGGTGCGAGTCGATGGCGCCATGCTGGAGATCGACACGGCGCCAGGGCAGGGGTTGACGGCGCGGATCGTGTTCCCGGCGGCTCGGTGTTTGAGCCCGATTTGAGCGGAGTCGACCGGGTCAGGTTGTGGGTGCCATTTCCTGGTCTATCAGGCGGCGCGCGAGGTCGCGGAGCGGTGATCCCTCGGTAGTCGGGCTTCGGAAGGCGGCGGCCAGCGGAGCCGGGCAGGGGACGCGGCGCGCGAAGGGCGATACCAGGGCGCCAGAGGCCAGGGCGGGTGCTACCAGCGGCGCGTGGCCGATAAGCACGCCGGCGCCGTGAATCGCTTCCTCGAGCGCGAGGCTATAGAGTGAGTAGGCCGGGCCCGCGGTCGCGGCGATGCCGCTAAGCTGCTCGGCCGCCAACCAGACCGCCCAATCGTCACGCCAAGTCACGTCATGCAAAAGGGTCTCGCTGTTTAGATCACGCGGCGTGACCAGCCGTGCGGCAATCTCGGGCGCGCAGACCGGGAACAAGCTGTCGGGAGCCAGGATCTGTGTCTCGGTTGCTTCTGATTGCCGGGCAATTGGATTGGTGTCGAAAAATATCGCCAGGTCGAACGGCTCGCGCATTAGGTTGGGCGGGCGCTCCATTGCCGTCACCGATATCGACAAGCCGGGGCTGGCGTGCCGGATCGCGGGCAGGCGTGGCGAAAGCCAAAGCTGGGCGATGCTGGGTAGGGTGGCGATGCGGATCTCGTCGGGTGCCGCGATCCGACGCAGCAGGTGCGCGGTCTCGGCCAGCTTGTCGAAGGCGTCGCCGAGGCTGGGCCGCACGGCTCGACCGAGCGGGGTTAGCCGGACGCCCTGAGCATGGCGGTCAAAAAGCCGTGCGCCGACCCAATCCTCCAGCGTTTTGACCTGTTGAGCAATGGCGCCGGGGGTGACGCAAAGTTCGTCCGCCGCTTGCGAGAAACTGCTCAACCTTGCTGCCGCCTCGAAGGCGCGCAATGCATTGAGCGGTGGCCCCTTGGGGCGCGGCGGTGCGACCGGCATGATTAGACCCTAGAAATTCTACGCCTAGATATTAACAAATCTGGTTTGCGGTGGCTAGGCTTGTCGGCGCATGATCGGGCTGACGCATTACTGCGGTTGGGAGACGATGATGACCAAACTACACCGGCGCCCGTGGGTGCCTGTCGGCTGCGAGGACTACATCCAGCGGATCGCGGCGCAGGCGGCGCGTGGCACCGCCGATGCGGTGGCGGCGCGGATCGACGCGCTGATCAGCGAGAACCACGCCATCCACGACCGCGATTGCATCAACCTGAATCCGGCGACCAATGTGATGAACCCGCGCGCCGAGGCGGCGCTGGCATCTGGGTTGGGCTCGCGGCCGTCACTGGGCTATCCGGGCGACAAATACGAGATGGGGCTGGAGGCGATCGAGCAGATCGAGGTGATCGCGGCGGAGCTGGCGGCGGAGATATTCCAGGCAAACTACGCCGAAATCAGGGTGCCATCGGGGGCGATCGGCAATCTGTACGCCTTCATGGCCTGCTGCAAACCGGGTGACGCCATCATCGTGCCGCCGCCTAGCGTGGGCGGCCATGTCACCCATCACCAGTCTGGTGCGGCGGGGTTATATGGGATGGTGATCCACCATGCCCCGGTTGCGGTCGATGGCAACACCGTCGATGTCGATGGGCTGGCGGCGCTGGCGCGCGCGGTGCGGCCCAAGCTGATCACCATTGGCGGCAGTCTGAACCTGACGCCGCATCCGGTGGCGGCAGTGCGGGCGGTTGCCGACGAGGTCGGTGCGCGGGTGTTGTTCGATGCCGCCCATCAATGTGGGATGATCGCCGGGCGGGTGTGGGAGAACCCGCTGGGGCAGGGTGCGCATCTGATGACGATGAGCACTTACAAAAGCCTGGGCGGCCCGGCTGGCGGGCTGATCGTGACCAACGACGCCGAGATGGCCGAGCGGCTGGATAGCATCGCCTACCCCGGCATGACGGCGAATTTCGACGCAGCGAAATCGGCGGCACTGGCATTGACCCTGCTGGATTGGCGCGAGTTTGGCCAGGCCTATGCGACCGAGATGGCGGCCAGCGCCCGTGCCCTTGCCGAGGCGCTGATCGCCGAGGGGGTGCCGGTGTTCCGCTGCGGCAACACAGTCACCCGCTCGCACCAGTTCGCCATCGAGGCGGCGCGCTATGGCGGCGGGCAGACGGCGTCGAAGCACCTGCGCCGGGCCAATATCCTCGCTTGCGGTATTGGCCTGCCGATAGCCGAGGTGGCGGGCGACTTGAACGGGCTGCGGATTGGCACGCCGGAGATTGTTCGGCGCGGGATGGCGGCGGCAGATATGGGCGAATTGGCGGGGTTGATTGCCCGGGCACTGGGCGCGGCGCCGGAGGCGGTGGCGGCGGATGTGACGGCGTTTCGGCAGCGGTTTCAGGGCTTGCGTTTCGTGCGGTGACGGCCGCCTCCCTAGATGTGAGCTTTCAACAGGTTGTCCATCCGGTCCGGACCGAGGAGGCTGGAGTTGTGAGACTCCTGCAACCCAGGGACCGGATGAACAGTGCCATGGTTCTAAGCGCCGATCTTGCATCGACATTAGTGCTATCGGCTTTACTCGGTCCCGGTTCGGCGGCTATCTAGGCGGCAGAAATTTGCCGTGCCGCGAGGAACTCCATGAAGGCCGATACCCTTAGCATGATCGACGAGATCGAGAAGTCGCTGGACCTGCTGCGCCAACGGCTCGGATGGGACACGGCCATGCACCGGTTGGAGGAGTTGAACGCCCGGGCCGAGGATCCGGCCTTATGGAACGACGCGGCCCACGCCCAGAAGATAATGCGTGAACGCCAGAAGCTGGCCGATGGCATCGACGGCTTCAAGGCGCTGGCAAGCGCGCTGAGCGACAATGTCGAGCTGATTGAGTTGGGCGAGCTGGAGGACGACGTCGAAATTGTCGCCGAAGCGGAAAAGGCACTGGCCAAACTGCGTGCCGAGGCCGCCGCAAGGGAAACCGAGGCGCTATTGTCGGGCGAGGTCGATGGCAACGACAGCTTCCTCGAAGTCCATTCCGGGGCAGGGGGCACCGAAAGCTGCGACTGGGCGTCGATGCTGGCCCGGATGTACGTCCGCTGGGCCGAGGCGCATGGCTACAAGGTCGAGATGATGTCCGAGACCCAGGGCGAGGAGGCGGGCATCAAGTCGGTCACCTACCAGGTCAAGGGCGAGAACGCATTCGGCTGGCTGAAGACCGAATCCGGTGTGCATCGGCTGGTCCGCATTTCACCATTCGATGGCCAGGCCCGGCGGCACACCTCGTTCTCCAGCGTCTGGGTCTACCCGGTGATCGACGATACCATCGAGATCGACATCCCGCCGAACGAGATCCGGGTCGATACCTACCGCTCGCAGGGCGCGGGTGGCCAGCACGTCAACACCACCGACTCGGCGGTGCGGATCACCCATATCCCCACCGGCATCGTCGTCACCTCGTCGGAGAAATCACAGCACCAGAACCGCGCCAACTGCATGGCGGCCCTGCGCTCAAGGCTGTATGATATGGAAATGAAGCGGCGCACCCAGTCGATCCAGGACGCCCACGACGCCAAGTCGGATATCGGCTGGGGCCACCAGATCCGCTCGTATGTGCTGCAACCCTACCAGATGGTGAAGGACCTGCGCACCGGGGTGGAGACATCCGACACCGGCGGCGTTCTCGACGGCGCCCTCGACCCGTTCATGAGCGCCGCCCTGGCGCAGGAGGTGTCGGGTAAATCGCGAGCTGAGTCGGTTGGCGAAGATATCTAAGAGCCCGACTCAAAAGTTCAGTTGACGTAGCAATACCTTGCGAGACGCCGGGTCATCAACCGGATGCTTGATATGAAAGCCCAGGCGGTAGAGCTTTCGATTGATGCCTCCCAGTCTTTGGCGAGGCGTCGGCAGC
>DATLAW010000016.1:0-14814 GCA_035527255.1 Thermohalobaculum sp. | reverse complement strand
CGCCGCCCTCGACGAAGGCCAGCGGGAGCAGGTGTTCGAGCTCGCCGGCGGTCCTATTTATGTTGGGGATCAAAGCCGAAAAGAGCATCCAGAGGCCAGATACGAACACCATTGCCGCCATCGCCACCGGGACGATCGCACTCACGGATCGCATGATCGGCTCGGCGGCCGCCGCAGCCCTGACCAGCCGTTGTTTGGCCCGGGTGCCGACCATCCGCAGCTCAAGAAGCGCGAGCAGCATCACCGCGGCTGCAAATGGCAACAGATAGTAAATCAGTCGATAGAGCAGCAACGCTGCCGCCGCCGGTTCGAGTGGAATCGACGCCGGGAGCGCCGCGATAACTATACTCTCAAAGACACCGATCCCGCCCGGCACATGGCTCAGCATGCCGGCATTCATTGCCACGATAAAGATCGCGACGAAGGTGGTGAAGCCCAGATCGCTGGCGGGCGGCAGAATATAGAGGGTCGATGCGGCGAACACGAGATCGAGCGCAGTGAAGACCATCTGACGCGCGATGACCGTGAGCGACGGCGCGTCGATCCGAAATCGACCAATCTTGATCGTACTCCGTCTGATAGCCAAGTACGCAGTCAATGCGAGGATGGTCACCACGACTGCAAGAGAGATCGTGCGTATTGTCGCCGGGTGAAGCGGGATCAACGTCTAAAGCGCATCAGGATGAAGGGCAAGCGATCCTAAGCCGATGATCGTCGCGCCAAATCCGAATGAGGCGGACGCGAATACCGCAATTGCCGCGACATCATAAGCATCCAGGCCAAGTGCCGAGTAAATCCGGTACCGGACCGCACCACCCGTCAACGCATTAAGCCCCATCGTGTTCCCGATGGAATAACCGAGAAAGCCGCCAAGTGCGATCACCCGCAATGGCAAGCGCTTTCCGATATATCGCAATGCCGACCAGTCATAGCCAATCAACGCGGCGTAAGCGCCGGCCGTCGCCAGCAGAGCGATCGCAAGCGATGACGTTGGCGTTGAATGAACCTCCAGCATCACATCGCGAAGATGCACTGGCGCCAACAGCCGGTGGAGCGCGTAGAGGCCCCCGGAAAACAACGCCATGGCGATGAAATAGGGCGAAATTTGCTTGAGCCTGCTCAGGACTGCGGTCTTGAATCGCGTCATGGCAACGGCCACCGAGGCGTCCGGGCCGTTCCGATTCGGTTCGGCTGTCATCGATCTGAGGGCGTCGTTTTCGGAGTGCTTGCGGGAGGGGCCATTCCAGATTGCTGTCCTTCCGCGGTGGTGCTCGAGCGATTGGGGTGGGCCGCTGCATCGCGATCCCGTTTTGGCGCGCCGCCGGAAATCCAGCCCTTTCGCCAGAACATGAACATCATGCCGACGACAGTGAGCGCCATGATCGCAAGTGAAAACACATAACCGAACCGCCAGCCGAGCTCCGGCATGTTCCATGGCGAGGTCCGGTCGAAGTTCATGCCATAGAGCCCGACAATGAAGGTCAAGGGGATGAAAATCGTGGCGATTATGGTGAGCACCTTCATCACTTCGTTCATCCGATAGCTGATGGTCGAGAGATGCAGGTCGACGAGGCCCTGGGCCACCTCGCGGAATATCTCGACCATGTCGATCAATTGAAAGGTGTGATCTGCGCAGTCGCGCAGATAGGTCCTGACCTCCAGCGTCACGATTGACACGTCATCGCGCAACATTGCGTTGATTGCCTCGCGCTGCGGCCAGAGTGCACGGCGCAGCTCAAGCAGATCGCGCTTCAGGAGGTGAATATCGACGATGAGCCTGGGATCCGATGCCGTGAGTACGCGCTCCTCTAGGGCTTCGGTGGCATCGCCGTAACGTTCGAGAATAGGAAAATATCCATCGACCAACGCATCTATCAGGGCATAGGCGAGATAAGGCGAACCCGAGCCACGGATTCGCTTTCCACCTTTCCTGAGCCGCTCTCGCACAGGTTCGAAGCAGTCGCCCGGGCGTTCCTGGAAGGAGAGCAGGAACCCGTCCCCCAACACGAAAGTGATCTGCTCTGATTCGAACGGCGGACCGCCTCGCGGCGCGCGAAGGATGACAACGATGTAGTCGTCGAAAATTTCTGTCTTCGGCCTCTGGTGCGTGTGAACAATATCCGACATCGTCAGCAGATGGATACCGAAGCGGTCGCAGATGTCGCTGATCAGGTTTGGATCCGCAAGGCCGCATATATCCAGCCAAAGTGTCTTGCCCGCTCGCTCAGGTATGGCACTGATTCCTGCGGCGACAACGTCATCGATCTCGGCTCCATCATACATAACGCAACGCATGGTCGGTGGAATTGCGTCGAATGCGGGGGTCATGATGCCGGGTGCTGCCCCCGGTGACGGGCGCGTCGCGCGGTGGCGCCGTTGTCGTAACATCTTGCCTTTTGCGCGCAAGACCCCTTTCGTCACTGCGATCTCCTCTGATCTGTAGGCGTCCGTTCGGGCAAGGCGGGCATTATGTCCTGCACCAGAATAAAAAGCGCCGAGCCCGACCAGGTGAGGAGCAACAGACCGTTCAGCGCCTCGGCACCGGCGATAAGGCGCAGATTACCAGTCGGCACGATATCGCCATATCCGAGCGTCGAATAGGTCTCGGCTGCAAAATGGACAATTGAAAGAAAATCCAGCGCTTGAACTCCGTCAAAACCACCAATGGACAGCGGGCCAGCTCCGATGGAGAAAACAGCCGCGTAGAGCATGATTTCGGCGAAATGCACCGCGACAAGACCCGTTAGCATCGTCATCACGATTATCCGCGGGGTCCGGCGCCGATGGGCATGCGGCAGCAGCAAGCGGAGCGCTTCGTAATGAAAGCCGGTAGTGGCAACCACCGAGAAGATCACCAAAGCTATCGCGAGCAAGATTCCCATTTAATCCAGCCTCCGCTTACCCAGTCTTCATTTGCCATCACCGATCGGCTGATGCCGATCGACTAACATAACCTCCCCCCATGAACGGCCAGATACTACCAGGCGCCGCTAAACGCCTCTCCCGGAGATCAGTCTCGGTGGCAACCTTCTGGTTTTAGTCGAACGATATTACGCAGAGTTGTCGATTATATTGACAACATTCTCGGCCGCTTCAAGCGCCCCCTCCAGGAAGCCACCAAACTGCGGCGCAACCTCAGTGCCACCAAAGTGCAGGCGCCCGTCATAAAGTCCCGCCAGACTGCGCAGCATGCCGTATTGCGGGTGTGCATACAAAAGTTGCTGGTCAGCCGTCGTCGCCGTTGCGGGATCATAGGCCCAATCGGCCAGATGCACGGCGTGCGGCACAAGTGCCGCTTGACCAAACAAACGGCCAAGCTGCGCGACCGCTGCTGCCTTGATCGCATCCCCCTGTCCGTCGCGCACATGCGCAGGCACCCCGACAAACCCAAACAGCGCAAACGGCCCGCCTTCGTACGGAGAGGCATCGTGGATTTCCACCATCGGCCCACGTCTGCTCATCGCGTCACCGGACAGGCCAGCATCACGCCAGAACGGCGTGTCATAGACGGCGATTACCTTCGCCTGCCCCGCCATCCACGTGGCAACCTCAGCCATATCCGCCATCGCGCGATCTGGCAAAGCAGGCGTGAATGTTATGCCTTCTGCTGCTAATCGTGGCGGCAGCGCAATAATCACGCGCTCCGCCCGGATCACATCCCCCGGCGCGGTGCGCACGGTGATCCCGTCGTCATCCAGTGCAATTCCGGTCACCGTCTCACCGCGTGTGATCGACCCCACCGGCAAGCGTGACACCAGCGCGTCAATCATCCCGCCGAGTCCTCCGACAAGCCGCAACGATCCCTGCATTGACGAGAACCCAACATCGCGTTGGACGCCACCATCCGCATCTTCAAACATCAGCGCGCCGTCGGCGTATTGCTCAAACACCTCCACCCCAAGCGCGCCCACAAGTGCCGCCATCCGTGGCTGTCCGGGCCAGAACCAGGCAGGTCCCATGTCGAAATAACCGTTGCCGATACGCTCAGTCAGGATCCGCCCACCCAACCGGTCGCGGGCCTCAAGCACATGAAACGCGCGGGCTTTACCAGCAAGAAGTTGCGCCACGCGCAGCCCTGATAGGCCTCCCCCAATGATGAGGGTCTCAGTCTCTGTGATCATCGCTCAGAAACTTTCCGAATGCTTGCGTGGGTCCAACTTGTGCGTTCAGACGCTACGCGGCTGATGCGCAATCTGCCAATAGACTTCAGAGATCTCGTCAGGGTGCATCATCCGGGCAGGTGCATATACGCGAACAAGCTGTTAATATTTTGTCTCTGAAATGGGTGGCAACCGTATTGTGGTGTCCACCGGCAATCTGCGATTTGGATCGGTGGCCTTTGGCCTTCAAATTCTTCTATTCAAAGAGCTGGCTCCAAGCACCACCTCCGCGCATCACTTCTGAGTGGCGGCGGCCCCAAATCAGACCACCGTCAACAACAATGTCCTCGCCGTTAACGAAGCTTGCGTCATCGCTCGCCAGATATAAGGCCGCAGCGGCGATGTCGTCAGTGATGCCAGCGCGCGGAATGGCCTGAAGCTTGGCGAGGGCAGATTTCACTTTCTCAGACGTGGCCTCGGCTTTTTCCGAATCCATGCCCATCGATTTCGCGAAGATACCCGTTGCTATACCGCCGGGCGAGATAGAATTCACCCGCACGCCATCCTCGCCAAGCTCCATCGCGGCGCAGCGTGTCATGTGGATCACGGCGGCTTTCGCCACCGCATAAATTATCGAAGAACTGTAACCGGCCCGATGCCCAGCGACCGAGCCCACATTGATGATGCTGCCTGCTCCTTGAGCACGCATGGACGGGGCAGCAAATTTTATGTGTGCGAGTGGCCCTCGAACATGCACCTGCACGGCCTGATCGAAACCATCGAGCGATAGATCCTCCAGGCGACTACCCGGCGCCGGGGCACCGGCGTTGTTCATCAAGATATCGATGCGGCCATGTGCGTCGAGTGTCTGCTTGATCGTGCGCTCCGCGTCCTTCTCACTTGCGGCATCGGCCTCGACGAAAGTCGCGCCCGTTGCCCCTTCCACTTCGGCTCCCAAGCCAGCTCGACGGCCGGTGAAGACAACCTCTGCACCCTCTTCACGGAAGCGCTCGACCACCCGCCGTCCGATCCCGCTAGTGCCGCCAGTGACGACGGCGATCTTGCCTTCGAGTCGCATGTGCATCCCCTCCAGTTGGCTTTTGCCATGAGCGTAGGCGGAGCGTCCGGGCATGTCTAGGAAGGTCATAGTACGTACGGACACCCGACCCAGCAATCGGCCAACCGACCTTCCGATGACCTTCCCCCTGTGAACGGCCGGATGCTCCCAGGCGCTGCCTAACACCTCTCCTGGAGATCGGTCTCGCGCGGCGTTTTCAGATGGGAAAGGTTTGCCGGCGTCGCCCGCAAAACGCACTAAAAAACCACCGGCCCGTACAAACCCGTTAAACCCGGCAAACCCGGCGGCATGGCAAAGTTAGTGCGCCCAGCGTACATGCCCCATTGATCCGTGTCGGACCCTTGACGTCGAGCGTCGGCGATTCGCTCGAAAACGGACATACAGCATTCTCTTGGCCGCCTATTCCGATCCGAAGCCATACAGTTCGACTGCGTTGTCCACCAGGATGCGATCGCGGACTGCCACGTCGTCGACCCAGTCCAGGAGCAGATCGAGATGTTGGGCGTCCTCGGGCAGCCAATCCTTGCCGGGGTGCGGCCAGTTGCTGGCCCACAGCATGCGCTGCGGCGCGGCCGCGACCAGGGCCCGGGCCTCGACGGCGATCTTGCCGTAATCCAGCGGCTCGCCGGCAAAGGACTCGTATGGGGCTGACAGCTTCACCCAAGCGTTGCCGCCCTCCAGCAGGCGCAGCAGCACCTTGAAAGCCTCATGGCCCGGATCGACGGGCGGGGTGAAGCGGCCCACATGATCGATTACCAGCCCGCCCGGCAGACGCTTGAGCATGGCTTCGCGTTCCAGCAGTTCGCGACCGTTCAGCTGCAGTTGGATATGCCAGCCGAAGTCGTGCACCCGGGCGGCGACCGTCTCGAGGGTATCCCAGGGCACCGCGCCGCCGGGCAGCATATGAAAGCGCGCGCCGCGCCCGCCTAGTTTCGTCAACCGGTCCAACTCTCGCTCCGGCGTTCGGTCATCGACCACGAAGATCCCCCGAATCTGGTCGCCGAAGGCCGTCATCGCCTCGATCTGGCAGGAATTGTCCAGGCCGTAGGTGGAGGGTTGGACCGCGACGACCCGCTCCAGCTCCAGATGGCGCTGGAGCACCTCGTAATCGTCGATCCATGCGTCCTCCGGCGTCATCAGCGCGCTGGGCGCAGTGGGGAACTTCGCGTTGTAGAAATGCATATGCGTGTCGCAGGCGCCCGGCGGTGCTTTCAGCTTCGGCTCGCGCGATTCGGACGTGATCTTGCGAAAACCCATTTCTTCCTCCCTCAGTGCTTGCACCAATAATCCTTCAGGCGGCTTGCATGGTCCGCGTTGATCGCGCGCGGCGGCATCCGGCGTTGGACAATCGCCTGGATCTGCTCGACCGGGCTCAATGCCTGTGGCCGCGCCGCCTGTGCCGTCAACCCACCCAGATGGGGCGTCGCCACGACCCCGGGCAGCTCGGCCAGATGCGGCGAGGGCCGCTGGTCGGTGGCCCGGCCGACATCCATCGCCAGTCCGCCCAGCCGGCCGGTCTGCAAAGCTTGCGCCACCGCCACCTCGTCGACCAGATTGCCGCGCGAGCAGTTCACCAGCAGGGCGCCCGGCTTCATCAGCGACAGGGCACGCGCATCGATCAGGTTTTCCGTCTCGCCGGTCGCCACCGCCAGGGGCAGCACGAAGTCGGCGCCCCTCAGCAGGCTGTCCAGGTCCGTCTGCTCGACGCCGGGAGCCGAAACCGTCTTGTAGGGATCATGTGCCAGAACCCGCACTCCCATGGCGACCAGGATCTGCGCCAGATATTCGCCGATGGCGCCGTAGCCGATGATCCCGGCGGTGCCGTCACGCAGCTGCGTCCCCAGCCGGGTCTGCGGCTCGTGCCCGGCATGGTAGTCCAGTACCGAAACCGAGACGTTGCGGGCGAGATCGAGCATCAGGGCCAGCACCATCTCGGCGGTCGAGGCCACGAAGCTGGGCGGCCCGTTGGCGACCAGCACGCCGTTCTGCGATGCCGCCTCGACATCGATGGTCCGGATATCGACCGCTGGCCGCAGCAGCGCGATCAGGTCGGGCATACGGTCGAGCACCGCGGCCGCCATCGGTGTCGCGCGGTGGGCAACAACGATTTCGCAGCCTGCCGCGGCCTCGATCAGCTCCGCGGGGGTCAGGTCGCGGTCACCGGGGTTGAGAACCAGCTCGCCAAGCCCGCGCAACGGTTCCAACGCCCAGTCAAAGTACATTTCCCGGTCTTCCGGGTTGTGGGTCAGGAATATCTTCACGGGGCGCCCGATTCAGACCGGCGTCTTCGCCGTGAATGGCCGCAACGCCAGGAAATCCAGATCGCAGCCCTCATCCGCCTGCTGGACATGCCGCATGTGCAGTTGCGGATAGCCCCGCTGGGTCCAGTCCGCGCCCGGCGGCGTCCAGGCCGCACGCCGCCGCTCCAGCTCGGCCTCGGTCGCATCGACATCCAGCCGCCGGTTCGCCACATCGAGGGTGATGCGGTCGCCATCCCGGACCAGCGCCAGCGGCCCGCCCACGGCGGCCTCCGGGCAGACATGCAGCACCACCGAGCCGAAGGCGGTGCCGCTCATCCGCGCATCGGAGATCCGCACCATGTCGCGCACCCCCTGCCGGGCCAGCTTTTTCGGGATCGGGATATAGCCCGATTCCGGCATTCCCGGCGCGCCCTTCGGACCGGCGTTGCGTAACACCAGCACGTCGTCGGCCCGCACGTCCAGATCGGGATCGTCGAGGCGGGCGGCCATGTCCTCGACCGAGTCGAAAACCACCGCCCGGCCAGTGTGCTGCATCAGGTTCGGGTTGGCGCCCGATTGTTTGATGATCGCGCTGCCGGGGCACAAGTTGCCGCGCAGCACGGCGATGCCGCCTTCCCGATAGACCGGGTCAGCGCGGCGGCGGACCACCTTCTGGTCCCAGTCCGCGGGCATGGCGTCCATATTCTCGCCCAGCGTCCTGCCGCTGCAGGTCAGCGCGTCCAGATGCAGCAGATCCCGGATTTCGCGCAGCACCGTGGTCATCCCGCCAGCCTTCTGCAGATCCTCCATATAACCGACGCCCGAAGGTTTCAGGTCGACCAGCACCGGCGTCTCGCGGCTCATTGCGTCCAGCGCCGCCAGATCCACCTGGATGCCCAACCGGCCTGCCACCGCCGTCATGTGGATCAGGCCGTTGGTCGAGCCGCCGATTGCCAGCAACACCCGGAAGGCATTGGCGAAGGCCTGCGGGGTCATGATCTTCTGCGGCGTCAGCCCCTCGGCGGCCATCGCAACCGCGCGGGCGCCACTGGCCTCGGCATGGCGCAGGCGGTCGGCATGTACCGCCGGGATCGCCGCGCCGCCGGGCAGCATCATGCCCAGCGCCTCGGCCATGCAGGCCATGGTGCTGGCGGTTCCCATCACCATGCAGGTACCCGCTGTCGGCATCAGGCGGCCGCCGATCTCATCGATCTCGTCCGCCCCGATCTCGCCCGCGCGATGCTGCCCCCACAAACGCCGGCAATCGGTGCAGGCGCCCAGGCGCTCGCCCTTGTAGTCGCCGGTCATCATCGGGCCGGTCACCTCGATCAGCGCCGGTATCTTTGCGCTGGCCGCCGCCATCAGTTGCGCCGGGACGGTCTTGTCGCAGCCGCCGATCATCACCACCGCATCCATCGGCAGGGCGCGCAGCATTTCCTCGGTGTCCATCGCCATCAGGTTGCGGTAGAACATGCTGGTGGGCCAGGCGAAGGACTCATGCAGCGAGATCGTGGGAAAATCGACCGGCAGGCCGCCCGCCAGCATCACCCCGCGCTTGATCGCGTCGGCCACCTCCGGCGCCGTGCGGTGGCACGGATTGTAGCCGCTGAAGGTGTTGGCGACGCCGACGACCGGCCGGTCGAGCGCATCGTCGCTGTAGCCCATGGCCTTGATGAAGGCCTTGCGCAGAAACAGCGAGAATTCCTCGTCCCCATAGCTGGTGAGCCCCTTGCGCATTCCGGTCTTGTTGGCCATGGAGTTCCTCCCGATGGGTGTAAGTGATTGTGCGCAGGCAAGGGTTCACGCGTGCAGACCGGCGCGTCAACGAAATTCTGGGGCGGCCCTTCCCTGTCCTGACACTATGATTGCGCCAGCCGAATCGGCCGGCCTGCGGCGGCGGAATCCAGTAAAGCGCCGATCAGCTGATGCACGTCCAGTACCGAGCGGCCATTCGCGAACGCGGAGCGGCCGGTCTCGATCGCGTCGAGGAAATCGGCGATTGCCGCGCGGTGATGGTCGTGGGGGAAGTCCATGGGGTTAGCGCCGGTGCCTCCGGTTGAGCTGTTCGCGTCGAGGATATCGACCCGGCCGTCATCGAAGTGGACCCTGAGGGATGTCCCGCTGATTTCGGCCGATCCGCGCTCGCAGAGCAGGAGGATCGTCTCCGGAAAACCCGGATTGGCGGCTGTCGTCGCCATCAGGGACACCTGCGCGCCGGATGCGTAACGGAGGCTGCCGGTGACCAGGTCCTCGGTCTCCATCGCATGCACGGGCGTGGTCGAGGCATGGGCGGCGACCTCTTCGGGCAGCCCCATCAGGGTCAGGAACAGGTCGAGGGTATGGATTGCCTGCGTCATCAGCACGCCGCCGCCGTCGCGGGCGCGCTCGCCGCGGCCGGGTTGGTCGTAGTAGCTCTGCGGGCGCCAATTCAGCACCGAGACATGGCCGCCGATGGGGCGGCCGAGCGTGCCCTCGTCGATGATCTCGCGCAGCCTGACGCCCGCTGAGCGAAACCGGTGCTGGAGCATGATCGCGAGCGTGACGCCTGCCTGCTCACAAGCCTCAACCAGCGCCAGCGAGCGCGGCCAATCGACTTCCAGCGGCTTCTCAAGCAGCACATGCTTGCCGGCGGCGGCGCAGCGCCGGACGAGATCCAGATGCGTGTTCGGCGGGGTTTGGATGCCGACCGCCGTCACGGTGTCGTCAGCGAGGATCTGGTCGAGGCTTTCCGCCAGCGGGAACGGGTAGCGCTCCGCGAATGCAGCGCGCCGCGCCGCGGACGGGCTCCAGGCCCAGGCGACTTCGACACGGTCGGCGAGATCGAGATAGCTCTCGGCATGGGGCTTGATCGCCATGCCGAGGCCGACGAGCGCGATGCGCGGGCGGGTCATGCCGTTACCGGAATGGCCTTGGTGCTGATGCGGCGCAGGTAGCGCCGCGTTCCGGGCCCGCTAGCATGGTCGATCAGCGTCGCCTTGTGCATCAGCGAGAAATTGTCCCAGAGGATGATATCGCCGACACGGTAGCTATGGGCATATACGAAACGCGCCTCGGCGGCGTGTTCGGTCAGCCGGTCAAGCAGGGCCTGTGCCTCGGCGTCGGCCATGCCGCGAATGCCCCGCGACGTTGAGGCGACCCCGTAGAGCCCGGGCCGGCCGGTCACCGGATGATACAGGACCAGGGGATGGTATACGTCACGCACCTCTTTCTGCTCGTCTTCGGTCAGCTCCATTGCCTTCCCGCGCGATTGGTAGTGCTCATCCGCGCGGTTGCCGTAGCGGTGCCGTGCCACGAGGTCCCGGATCCGGTCCCGGGTTGCGACGTCGAGGGCATCATGTGCTGCCCACATGTCGGCGAACAGCGTCTCGCCGCCGATGTCGGGCACCTCGAGAGCGTGGACGATGGTGACATTCGATGCCACCTCTTCGAAGGCCATGTCCTGGTGCCAAAACGCGGCGCCGTCGAACACGCCGATCGGCTTGTCATTCTCGAAGATGTTGGACAGCGGCAGGATTTCCGGCACGTCTCGATGCCTCAAATGAGCGAGAATATGCGGCTGGGGAGCGCCAAAATGCCGGGCAAACCACAGGAAGCGCTGGGGCGTGATGTCCTGGCTGCGGATCACCATGAGCTGGCTGTCGTGGAAGAGCAGGCGCAAAGCCGCGATCCCGTCCGCGTGGATGTCGCCGGACAGGTCGAGGCCGGTCACCTCGACGCCGAAACCATCCTTGAGGGACGTGCTCTCGAACATTGTCATCCTGTCCTCCCCAGCCGCCCCGCCAGCTTCGCTATCCGATGAACTTTGGCATGAGCCAGCGCGGCAGCGCCAGAATCACTTCGGGCGCGAGGATCGCGAAGACCAGCACCAAGAGCATCGGACATAGGACGATCGCAACGTCCCTGAGCGCGTCGATCAGCTTGATCTCGCCGATCGACACCGCAATCAGCAGACAGAGGCCGTAGGGCGGCGTGACCAATCCGAAGGCGAGGCTGATGATACCGATGATCGCGAAGTGGATCGGATGCATGCCCACATGCTCGGTCACCGGGAACAGCACGGTGCCGAGGATGATGATCGCCGGGATTGCGTCGATGAACATGCCGATCAGCAGAAAAGCGAAGGCGCACATGAAACCGATACCGATCACGCCGAGCCCCATCTGCTCGATCTGATCGACCAGGGCGGCCGGAACTTTGAAGTAGGCGAGGCACCAGCCGAAGGCGGAAGCGGTCCCGACGCAGAAGAGCGTGATCGCGGCAAACCGTGCGCTTTGGTAAAAGATGCCGGGCAGGTCCCGCAGATTGATAGAGCGATAGATGAGAAGGCCGAGGATCAGCGAATAGACCACGGCAACCACGGACGCCTCGGTTGGTGTGAAGAAGCCGCCGACGATCCCGCCGACAATGATCAGCGGGGTCATCAGCGCCAGCGACGCGCTGCCGGCCGCCGCCATCAGTTCGACGAACGACGAGCGGACATAGACCGGATAGCCGCGCCGCTTGGCGTAAACATAGACCGTCAGCATCTGCGATGCGGCGATCAGCACGCCGGGAACGACACCAGCAAGGAACAGGCCGCCGATCGAGACCGACATCAGGCCACCCCACACGACCATCAGGATCGAGGGCGGGATGATCACCCCCATGACGCTGGAACAGGCGGTGATCGCCACCGCGAACGAGCTGTCGTAGCCCTGCTTCTTCATTTGCGGGATCAGGAGCGAGCCGATCCCGGCCGCATCGGCCGTCGAGCTGCCGGAAATCCCGGCGAACAGCATCGACACGACGACGTTCACATGCCCGAGGCCACCGGGGAAATGCCCCACCAGGGCGCGGGCCAGACGCACCAGCCGGTCGGTGATGCCCGCCGCATTCATCAGGTTGGCGGCAAGGAGGAAGAAGGGAACCGCGAGCAGCACGAATGCATTGTAGCTCTTGAACATCTCGCGGAGCAGCAAGGCCGGGGTCAACCGATCTTCGATGAAGAAGACCGGCACCACCGCCAGCGCCAGGGCGAAAGCCACCGGAACGCGCAGCAAGACCAGGACTGCGAACGCCCCGAAAAGAATAGCTGCAACCTCAGCCGGGCCCATTGGCTGCTCCCTCGCGGTAAGATCGGACCGCATCGTAGATCTTCTCGGCCAAGAAAATCGCCCAGGTCGCCCCGGCCAACGGCCAGGCGATGTAGATCGACAGCATCGGAAGACCTGAAATCTCCGAACGTTGCCGCGAGCCGAGGATCGCGAAGTCGTAGCCGTATCGCACGAACGTCACCGCCACCGCCAGCACCGCGACGTAGGAGATGATCCTCATAACCAGCTCAACGAACGGGTTCTCGCTGTGCGGCAACACGTCCACGTCGAAATGGGTTCCGTCGCGCACCGCGATCATGGCGCCGATCAGGATGATCCAGACGAAGCAGAAGCGGGCGATTTCCTCGGTCCAGATGAACCGCGGAATGATCCCCGTGTAGCGGCTGATGATCTGCATCAGAACCGGGATGACCAGCGCCATCAGCAGCGCCGTCAGCACGACCTTCAACAGACCGTAATAGACGTCAAGGAGCGCCCGCATTGCCTGCTCTCTGCCTCATGTCACCGGATTAGGATGGCCGGCGGAGAAACAAACCTCCCCGCCGGCGGATGCGAGGTCTATTTGACCGCTTCGATCGCCTGGAGAACGTCGATCGCGCCGAGTTCCTCGGCATAGGCGCGCTTCACCGGACCCGCCAGCTCGAGCAGCTTGTCGCGCTCGCTGAAGGCATGGGTTGTCAGCAGCCCGGCATCCTCCATCGCCTTCAGCTTCGAGCTGTCCTGGCTACTTTCGAGATCTCGCCCGAGCTTGCCGCCGATCTTGCCGGCTTTGAGGATGCATGCCTGCTGTTCCGGCGTCAGCCGCTCGAATGTTGCGTTCGCGAAGCCGATCGGCCGCACGGTGATCGCATGCGCGGTCAGCGCGATGTGCGGGCCGACCTCATAGAACTTCATCTGCTCAATGCCGGCGGCCTCGTTCTCGGCCGCATCGATCACGCCGGTCTGGATGGCGTTGTAGACCTCGGAATAGGCGATGACCGACGGGTGTGCCTCGATTGCCTCGAAGATCCGGGTCTGGATCGGCGCGCCCATGACGCGGATCGGCAGGCCCGCCAGCTCGGCCATGTTGGTGATCGGGCGATTGACGATCAGCTGGCGGGTGCCGCCGCCCGCATAGCCGATCAGCCGCACATTCGCCTTCTCCAGCACATCTTGTGCCAGAGGCGCCAAAGCGTCCGCCTCCATCACCGCGTTCCAGTGATCGAGATCACGGAACAGGAACGGCATGTCCATCAGCGGGGCCTTCTGCGAGAATGTCGACATATGCGAGGGGCTGACGATCGCGTAATCGACCGCAAGGCCCTGGCTCATGTTCTCGAAGTAGTCCTTCTCGAGCCCCAGCTCCGAGTTCAAGTGCAGGTCGAACTCGAGAGACCCGTTCGAGCAGGCGGCCGCCTCTTCCTCGAACTTGCGAAGCGCCTTGGTGAAGGCGTGGTCTTCGGTGAATTGTACAGCGCCGATCAGCGTTTCGGAGGTGGCTGGTATTGCCGTCATGCCGGCAATCACACACCCGAAGGCGACTGCTTTGAGTAAGTTCATGATTCCCTCCCATCAAGGATAGCGGCCATGATTTGTGAATTGTTCTGTCGGTGGCCACCCTGAGATACTCGATATATTGGGGAAAAGAGTCCAGCCGCGATTTCGTCTGGAGGTGAGCCGAGCCAATCTCGGGATGCGGGGGCGCATCCGCGCGGAACCCTTTTGGCGCCCACGTTTCATTGATAGGCGTGCCCGGTGCGGGTTGGCCGTCATTCCCGTGAACCATCGTGACAGAATCGGCGCGCGCGGAATGCGATTCAAGACGACCCGGATCGAGCCCGCGATCCGGGTGACAAGGACACCGGCACATCGACTCTTTCCTGAGCGCTCATGGCATTGGGCTATCGGTTCTGCGAATATCCAATGTCGTGAATGACAGTTGCATCCGCGCCAAGCCGCGCAGCCGTCTTTGCCGATTTGATTACTCCGCAGCCCCGCCATTCTCTCGATGTCTCGAACGCCGCCAATGTACGCGCTCAGACAACCCGCACGATCGCGCTGATCAACGGCACTGCCGATAAATGCGGTGATGTCCGATTTCGGGTAACATTGAGGCCATCTCTGGAGGGTGCAAAACGTATTTTTTCACCAAAACCGCAATCAGGACGCTCGGCAGCTTGGGGTCTTGGTTGTGTGGAAACGTGCGGCGCCCGATCATCGAGGATTGGATTGGCGGGGTTGGTGTAACGTTCGGCGTCTGCGGGCCTGATTTCCGGGTTTTCGGGGTCTGGGCGGTCCTGGTGGCGCTCAGCGCCCCGAAACGG
>DATLAW010000015.1:0-10205 GCA_035527255.1 Thermohalobaculum sp. | reverse complement strand
TTCAATTTACAGCGCCACCTGGTCCGCCGTGACACTTTCAAGAATGACCGCTCAGTTGCAATGGCTGAGTGGCGGCAACTGGCGGTCTGAGAACTTTAACAAAGAGGCCTTTCCAAGCCTGCCCCATTTGCCCTGACAATGCCCCCGTGACAATGCCGTCAGCTGTTAAGGTGTCAGTGCCTGAGCAAGAATTCCTCGTCAAATTTGCACGACCGCGGTTTGATACCGCGACAACGCCATGTGGTTTCTGCACTTCAGGTATGACAATCTCTGCCGATGCGTTTCTTGCCGCAAATCCCAAACCCACTGTCGACCAAGTGCGCGTCGGCCTCTCTGGCAAGCTGTGCCGATGTGCCGGCTGCCGGCAGGCCGTCGATGCCGTGCGCACTGCCGCCGGGCGGAGACCTGCGATGACTGGCTATCAAAGCCCTGTCGGCGCAAGCGTCGCAAAGATCGATTCCAGGGAAAAGGTCCTCGGCACCGCCAAGTACATCGCCGATTTGAAGCGCCCCAACATGCTGCACGCGGCCATGCTTCAAAGCCCCCATGCCCATGCGCGCATCCTGTCCTACGACACCTCCAAGGCTGAGCAAGTTCCGGGCGTCCGCTGTGTCCTGACCGGCGACGACTTCAAGGACTGCAAAATGGGTGCTTTTTTCAAGGACGAAGGACCCATAGCCAAAGGCAAAGTCCGCTATTTTGGTGAACCCGTGGCGGTGATTGCCGCCGAAGACGAAGCGACCGCCCGCGCCGCCGTCAAATTGATTAGCGTCGATTACGAGGAACTATCGGCCATATTGAGCCCGGAGGAGGCGCTCGCCGATGGCGCCCCATTGGTGCATGAGGACCTCGCTTCCTACACCAAGATATTCGAGGCGAAATGCCAGGGTAATCAGCTGACCGATGCGGAAATCTCCCAAGGAGATATCGAGCAGGGCTTCGCGGAATGTGATGTCATTGTCGAGGGCAAGTTCCAGACCCAGGCGCAATACCACTTGTCGGTCGAACCCTGCGGGGCGCTCGCCGAGCTCAATGAAAGCGGCCGCGTTCATCTCTGGTCCGCGAACCAGTCGGTGTTCCGGGTGCAGGCCAATGTCTGCGAGTCGCTTGGCTTGCCGATGTCGAAGGTGCGCTCGATGACGCCGCGCGTCGGCGCGGGGTTCGGCAACAAGATGGAGGCGCACGTCCAGCCGATGACCGTGGCGCTGGCGCTGGCGACCGGGCGACCGGTCAGGATGATCCTGTCCCGCGAGGAGGACTTCGAAACGGTCCGCGCGCGCCACCCTGTGGCGATCCGAATGAAGACCGGGGCGCAGAAGGACGGCACCTTTGTGGCGCGGGAGTTTGAAGTTTTGATGGATTGCGGCGCCTACGCCGATGATAGCCCCGGGGTGATGGGGTTCATGCTCAACAACGCCTGCGGCCCGTACAGGTTTCCCAACGCCAGGGCGCACGGCAAGCTGGTCTACACTAACAAGCTTCGTTTCGGCGCCTTCCGTGGGTTTGGCAACCCACAGGTCACCTTCGCCAGCGAATCGCAGATCAACGAGATCGCCGAAAAGATTGGCATGGATCCGATCGAGATCCGCCTGAAGAACGGGATCAGAGCCGGAGACCGCTGGTTTGGCGGTCAAGTCGTCGCCTCGAGTGGTTTCAAGGAGTGCCTGGAGAAAGTACGCGACGCTTCTGGCTGGAGGCGTCGGAGCCACAGGACATCTCCGCCCGGGAAGACTCGCGGATACGGCATCGCCGCGTGCGCCCACACGAGCGGCATTCTCGCCACCAGCGCCATTGTTCGTATGTTGGAGGACGGGACTTTCGTGCTCAATACCGGCGTGACCGACATTGGCCAAGGGTCGGACACAGTCCTTACGCAAATCTGTGCCGAGGCACTCAAGGTTCCGATGGAAAATGTGGTTTTCGCGGCGCCGGACACCGACGGTTCGCCCTACAACTGGGGCACGACCGCAAGCCGCGTCACCCACACGACCGGCCGCGCGGTGGTCGGCGCTGCGGCGGCTGCGGTCGGCCAGATCATGGATCACGCGGCGGCCATCCTCGAGGAATCGGTGGACAAGCTTGAGCTTCGCGAGGGCGGCCTCGTCGGCGTCAAGGGCGCCAACAGGGCTGTCCCCTTTGTTGCCATCGCCGCGCGGTCGCACTGGGAGGCGGGCGGGCCGATCATAGGCAGCAAATCGTTGGTCTACGATAAAGCCAGCTATGATCTTGATCGTGCCCGGGTGGTCGGTCTTCCCCTCAAGAAGAGCGGTGCCCATGCTTTTTGCGCCCAGGTTGTCGAAGTCGAAATCGACGAGACCACCGGGAAATCAAATGTGCTCAGAGCATGGATTGCGGCCGATGTGGGCAAAGCCATCAATCCGGCATTGGTGGAAGGGCAGATCGAAGGAGGCTTCGCGCAGGGCCTCGGCATGGCGCTCTACGAGGAATTGGTGTGGGACGGCCCGCGCCTCGTCAACCCGTCGCTCATGGATTACAAGGCGCCGACCTCGAACGAAGTTCCTTACGAGATTCAATCCATCATCGTCGAAGACCCCGAGCCGGACGGACCCTATGGCGCCAAAGGTGTGGGTGAAATCAGCCTGAACGGAGTGCCGGCGGCGGTCGCCAATGCGGTCGCCGAAGCGACCGGTATTCGGCTGCGCAAGCTGCCATTGACGCCGGAAGAGGTCCTCAACGGATTGCAAAACAGGACGATCTGCTGAGCGCGAGACGGCGCAGGATGTCGGGCTGGAATGCGTTTGACAGAAAATAGATACCAGAGTAGCGTTTTCCATTAATACCAAATTGCATTAGTTAATTAGCAAATGCCAGATCGAACCGGGGCTTTTATTACGCCACCAGAATCACGCTGCCATCGGACGCAGTATTAGGGAGTAGTATTATGAAGTTGGTATTGATTTCGGCAGCAACAGCGGCTGCTGCTTTATTTGGCGGCTCGGCATCCGCGGAATCGATCGCGATCGGAACGAACCCGCAAGGCTCGTTGAGCTATGCGATCGGAGCGGCCGTAGCAAAGGCGATAACCAAACACTCTTCATTGACCGTTCGGCCAGTCGGGTTCGGCGGCGGAACGGTGTTTATGCCCCGGATCAACACCGGAGCGCTTGAGCTTGGCACCGATAGTGTCATGGCCACGGTCTTTGCGTACCGCGGCACGGAGATATCCAAGGGCAAGCCCCACCCCAATATTCGGATCGTGGCGCGCCTCGTGCGATTTTACTCGGGCATGATGGTACGGAACGACTCCAAGATCAAAACCGTTGGCCAGCTCAAGGGGCGGCCGTTCCCGACAGAGTTCTCCCGCCAGCGGATCGTCGTATACACAACCAAGGCGATGCTCGCGACGGGCGGGCTTTCGGTGGCTGACATCAAGCCTGTTCCGGTCGCAAACTTTGCGCGCGGCGTTCAGTTTCTGGTCACCGGAAAGGTCGATGGCGCCGACGGCGCGCCCGGCTCGGGAATCATCCGACAGGCCAATTCCAAAAGAGCGCTCAAGTTCATCTCGCTCGATGCAACGCCCGCGAACGTGAAGATCCTCGATACGATCCTGCCGGGAGCGAGCTTTGCCCAGCTCAAGCCGTCGAAGCGTCTGCCCACGATACGCGAAAAGGTCACGCTCCTCAGCTTTCCCTACCTGTTGATCGCCGGCAAACATGTCTCGGACGACGCGGTCTATAAGGCCCTCAAAGCGCTG
Source organism: Thermohalobaculum sp. (assembly GCA_035527255.1). GTDB lineage: Bacteria > Pseudomonadota > Alphaproteobacteria > Rhodobacterales > Rhodobacteraceae > Thermohalobaculum. The sequence continues at coordinate 6,490 of DATLAW010000015.1, read as the reverse complement.
TCGGGTGCAAAGAAGGACCTTGTTGCGTCGCATGGCATCTTCAACAGCTTTTCGCCAAAAAACATGGCGGTCCGTGTGCCGGAAGTCCCGTATCATCCGGGAGCGATCAGGTACTACAAGGAAACAGGGGCGTGGCCCCCAAAATAGGCCCGATCGCCAGGGGGAACCATTCCATTGGTTCCGGCGGAAGACGCTGGAAATCCAGAAGATTTGGATCCGTTAGGTCACGGTAGCCGAGACCAATATCAGTCGCGCTGGTTGCGCTATACGGTTGACGGTCTGGCCATATGTGTGACGCTCCTGGCGTTCCTGTGGGCGATCGACGTGCCCTATTATCTGGGCGTCGCCGTTTTCACCGAGCAGTTCATTGCCTTGGCAATGGCGCTGGGCTTGACGCTTGCGTTTCTTTGTTTCGGAACGAACGGGCAGCCTCGCGGAACTCTGCCTTGGTACGATGGGTTTGCGGCAGGTCTCGGTCTCGCCTGCGGACTGTATATAACCATCCGCTATCCGAGGCTGGTCGACGAACTCGCTCAGCCGCCGTTCCACAACATCGTCATCGGCACGGTCCTTCTTGTCCTTCTGATCGAGGGATTGCGGCGCACGGCCGGCCCCATTCTCGCGGCGGTCCTAGTTGTCTTCCTGTCCTACGCTTTCTTCGGTAACCTGGTGCCGGGGGCGCTCGCGGGGCGGGATATCACATTCAGCCGGGTCATTGTGTATGTGACCATGGAAGAGGGCATCGTCGCGCAACCGCTCATCATCGCGTCGACCATCGTCGTGGCCTTTATCTTTTTTGGCCAGATGTTGTTCGCCACCGGCGGCTCCGCCTTCTTCACCGATCTCGCGGCCGCCATGATGGGGCGGTATAGGGGCGGATCAGCGAAGATCGCCATTGCCGCATCAGCATTGTTCGGTTCGATTTCGGGGAGCGCGGTTTCGAACGTCGTCTCCACTGGTGTGATCACGATCCCGCTGATGATCGAAGGCGGTTATCGGCGGCGCGTCGCCGCCGCCATCGAAGCGGTGGCATCCACCGGTGGCCAGATCATGCCGCCGGTCATGGGCGCTGCCGCGTTTCTGATGGCCGAGTATCTGGGGATCGCCTACGGCGAAATCGTGCTCGCGGCCCTTTTGCCGTCCATACTCTATTTCGTGGCGCTTTTCGTGCAGGCTGATCTTGAGGCTGGTCGATTGGGGATCGGCCGAATCGACGAAAGCCTGATTCCGCGCACGCGAACGGTACTCGCGCGAGGCTGGTTCTTCCCGATCCCGTTCGCGGTGCTGATCGTCGGCCTGTTCTGGCTCAATCAAGAGCCGGACCTCGCGGCATTTTATGCGGCTGGAATCCTCATCGCCGCGAACTTCATTTTTGGCTATCGCGGACGCAGAATTGGCTTTCGGGACGTTGTCGATGCCTGCCGGTCAACTGGCGTCATTGTCATCGAGATGATCATGATCACCTCGGCGGCCGGGGTGATCATGGGGATTCTGAACCTTACCGGTCTCGGCTTCGGCATTCCGCTCGCGCTTCTCGGTCTCGGGATCACGGATATCCTGCCCCTGGCGATTCTAAGCGCGGTAATTTGCATCGTTCTCGGAATGGGATTGCCGACGCTTGCGGTCTATATCCTGCTCGCGGGTCTGGTGGCGCCGGCCCTGCTGGAGGCGGGCGTCGATCCGATCGCGGCTCATCTGTTCGTCATATATTTCGGCGTGATGTCTATGGTGACGCCGCCCATCGCGATCGCCGCCTTTGCCGCAGCGACACTTGCCAAATCACCTCCGCTGGCGACCGGCTTTGCCGCAATGCGGTTTGGATGGCCGGCCTACATAATTCCGTTCCTCTTCATATTCGCACCGAGCCTGCTGCTGAACGGGGGCGTGTTCGAAGTCATTTTGACGGCGCTCACGGCGATCGGCGGTGTGATCTTCGTCTGCGTCGGAACTATCGGCTACCACGTGCGACCGGTTGGTGGCCTGGCGCGCACGCTATTCGTTGTCGCCGGTCTTAGCCTCCTGCTACCGTCATCCGTATTCCCGCAAGCAGCCATCATTAATCTGGGCGGACTGGCCCTTGGGTTACTCTTGGGTGGTCGGGCGCTGGTCGTCGGGCGGCGAAGCCTGGTTGGACGGTGACCGCGCGCGGTAACCATCCGTGATGGCGAGACCATCCGCCGTCTGCAACCGGTTGTGTGAAATACATGGCCCGGCGCGGGGCAGGCGCAGGCAATCGGCTTTGCGCAAACTGAAGGGAAGTTGCTATGGGATTTGCGGACCTTAGAGAGTTCATCACGGCGCTGGAGAAGGCGGGCGAATTGTGCCGCGTCAGCAAACAGGTAAGCCCTCAATACGAGCTGGCGGCAGTGACCCAACGGACTCTGGCCGAGCAGGGGCCTGTATTGTTGTTCGAGAACGTGGAAGGCAGCGACATTCCCCTCCTCACCAATCCGTTTACTAGCAGGCGCCGGGTGGCATTCAGTCTCGGCTGCGAGGAAAGGGATCTGCTGCAGCATTGGGTCCGGTGCCTCGACAACCAAATCCCTCCGGTGATCGTTCCCACCGGTCCGTGCAAGGACGTCCATGTGGCTGAGCCCGATCTCACTCGTTTTCCGGTGCCTATTACCTGGCACGAGGGTGACGGGGGGCCGTTCATCACCTTCGCGCAGTTCATTACCAAGGATCCAGATACCGGGGCGCGGAACGTCGGGATTTACCGGTTGGAGGTCAAAGACCCGCGGCGCATTGGCGCCTCCATTGCGATGACCCATCACGGCGCGATCAATCACCGCAAATGGGAGCTGCTCGGCCGCGACTGTGATTTTGCCCTAGCCATCGGCACCGAGCCCGCCAGCTATCTTGCGACGCAGGCGACCTACGGTCACGGCGAGGATGAATACGCGCTGGCCGGAGCCCTGCGGGGCGCACCATTGGAGCTGGTGCGTTGCGAAACCGTCGACATCGAGGTGCCCGCTCACGCGGAGATCGTCATCGAGGGTCGGATACTCGCAAATGTCCGCGAGGAAGAAGGTCCGTTTGGCGAATGGACCGGGTATATGTCCGGCCGTGCGCCCCGTCCGGTCGCCGAGGTCTCGTATATGACGCACCGGGCCGACCCGATCTACAATGTAACCTATGAAGGTTACGGCATTTATGGGCCGACGACCATCATGCAGGGCGTGGCGCGCGAGCCTGAGTGGTTTCGCGCCATCCGCGCCCAGACGTGCCCCATGATCAAAGACCTGCATCTGACGATCGGGGGGTGCGCGGGTTTCATTGCCATCGCATCGATCGGCAATGCGCCGGCAGGGCTGGGAAAGAACGTGCTCATGGACATGTTGCGGGAAACCGGCGTCAAAATCGCCATCGTGGTCGACGACGACATCGACATCCGGAACATGGACATGGTGCAGTGGGCGATGGCGATGCGCATGCAGCCTGCCGAGGACGTTTTCGTCATCCCGCGCGCTGCGAACAACCGGCTCGATCCGTCGCAGCCCGAATTCCCTAGCGGTCTCGGCTCGAAAATCGGCATAGACGCGACCTGGTCAACCAAGAACCTGGCCCCCCAGACCTTGGCCGGCGTGCCGGCTGATGTGACAGAAAGCGTGGGAAAAGCCTGGGATACCTACGGTATTCCCACAAGCCGGGGTTGATTCGCGAACCGGCAGCTACAGGCCGGCTCCGGGCGGCTCAAGCCGATTTTCTCCGACAGGATCCTTCGCCGAAGTTTCGTAAGCTTCCTGCAGGTTTTTTGCGCCACCCATCCGGGCGTCACCCCAAAAATCCACACCTCTGCCAGCAATGGCTGTTCAGGATAGTCTTACAATTCACCCGTACCGATCTATGGCGATTATGGCTGGTTTGTAGGAATCCTTGCTGAACGAGCCGGCACACGGTCCGTCGTTGACGCGTCATCGCGCCCAGGCCGATTTTCTCTGACAAGGCGGACGGCTATCTCTATATTCGCGACCGCAAGAAGGACATGGTCATCACCGGCGGCTACAACGTCTACCGGCGCGAAGTCGACGAGGTTCTCTACGCCCATGCCGACGTGCTCAGGGCCGCAGCGGTTGGCGTGACCGACGACTACCGGGGCGAGAAGATCAAGGCTTACGTCGCGCTCAAGCGGGGAGCCAAGGCCACGGTCGATGATTCGCGCGCCCATTGCGCGGCCAATCTGGCCAAATATAAAGTGCCCGCGGAAATCGAGATCGTCGCCGAGGTCGCCAAGACCACCGTGGGCAAGATCGACAAGAAGGCACTGCGTTCGACAGGCGCGAGGGCGGGCCAATGAAGATAGAAGAGACTTTTGTCGTCGCCGCGCCGCGCGAGTTGGTTTGGCGCTTCATCACCGATCCAAACGAAATCGGTCCCTGCATCCCCGGATGTCAGGACATCGAGGTCACCGGGCCGAACACTTATGTCGCTGCCCTCCAGGTCAAGGTCGGCCCGATCAAGACGACGTTCAACCTGGAGGTCGAGGTTACCGAGGAGACGCCGCCAACCCAAGTGCTTTCGACGACCAAGGGTGAGGAAGGCTCGCGGGCCAGCCAGGTCTCTTCCCAGAACATTCTGCGGCTGGCCGAAATCGAGGGCGGCGGCACCGAAATCTACTATAGCTCCGACGTGACGATCGCCGGGCGCCTCGGTAAGTATGGTCACGGCGTTATGAAGAAAATCGCCCAGAAGCTCGGCAACCAGTTCGCGGAGACCTTCCGCGAGCGCGTCGAGGCGGCCAGAGAGGAAGGACAAGCGTGACCGAAGGGCGCTATCTGGAACCAGCCACCGTGGACGACGCGGTTGCTATCCTGGCCGGGGACCAGGACGCTCGGTGCCTTGCCGGCGGCGCGACGCTGGTTGCCATGATGAACGCCCGGCTGGTCGAGCCGGGCACGCTCGTCAGCCTGCGGCGCATCGAGGAGCTTAAAGGGATAGCGATCGGCGCCGACGGTGCCGCGCGCATCGGCTCCGCGACATTGCACGCTGATGTCGCGTCCGACGATCGCCTTTCCGGAGGGCACGCCGTGGTGCGGCTCGCCGCGGGTCGCATCGCCAGCCCGCCGGTGCGCAATATGGGCACGATCGGCGGCTCGGTCAGCCATTCGGACCCGGCGGCCGACTACCCCGCTGCCCTCGTCGCCGTCAACGCCGCGATCGAAGTCGCGGCCACCGGCGGCCGGCGATCCGTCGCCGCCGACGATTTCTTCACCGATTGGTACACGACCGCGCTGAACGAGGGCGAGATGGTCACCGCTGTGACCTTGCCCGCGGCCCTGGCCGGTGCGGTCGGACACTACGACAAGCTGGTCAAGGTCGAAGGCGATATGTGCATCGCATCGGTCGCGCTGGTCCTGGCGATCGAGGGCGGCGCCTGCTCCTACCTTCGGCTCGCCGTCGGCGGGTGCGGACCCGGACCTGTCCGATCGCCCGAAGCCGAGGCCCGACTGATCGGGACCGCGCTCGACGATGCGGCGCTGGGCGAGGCCGGCGCGATGTTGGCTGATGGGCTCGATCCGCCGGACGATGTTCGCGCCAGCGCCGAATACCGGCGCCTCGTGGTGCCGCGCATGGTCGCGCGCGCGCTCAGCGCGGCCAAGTCGCAATTGGAGAACGGCGAGTGACCCTGACGCTCAAAATCAACCGCCAAGCCCGCGACGTCGAGGCACAGCCGTTCGACACGCTGCTCCATGTGCTCCGCGAGAAGCTCTCGCTGACCGGCGCGAAGAGGGGCTGCAATCAGGGCGTTTGCGGCGCCTGCACTGTGCTGGTCGACGGTCGGCCGGTTCGCTCGTGCCTCTCGATCGCCAGCAATTGCGTCGATCGCGAGATCACGACCATCGAGGGCCTGTCCGCGGATGGCGCGCCGTCGGCCTTGCAGCAGTCGTTCCTCGATCACGGCGCCGTCCAGTGCGGCTTCTGCACCCCGGGCATGATCGTCTCCGCCCATGCCCTGCTCGCCGGCAATCCCAAGCCGAGCACGGACGAGGTGCGGGCCGGGCTCGCGGGCAATCTGTGCCGCTGCTCGGGCTACCGCAAGATTGTCGATGCCGTGCGCGGCGCGGCGCGGCGCGGCGCGGCGCGGCGCGGCGCGGCGGGGAAGTGAGCGGTCATGGCGGCGCTGTCAAAGGAAATTGGCTTGAGCCGAGCGGAGGCGGTCCGTAGCTTTGGACGATGCGCAATCTCTTTCGCTATTTCAATAGTTCGCCCGAGGTGATCCGCCGGTTTTGTCACAGGAACATGTGGATGGGCCGCGGGGGCTTTGTCACGGGAACATGTGGATGTGCGGCCGTGACTTTGTCAGAGCAAATTGCCTTGAAGCAGTGAGGGACGGCCCCTAGCCTCGCTCGATGAAAAATCCGTTCCGTTATTTCAACAGCTCGCCCGAGGTGATCCGCCTGGCGGTGATGATGTACATCCGCTATCCGCTGTCATCGCGACAGATCGACGATCTCATGTTCGAGCGCGGCATCGATATCTGTCACGAGAC
>DATLAW010000014.1:0-3677 GCA_035527255.1 Thermohalobaculum sp. | reverse complement strand
TCTTCAATGCAGCGATGAAAGCGACGGCGAATGTCGAGCGAAAGCGGCATGGGCATCGGCAGATCCTCCTGAAAAGGATGAATCACAAAACCAAGCCAGTGGGAATCCCAAAAGATTCAACATTTGATCGAAATGCTCTAGGGATCCACTGTAAGAATCCATTTGATACTTTAGACTGTCGATGGCGACTCCTGACGGAAGCGCAATTATGATCAGCTGGGCATCGGCGACCCCAAAAATTCGCGTGCGAAATTCTGGTTTCCGACGATAACCTGACGCCTTGTCTTTGAATACAAACGCGTATCCCTGAACTCGCACCAACCCTCCGGATACTGCCAATACAGACCCAGCGAAATGGCGGCGCAGGTCCTCAATGAAATTGCGACGTGTGATGATGTGTAGCTTATCACCGACTTCAATCACCGCCTGCGTCATTTCCGATTATCCCTTCTCAGTCCGCGTTCCCCAGACACTGCTTTAGTAGGGCGACGCCTAATTACGCACAAGTCTCGCCGACTATCGAATTGGCATCCAGTCAACAACGAACGAAGATCAATGGCAGTCTTGAGTCAGGACCAGTCATCTGAGAAATTTTGTCGGATGACCGGTTTGTCCCGCTCAGCCGACGTTTGACCCAAACCGGCAACGGCTGCAATGTTGCTCGAAGCAGACAAAAAAAATCGTAGGTTTTTGGCCGGGACGGAATAGACCGTTTCTTACCGCATCGTTCTGACCAAGGGTTCTTGTCCGAAGCGCAGATGACCGCTCAGCCGGCTTTGCCCGAGCACTTCCCACCAACTTCAGCCAAACGAGCTTGTATGCCTTCAACGCAGTTTTGCTTTTCCATCCCGACGACACCAAGCCTGACAATTTCTTCACACGCGTCTCAAGACGCCTGACCTGTCAAGTCAGCCGCAAGGGCGTGAAGCGCCTAGCCTGACCACACCTCCCAAAACCACGTTAACTATTTTTACCCCTAAAATCAATATCTTGACTATGTGCTCAACCTTGAGCACACCCCCAGCCGCTGCTCACGCACCCCATCCGCCGCGGTTTCCTATCCAACCAATCCCTACCCGAACGTCGCCAGCACCGGAAATGTCTCCAGCAGCCAATACGCGATCCGTTCGAACTGCTCGAACATCATCAGCAGACCGACGGCGACCAGCAGCACGCCCATCAGCTTCTCGACCAGTCCCATATGACGGCGGAAGCCGCGCGCCCAGCGCAGGAACGGGCCGATGAAGGCGGCGGCGATCAGGAACGGCATGCCCAGTCCAAGCGCATAGACCGCCAGCAGCAGGGTGCCCGATGTGATCGTCTCCTCCTGCGCCGCCAGCGCCAGGATGGTCCCCAGGATCGGGCCGATGCAGGGGGTCCAGCCGAAGGCGAAGGCGATGCCGATCACATAGCTGGTGCCGTGGCTGCCAGCCCTCGCCGGGCCATCGAAGCGAGCCTCGCGGTTCAGGAACGGGATCCGGATTATGTGCAGGAAATGCAGCCCCAGCACGACGATGACGCCGCCGGAGATCCGCGCCAGCTCGACCTTGTACTGCAACAGCACCTGACCCAGCACCGATGCGGTCGCGCCGAGGATGACGAACACCGTCGCCAGCCCGGCGACGAAAAAACAGGCCGAGATGAAAACATGACGGGCAAGGCGCGGATCGACCTCCTGATCCTCGCCGGAAATCTGGTCCAGCGTGGTGCCGCCCAGATAGGCCAGATACGGCGGCGCCAGCGGCAGCACGCAGGGGCTGAGGAAACTGATGATGCCGCCGGCAAATGCGGTCAGTATGCTGATTTCCATGCCCGAATTTCTCGCCGTTGTCCCGAAAGCTCCGTCAGACCTACGCATAGTTGCGGTCCGGTGAAAGGGCCAGCATGCCGCAGCACCGCCAACAATGGGTCACAAATGCGTCACCCCGGCGCGCCAAGCGCTGCCAGATAGGCAACCAGATCTTCGATCTCGCCCGCCGTCAACGCCGGTCCACCATACAGCGGGTCGTCGGCCCCGGTGCGCTGTCCGGCGGCATAGAAGGACGGCATCGCGGTCTCGTCGGAGAACACCGTCGGCGCAACGATCCACAGCCGGATCGCACCGGCGCCAAGCCGTTCACCGACATTGGAAAGGTCCGGGGCTGTCGCGGCAAACTCGGTCGCAACACCAGGCACCCCGTGGCAGGCCGGACAGCCCGCCCGGGCCTCGCCCCTATACAGCGCCCGCCCCCGATCCGCATCGCCAGGCGCGCCGGTCAGGCTGTCGGTGATCTCGGCGCCGTTGATGATGGTATAGGCGACCACCGGCTCCGCCGCCCGGCCGGGACCGGCGAGCGCGGCGAGCAGCGCCATCAGCAACCTCATCCGCATGCCGATCTCCCCAACCTGCCTCGGCCACCTGTCGGCGGTAAAGTTAGTGGCCCGCCCCCACCGTCGCAAGGGCTTGCGCCGCTGCCAGCGCAGCGCTACGGCTTTGCCATGTCCACGACCGATCCGATCGATGCCGAGCTTGATGCAACAGGGCTTTTGTGCCCCCTGCCTGTGCTGAAGGCGCGCAAGCGCCTGTCGAAGCTCGGCCACGGCGCTCTCCTGATGATTCGCGCCGACGACCCCGCCGCGCGGGTCGATTTTCCGCATTTCTGCAGCGAGCAGGGCCACGCCCTGATGTCTCAGGCGGACGAGCCGGGTGGCGTGATGACCTTTCTGATCCGCAAGGGCGGCTAGCCAAACCCGGCGCAGGGATCGTCGCGTTGCGCGGGGTCGGAGAACCAGATGTAGTCGAAGGGCAAGCCCCGCGCCGCCGAACCGGGATCCGCTCCGGGTTCAAGTTCGATCATGCCCACCGACAGCACGGTGACCTCGGGCTGCATCAGGCGCAGATAGGCGGGCACGCCCCGGTCGGTGCGAGCATGGCCATTGCCGGTGATTAGCACCGCTCGCCCACCGCCACCCTCGGCCAGTGCCCGCCGGACGGCAGCGGCGAAGCGGGCATCACGCAGGCGCTGGCCCTCGACCATGCCAACCGCCGCCGATCGCGGCAGCTTGTTGCAATGGGCGGCGATCATTTCGTCCTCGAGCTCGATCTGGAACGCCGGCGCCAGCGGCTGGTCGAGCCCCAGATGATCCGCCCCGGCGCCATAGGCTCTCGCCGCGCCGTCCTTGATCGCCATCCGAACCTCGGACCGGAGCGCCCCGCCACCAGCGATGTAGGCGCCCGGGGATGCTTCGAAAATCGGGGCATAGACCTTCCAGTCTGGCCACCCCAACTTGCTCCAGCCAATCGCCGGACCAATCGCACCCCGTGCGCCACCCTGAGCGAGGAAGACCTGAATGCCCTCCTCACTGGCGCCCGGCACCATCTCGAAAGCGATGCCCTGTGGCCGCAATTGCCGCACAAGCTTGGCTTGGCGGGCATGGTGGTATGGATTGTCATGCACCTCGCCAAGCACCACGATCTGCGCTTGCTCAAGCGCTGCCACCAGCGCCGGTTCGGCCAAAATTACCCCGCCCGGACCGACAATGATGCCCGGCCGCTCGGGGGCAACGCCGGCACATCCGCCGACCAGCAGAAATGCGATGCATGCGAGGGTTCTGTGCAAATCAGCTCTCCAACATTTGCTCCGGCGACGAAACCAGAAGCGACCTAGGCAAGCCTACGAGCTTCAATCCGAGATGCA
>DATLAW010000013.1:0-2648 GCA_035527255.1 Thermohalobaculum sp. | reverse complement strand
GCCGCTTCAGGGCGGCGCCGCCGATGTCATCAAGCGCGCCATGGTGCGCGTGCCGCCGGCGCTGGAGAACGCCAAGCTGGGCGCGCGGATGCTGCTCCAGGTCCATGACGAGCTGCTGCTCGAAGTTCCCGAGGCCGAGGTGGAGGCGACCGTCGAGATCGTCCGCACGGTGATGGAGAAGGCCGCGCTGCCGGCGCTCGAGCTCAAGGTGCCGTTGGTGGTCGATGCCGGCATCGCCGACAATTGGGCCGAAGCGCACTAACACGGGCTCTAATTCATTGAGCCTTGGTCGTCTAATTCATCCGGAAAAGCCGCTCTGATACTTCTACTACTGGTAACGCAGGCGATGTAGGATTCGCGCTTGGAACAACGCAACCGGGTAGCATTATCGTGATTTCGTCGGCATCTGTGTCACGCTTATCGATCGCAATGGGCGCGATCCTGATCGTCGGATTTGGAAACGACGGCGCCCTTGGACAGACTGAATTGTCCCAAAAGCTGATTCGACTCTTTCCCAAGCCTTTGCCGGGATGGCGGGCCGGGCCGGTGGACGTCAAAAAGGAACCAGGGGGCGAGCTACTGGTACGGCGCAATTACTCGGTCGGAAATAACCTCGTCGTTTTCATGATCAGGAAGTCCGACAAGCTTCCGAAAGGAGACCCTAGGAAGGCCGTAAAGACGGATCCCTATCTGCGACGCGCAGGTGCGCGGATATTTGTAGTCAAGGGAAGACCAGCAATTCTCGCCAAAGTCGGAGGGCTTCGCCAAGGTATGTTGACGGTTAACCGAAAGATAATGATCGTCGCGGTGGGTATGCGCGGCCTTGGCGCGCCAGGGTTGGCGCAATGGGACTCGGTTATCCGGTACTTGCGCGCCACCGACCTGCGTGGGTTGGCGTCCATCCGTTGAATGTGGGTGGACCGGCGATTGTTCGATCCTTGATATCAGCCATGCAATGACCGATGTCTTATGTATTGGTTCTTTCGGCGAAGGTGCACATCGGATTGCTATGAGCCAGCAAGCCACATTGTCGAGATTGCCCTCGCGCCCCGCCAATCTTTGGCGGCGCGATGTGATATTGGGCGCGGTGACGGGTTTTGCCGTGGCGATTGGCTTTGGCGCGCCGATCCTATCGACACTCGGCGTATTCTGGAGCAACGTTGTGGTTCCCGCCTTCTACACCCTCGCCCAGGCGGGTCTGGCGTACTGCACCTGACCGCAACGCCCACGCGGGGCCGCAGTTCAGGCATTCGGCCGGTCGCCTGACCTAGAACAGCTCGACACCATCATCGACCAACCGGCGCCAATGGCCGCTGGCCTCAAGGTAGGATCAGGGGTGCGCGCGTGTCGGCAGGCAGGCGCTGCTCGTCGATGAGCTGTGGCTCGCTGCGAAGCGTCTGTGTGTAGCCTGAGGCACCGAAACCGATCTTGCTCCCTTGCGGCAGGTTCAGCTCGATGCGCCAAGCGTAATGTGGCGGCGCGCCCACGGCTGCCAAGCGTTCGACTGGGTCGCGCACGATCTGCGCGATCGACAGCTCGTTGATATTGATGCGCTGGCCGCCTGAGCCGTCTGCGCCGAAGTCGACATCGATCCGCAAATCGGTGACGTCATGAAACACCAGCGTGGCCGGCGCGACGAGAAAGCTGACCTGCCGATCCTCGCCGCAGATCCATTCGACGATGTGGTCGATGTCGAGAACCAGATTGCTGCGCCAGATGCCACGGTCGGGATCGGCCGACTGCAGATGGATGCCATAGATGAGATTGTCGTGCCAGGAGGGCGCATTGGCGGGGGTGTTTTCTGGTGTCATTTCCCGGCCTCGCGCTCGGGCGCAGGAGAGGTACCGAACGACGCACGGAGCAGCGCTGCGGCCGCCTCGAAACCCATCGCCTGGGCGTCGTCCAGCGGGCTCGTGCAGTCATCGATCCGTGTTTTGAGCGACGGATCCGCGCCGTGGGCGAGCAGGATCTCCACTGCCTTGAGATCGCGTTGAACGACCGCATAGTGCAGAGCGGTCCAGTCGTTAAGCCCGCGCTGATCGACATCCGCGCCGCTGTCGAGCAGCAGGCATGCGATATCATGCTGGTCGCGGCGGCCGGACGACAGCGCAGCGATCAGCGAGGGAAAGCCCGCCTCGTCCGGATAATTGGGGTCGGCGCCATTGGCGATAAGCTCCTCGATGAAGTCCGGCGGGCTCCAGTAGATCGCATATTCGAGCGGATAGTCGGCCACGCCCAGGTCATGCGGCTGGAGGCAGTTCGGAAAATCCGGCGGGTCCCCGAGCGCACTCCGCAGAGCCGCAAGGTCGCCCGCGCGATAGGCGCCGTCGACGGCCTGGAACTGCTTGTGGATTTCGTCGCGGTCACGAGACAAGGGCCTGTCGCTAACCAGCAAGAGTTGGGAACTCGTCAGAACGGCGGGCGCGGGGCGTTCGATCGCACCCTGCCGCCTGTGGATAAGCAGGAAAGATATGGACGGCGGGTCTACGGATCGTTAATGTTGCATATTTGTTCTATTCGACATTGACAATTTGCGGCGTGCAACAATGAAGCTCTATTCCGGACCGCTTAGCCTGTTCTCGCGCAAGGTCGAGATCGCGCTCGCCGAAAAGGGTATCTCTTTCGACCGCGTGATGGTCCCGTTCAGC
>DATLAW010000012.1:0-25171 GCA_035527255.1 Thermohalobaculum sp. | reverse complement strand
TTCCCAGACCTCAGCAGCGCCCCCGGCCTGTATGTCATTGACCGCGACCGCTGGACCGGTTCCGGCGGGGTCGCCGGGATGGACATGATGCTGTACCTGATCGAACAGGATCATGGCCCCGCCTTGTCGCGTGCCGTCGCCAACTGGTTCCAGATCGACCGCATCCGCAATGCCGCCATCCACCAACGTCCGGGCCAGCTCGACCGGCTGGAAAACCTGCCCTCGCCGCTGCAAAAGGCCATCGAGATGATGATGGCGAATATCGAGACACCGCTGGGCATGGAGGAGATCGCTGCACTGTCCGGTCTGCGCCTGCGCCGAATGGAGCGAATGTTCAAATCCAATGTCGATACCTCGCCAGCGCATTTCTACCGCGGCCTCAGGCTGGAGAAGGCCCGCGAGTTGCTGCTCCACACCAATCTTTCGACGCTTGAGATCGGTGTCTTGACGGGTTTTTCGTCGAGCTCGCATTTCGCTATGGCGTATCAGAAGCACTATGGTATGCGACCCACCGATGCACGCAGACCAGCAACGCGTCCGGCATCAGGACGCGCTCGGAAAAACTCGGCGGCCAAGGAGTAAAGACAGATGACCAGACCCAGTGTGTTGTGTACACGTCAATGGCCAGCCAGGGTCGAGGCCGAATTGCAGGCGCGTTTTGATGTGGTTCTCAACCATGCCGACATGGCGCTGACCGCCGCCGAGTTGAAGGACGCGCTGGACAATTTCGATGCCGTGTGCCCGACCGTGACCGACAAGATCGACGCAGATGTGTTGGCCGCCCCGAAGCGGGCAAAGATCCTCGGCCAATTCGGCGTTGGCTATAACAACATCGACATCAATGCCGCCAAGGCTGCCGGGCTGGTCGTCACCAACACCCCCGGCGTCCTGACCGACGCGACCGCCGACATCGCCCTCACGTTGCTGCTCAACGTCGCCCGCCGCATCCACGAGGGTCAGACAATGCTGCGGGCCGGTGACTGGACCGGCTGGCGCCCGACCCAGTTGATGGGGACCTCGCCCCAGGGGAAGACCTTGGGCATCATCGGCATGGGCCGGATTGGTAAGGCAATGGCCAAGCGCTGCTTCCACGCTCTCGAAATGGAGATCGTGTTCTACGACGCTTTCCCCGTTGCCGACGCCGGTGTCCCGGCAAAGCAACTCGATAGCGTCGACGCCGTGCTGCAGGCGGCGGATTTCGTCTCGCTGCACTGCACCGGCGGCGGCGAGAATGTCCACCTGATCAACGCCGAGCGGCTGGCGCGGATGAAGCCGACCGCCTTCCTGATCAACTCGGCTCGCGGCGATATTGTCGACGAGGCAGCGCTGGTCGTGGCACTGCAAGCCGGCACCATCGCTGGCGCCGGGCTGGATGTGTTCGAACGCGAACCGGTGATCACGACGGCTCTGACCACCATGCACAACGTCTGCCTCCTGCCCCACCTTGGCAGCGCTACCGTCGAGACTCGCATCGCGATGGGCATGACCGTGGTTGACAACCTCATTGCGTTCTTTGAAGGGCGGGAGCCGCCGACGAGGGTCGTGTGAGGCGGGTCATTTCCTGAGCTGAGCGAACCACTCGCAGGCAAACGCTTCAATCCCGGCGAACGAGAATTTTTCGATTTGCGGCAATGATTGCTCCTGCCCGGTTGCAAGCGCGGCTTCTGCTCTGTCAAAAGCGAAATTGATCTCGCGCCCCGACTTCTGAGCCCATGTGTTACACCTTTGTGTTACAGTTGGCGCGAAATCCGCTTGTATGTCAGCATGTTACCGACATAGAGTCGAATTCTGGGGTCTGGTAGGCCCGGAGGGACTTGAACCCCCAACCAAACCGTTATGAGCGGTTTGCTCTAACCATTGAGCTACGGGCCCGACCGTGACGCTGCTTACGACCGGTGCTTCTGATCGTCAACGGCGAAAGCCCGGTTTGCAAGTGCCGGCAGTTGCGATAAAGCGTGGCGACCGGACAGGAGACCCGCAATGACCGACCGCCCCAACGCGCTGACCTACAAGGATGCCGGTGTCGATATCGATGCAGGCAACGCCCTGGTCGAGCGGATCAAGCCCGCCGCCAAATCGACCGACCGGCCAGGCGTGATGGCCGGGCTTGGCGGCTTCGGCGGGTTGTTCGATCTCAAGGCGGCAGGCTACAGCGACCCGATCATCGTCGCTGCCACCGACGGCGTCGGCACCAAGCTGCGGATCGCCATCGACACCGGGCTGGTCGACACGGTGGGCATCGATCTGGTCGCCATGTGCGTCAATGATCTGGTCTGCCAGGGGGCCGAGCCGCTGTTGTTCCTCGACTACTTCGCCACCGGCAAGCTGTCCGTCGACCAGGGAGCCCGGGTCATCGAAGGCATCGCCGAGGGCTGCCGACAGGCTGGCGCCGCCCTGATCGGCGGCGAAACCGCCGAGATGCCCGGCATGTATTCGGGCGACGATTTCGATCTGGCGGGCTTCGCTGTCGGCGCCATGGAGCGCGGCCAGGCGCTGCCGCTCACCACCCGGCCAGGCGATGTGCTGCTGGGACTGGCATCGTCCGGTGTTCACTCGAACGGCTATTCGCTGGTTCGCCGTATCGTCGCCGAAAGCGGGTTGGGTTGGGCAGCCCCTTGCCCGTTTGCCGAAGGCTCGCTGGGTGCCGTCCTGCTTGCGTCGACCCGGATCTATGTGAAACCGGCGCTGGCGGCGATCCGCGCCGGCGGCGTGCGCGCGATCGCCCATATCACCGGCGGCGGGCTGACCGAAAACCTGCCGCGCGTGCTGGAGGGTGACACCGCGGCCACCATCGAGCTTGCCGCCTGGGAATTGCCGCCAGTGTTCCGCTGGCTGATTGGCCAGGCCGGGCTGACCGAGGCGGAGGCGCTGAAGACCTTCAACTGCGGCATCGGCATGGTGCTGGTGGTGGACCCGGACGACGCCGGGGCGGTAACGGCCGCTCTGGCCGAGGCGGGCGAGAGCGTCTACCGAATCGGCCATCTCACTGAGGACGACCGGCCCGCAGTGCATTACGTCGGCAGCTTGAGATGAGCATCCCCGCCATCGGCATCCTGATCTCGGGCTCAGGCACGAACATGGTGGCGCTGGTCGAGGCGACGCAGACGGGCGCGGTGCCCGCACGCCCGGCCATCGTAATCTCGAACAACCCGGAGGCGGCGGGCCTCGCCAAGGCAGCTGCGCTGGGCGTGGCCACAGCGGTGGTCGACCACCGCGCCTACAAGGGCGACCGCGAGGCCTTCGACGCGGCGATCAACGCGAAACTCGATGAAGCGGGCGTCGAACTGGTCGCCCTTGCCGGTTTCATGCGGATCATGACGCCGGTGCTGATCGATGCCTGGGCCGGGAAAATGCTCAATATTCACCCATCGTTGTTGCCCCTGTTCAAGGGCGTCGACACCCATGTCCAGGCGCTGGAAGCCGGGGTCAGCGTCCACGGCGCTACGGTGCATGAGGTGACGCAGGCGCTCGACTCGGGGGCGATCCTCGGGCAGGCTGTGGTCCCGGTGCTGCCGGGCGACACGGCGCAAACGCTGGGCGCCCGGGTGTTGAAGCGCGAGCATGTCCTGTACCCGCGCGTGCTCGCCGCCTTCCTGTGTGACCCGGAGGCCGCACGTCGCAACCCGATTGCGCTCTTTCCCGACCCGTCGAGCGACTCAAAGGATATGTGATCGGCGGCAGCGGTGTGAGTGTGCAACCTTGCGCATATCTAACATATTGAAAATAAACAACAATCGATTCACACTCGATTCATGGTTAAGAACACGTGAATTAGACTGACCGCAAAGCATTTTAAAACACAAACGCCGCCTCCAGCGGGAGGCGGCGCGAAGTGATGTCATGTCTGCGCGACCACAGCGCTTTGCAACCTGATTGCATCAGGTCACGCGCTCTAAGACATTGGCTGGTCGCATTTTCCGAGTCAACGGACGATTCCATCCACTTCGAAAATGCTCTAGCGCAGACTCCGTCTGGTTTGAATTAGCCGACGATCTCGGTGCCGGCGAAGAAATAGGCGATCTCGATGGCGGCGTTTTCCTCCGAGTCCGACCCGTGGACCGAGTTCTCGCCCATCGACAGGGCGAACTCCTTGCGGATGGTGCCGGCGTCGGCGTTGGCCGGGTTGGTGGCACCCATCACCCGGCGGTTGGTGGCAACGGCATCTTCGCCTTCCAGCACCTGCACGACAACCGGAGCTGACGACATAAAACTGGTCAATTCGTCGTAGAACGGGCGCTCGGCATGCACCTCGTAGAATTTGCCAGCCTGCGCCTTGGTCAGGTGGACCCGCTTTTGTGCAACAATGCGTAGACCTGCCTCCTCGAATTTGGCATTGATCTTACCGGTCAGGTTGCGATTGGTCGCATCGGGCTTGATGATCGAGAAAGTGCGGGTTACGGCCATGGATCGGTTCCTTTTCTCTGCTCAGGGGCGCGTCTAGCGGCGCACCCTGCTGTAATTCCGGGCGCGAGATACCATGGCAGGGAAGCGGATGAAAGCGCATTCCGAACCGGCGCCCGCGCCTGCAAGCGGCACTAGGACGCAGTGCCGTAGTGGGCCGATGGTCCTGTTTTAATGCCAGAAAATGGCAACCTAACCGATGTGATTCGACGATCTGCCCAAGGGCTATACCTTCGAGACCGCCAGCCGGACGCTGAGCGAGGACGACATCCTCGGCTTTGCCCATCAATGGGACCGACAGTCCTTCCGTACCGACCCGGAGGCGGCAAAGGCATCGCCCAATGGTGGACTGATCACCAGCGGGTTTCACACGCTGTTGACCGCCTTCAACCTGATCCTCGACGCCAATATCTGGAATGAGGCGTCGATGGGCTCGCCCGGCATGGACAGCTTGCGCTAGATCAGACCGGTGCGGCCGGGCGACACGCTGCGGGTGAAGGTCGAGGTGACCAGCTCGACCCCCGCGGAATCGCGACCCGAACGCGGCCGAACCGGTTTCCTGCACACGGTGCTGAACCAGAACGACGAGCTTGTAATGGCCTATGATTGCATGGTGATCCTGGCGCGACGCCCAACGTAGCCAAGCGGGCCTAGACGCACGCCGCGCCCTCTGCTACGCGCCACCCCATGTTGAAACTGAGCGAACTCACCTTCCTGATTGGCGGCCGCCCCCTGTTCCAGCGCGCCTCGGCGCAGATTCCGACCGGCGCGCGGATCGGCCTTGTCGGACGCAATGGGAGTGGCAAAACCACGCTGTTTAAATTGATCCGTGGTGAGTTGGCGCTGGATGGCGGCGAGATATCGCTGCCCTCGCGTGCGCGCATCGGCGGCGTCGCGCAGGAAGCCCCCGCCGACAACCGCTCGCTGCTGGAAACCGTGCTGGCCGCCGACACCGAGCGCGCCGCCCTGATGGCCGAGGCCGACACCGCGACCGACCCCAACCGGATTGCCGAGATTCAAACACGGCTGATCGATATCCATGCCCATTCGGCGGAAGCCCGCGCGGCCTCGATCCTGTCTGGTCTGGGCTTCGACCATGCGGCCCAGGCGAGGGCCAGCCACGAGTTTTCCGGCGGCTGGCGCATGCGGGTGGCGCTGGCGGCGGTGCTGTTCTCGGCCCCTGACCTGCTGCTGCTTGACGAGCCGACCAACTATCTCGACCTCGAAGGGGCGATCTGGCTGGAAGGGTTTCTCGCCCGCTATCCCCATACCATGCTGATCATCAGCCATGACCGGGGGCTGCTGAACCGGGCCGTAGGCGGCATTCTGCATCTGCACGAGAAACGCCTGACGCTTTATTCTGGCAACTACGACAATTTCGACCGGGTGCGCCGCGAGAAGCTCGCCCTCATGTCGGCGATGGCGAAGAAGCAGGAGGCCAGCCGCGCCCACATGCAGGCCTTCGTCGATCGCTTCCGCTACTCGGCATCGAAGGCCCGCCAGGCCCAGTCGCGGCTGAAAATGCTGGAGAAGTTGCAGCCGATTGCCGCCTCGATCGAGAACAGCGTGCCGCCCATTGTGTTGCCCGACCCGGAGGAACTGGCGCCGCCCCTGATGATGATCGAGAGCGTCGATGTCGGCTACAACGGCCGGCCGGTGCTGTCGAACCTGTCGCTGCGGATCGATCAGGACGACCGGATCGCGCTGCTTGGCGCCAATGGCGAGGGCAAGTCGACGCTGGCCAAACTTATCTCGGGCCGCCTGGCGCCGATGACAGGGGGGCGCAAAGCCTCGACAAAACTGCGGATCGGTTATTTCGCCCAACACCAGACCGACGAGTTGGTGCCGAGCGAGACGCCGCTCGACCATCTCCGGCACCGGCGTCCGGAGATGACGCCGCAAAAGCTGCGCGCCATGCTGGCCAATGGCGGGACCGGTGCGGATATTGCTCTGACCAAGGTCGAGCACCTTTCCGGTGGTCAGAAGGCGCGGCTGCTGCTGACGCTTGCGGCCCTCGACGCGCCGCATCTGCTGATCCTGGACGAGCCGACCAACCATTTGGATATCGAGAGCCGCGAGGCGTTGGTGATGGCGTTGAACGACTATCGTGGCGCGGTGATCCTGATCACCCATGACGCCCATCTGATCGAGCTGGTCGCCGACCGGCTGTGGCTGGTGCGCGATGGCCGGGTCACGCCCTATGATGACGACCTCGACGCCTATCGCCGCCTGTTGCTGGCCAAACCCGAGGCCGAGACCAGTGGTCCGGTCGGCAACGCCAGCCAGCGCAAATCGCAGCGCCGGGACGCAGCCAAGGAGCGCAAGGCGCTGGCGCCGCTTCGGGTCGAGGTCAAGAACTGCGAGACCCGGGTCGCAAAGATCGCCAGCATGCTGAGACAGATCGAGGCACAATTGGCCGACCCGACGCTTTACGACGGCCCAACCAGCCGAGTCGACGCCCTGCAAATCAAACGCGGCGAGATCCTGGCGGCACAGGAGCGGGCCGAGTCCCTGTGGCTGGCCGCCGACGAAGCGCTGGAGACGGCGCGGAACGCTTGACCCCCGCCCCGCCGCGCGCGAGACAGATCTTATGTTGAACGAAGCCATCACCGCCTTTGTCATGCTGTTCGTGGTGATCGACCCGATCGGGCTCGGTCCGATGTTCGTCGCACTTACTCGGGGCGCGTCCCCGGCCGAACGGCGGCGTATTGCGTTGACCGGCACCTTTGTCGGCGCCGCGATCCTCACGGTCTTCGGTTTGGCCGGTGATTCCGCGCTAAAGTTCATCGGCATCTCGATGCCGGCGTTTCGCATCTCGGGCGGTTTGCTCCTGTTCCTGATCGCGGTCGAGATGGTTTTCGAAAAACGCACCCAGCGGCGCGAGGAAAAGACAGCGCACGAGGAACATGCACCTGCTTCCGATCCCTCGGTGTTTCCGTTGGGGACACCGCTGCTGGCCGGGCCCGCCGCGATTGCCACGATGATCCTGCTGGTCGGCGAGCAACAGGGCGATCTCTGGGGCCAGGCGATGATGTTCGGAGTGCTCTATGCGTTGCTCCTGCTGGCGCTGGTAAGTTTCCTGCTCGGTGGGCTGATCGAACGCGCGCTTGGGCGCACCGGAGTTCTGGTGGTTACCCGGCTGTTCGGTATGCTGCTGGCCGCGCTTTCAGTGCAGTTTGTGCTGGACGGGCTGGCTGACTATGGCGCCCTGACCCCGGGTTGAGCACGTAGACCTTGCCGAGCGGCGCGCGCGGGGCCATCCTGAACCGGAAAATTCGCATCAAATCATTGGACTTGCAATGTTACCAGCCGACCCCGATGCCCAGGCCCGTTTCTTCTACCTTGCGATCCTCGGGATGGTGATCGCCAGCGGAGTTTTCTACAATTACCGCCACCGTTTGGGCGCCGCGTTGCAGCACGCGGCGATCTGGGTGCTGATCTTTGCGGGAGCGACACTCGCCTATGGCTTCAAGGACCAGCTGATCTCGCAGCTCTACCCGGATTCGGCCCGATCGATCGACAACCGCACGATCTCGCTGCGCCGTGCCGATGACGGACATTTCTATGCGCGGCTCCGGGTCAACGGCACCGAGATCCGCTTCATGGTGGATACCGGCGCTACAAATCTGGTCCTTAGCCAGGCGGACGCGGACCGCAACGGATTTGCGGTGGACAATCTCAGTTTCGTCCTGCCGAGCAACACAGCCAACGGCCGCGTATTTGGGGCAGGCGTCGTGCTGGATCGGGTTGAACTTGGAGGATTTGTCGATACGGACGTGCGCGCGGTCGTCAATGGCGGCCAGATGGACGACTCGCTCCTCGGCATGACCTACCTCGACCGATTCCGCAGCCTCAGCGTCGAGGGCAATACAATGCTTCTGTCGAGATAGCCCCGCAACGACGCCAGAATAGCAAAAAGCCCTGAGGCAAGTCCCCTCGCCTCAGGGCAATCAAGTCAAACGGATCAGCCGCTTACTCGGCCGGGGCGTCGTTCGTGCCATTGTTGGAGTCGCTGCCGCCACCCGCCGCCAGAACACCAATCACCACGCCGCCGAGAATAACGAGGGTCCCGACGATTATGGCGCCAACCGGGATTTCCTCATTTTTCAGATGGTGACCGGCCACCGGACCCGAAATCGGACGGTTGTTGGTCGTGCTATCACTGCTGGCGCCGACACTATTGTTGCCAATGGCACCGGCGCTGGCGAGCGCGGGAGCCAAAGCGAGCGACGCCGCGGCAAGGATACTTAGGGATTTCATCATTCTGCCTCCTCAACAATCCATTCGACATGGGAGATCGCTACCCGTCCCCCGATTTTGCCGTCAGCCACCCAGGCCTGCCAGATTTTCTTCGGCGACCTTCAGGACGGTAGTCGAGCGACCCGCGACGTTGCCATCTTCCGCGACTTGCCAGATCTTGGCGTCCTTACCGTTCGTGATCGCCGCTTGATAGTGCTTGGCTGCCGTTGCCTTGTCACCGAGTTCCTCGTTCGCAACCCCGAGATTCAGGTTCGCATAGGGATTGTTCGGATCATCGGCTAGCATGCTTTGATAGTGTGACCGCGCCGCAGCGTAGTCCTGCGCCTTGATCAATTTCCAGCCATCGTCCAAGCTGGTATTCTGACTGGTGCAACCAGAGAGTAAAAGCCCCGCCACAATTGCGCTGGCAACTGCAATCCTACGCATCTGCTACCTCCCCTGCTCAAAGCGCCGGATCTCGGCGCTTGCCCCCACCGAAGTCTTGAGTCGAACCCCTCGCGGAGCTCCGTTCCCAAGCCCGAACCTTCTGCATCGCAGAATAGTCCGTTACCAATAGAATAACAATCTCAACCTTTCACGGCAAACATAAGGCGGAATTAAATAAATTTTTTTATTTGCGACGCCTCGGTGCAACACTTTCGCGGCTCGGAGCCTGAGTTGGCGGCGAGCTTTGACCGCCAAGTTGGTCGGCAAGCACTTTTGCGCGGACTTCCTCGACTGCCCCGGTCGCCAGATCGCCGAGCTGGAACGGTCCGTAACTGATTCGAATCAACCGGTTTACTTCCAGCCCGACCGCTTCCACCGCGCGCCGGATCTCGCGATTGCGGCCTTCGCGCAGTCCGATCGTCAGCCAGGCATTGGCGCCCTTCTGGCGGTCGATGGTCACGGTCATCGGCTGGAACCGCTCACCATCGATGGTCAGGCCCCGGATCAGCGGTGCGATCATTGCATCGGTCGGGATGCCGTGTACCCGTACCCGGTATTTGCGCAGCCAGCCGGTCGAGGGCAGCTCGAGTTTACGTTTCAACTCGCCGTCATTGGTCAGCAGCAACAATCCCTCGGAGGTCAGGTCGAGTCGCCCGACCGGCATCACGCGCGGCAGTTCCGGTGGCAAACGCTCAAACACCGTCGCCCGGCCCTGCTCGTCGCGCGCTGTCGTCACCAGCCCGGAGGGTTTGTTGTAGCGCCACAACCGCGCCGGCTCGGCCTCGGCCAGCGGTTTGCCGTCGACCAGGATCATATCGCGCTGGGTAACATTCAGCGCCGCGCTGGTCAGCAACCGGCCATTGACCCGCACTCGCCCGGCCTCGATCATCCGCTCGGCCTCACGGCGCGAGGCGACTCCGGCGCGGGCCATCCGCTTGGCGATACGCTCGCCCTCTATCTTGTTCTCGGTCATGGCCTCCCTCTATCCTGCCGCGCGGCGCAGCGGAAGGGGGCTTGCAGCTTTGGCGCCGGGGGGGATACTTGGCCAATGCCGAATTTCACCAGCCATATGAACCACGCCCTGGCCGAGGCCAAGGCTGCCGCCGGGCGCGGCGAGACCCCGGTCGGCGCGGTGCTCGTCGGTCCGAATGGAGCGGTGCTTGCGGCCGGCGGAAACCGGGTGCGCGAATTCTCGGACCCATCGGCCCATGCCGAGATGCTGGTCCTGCGCGCCGCCGCGCGGTTGCTCGGGTCCGAGCGCCTGACCGGCTGCGATCTCTACGTGACGTTGGAGCCCTGCCCGATGTGCGCCGGCGCAATCTCGCTGGCCCGCATCCGGCGACTTTACTACGGCGCGCCGGACCTGAAAACCGGCGGCGTCGATCATGGGCCGAGGGTATTCGCGCACCCAACTTGCCATCATGTGCCCGAGGTCTACGGCGCGATCGCCGAGGCGGAATGCGCCGCCCTGCTGCGACAGTTTTTCCGGTCCCATCGGGATTGAGCCGGGTGTCTCAGGAGCCTAAGCTGACCGGCATGAAGATCATCGACACCGACATCCTGGTCGCCGGGGGCGGCATTGCCGGTCTTGCCGCCACCGCACGGCTGGCCGCAGCGGGGCACGATGTGATCTGCGTTGATCCTGCTCCGGCCAAATCAGCGGGAACGGATTACCGAACGACGGCGTTTCTGGAACCCGCCATTGCAACGCTCGAGCACGCCGGGGCCTGGGCGGGGATGGCGCCTGGAGCGGCTCCGATGTGGACCATGCGATTGGTCGATGCCGGCGGTCAGGCCCGCGAGGTCCGCGAGACCGCGAATTTCGAGGCCCGCGAGATGATGGACCGGCCCTTCGGCTGGAACGTCGCCAACATTGCCATCCGCGATGCACTGCTGTCCCGGTTGGCGCGACTGCCCGGCGCCCGGCTGGTCAATGGCCAGACAGTCGCCGGGCTGCTGCCCCGCAGCGCCGAGGCATTGGCCCGACTGTCTGGCGGTGACCAGATCCGGGCGCGGCTGGTGCTTGCGGCGGACGGACGCGATTCCAGCCTGCGCACTGGCGCTGGAATCGAGGTTCGGCGCTGGCATTACGGCCAGAAAGCATTGGTCTTCGCGGTGACCCATGCGCGACCGCATAGCGGCATCTCGACCGAAATTCACCGGACCGGCGGGCCGCTGACCTTGGTGCCGATGCCGGACCGCGACGGCCGCCCCTGCTCGTCGGTGGTCTGGATGGCGCCGGGGCCGCGCGTCACCCAGCTGAACGCCCTCGACGACACCGCGCTCGGCGCCGAGGTGACCACCGAGACCATGCAACTGTTCGGCCCACTGGAGGTGACCGGCCCACGCGCCCTGTGGCCGATCATCGGCCAGCTTGCCGCCCGGCTGACCAGCGAGCGGCTGGCGCTGATCGCCGAGGCGGCCCATGTGATCCCGCCGATCGGTGCCCAGGGCCTGAACATGAGCCTGGCCGATATCGAGACCATCGCCGAGCTGACCGGGGAGGCCCACGCCGCCGGCCGGGATATCGGCGGGCCCGACCTGTTGGCGGCCTACCAGCGGCAACGCTCTCCGGAAATGGCGGCCCGCGTCGCCGGGATCGACCTTCTGAACCGCGCCGCGCAAGCCAGCGGGCAACCGCTGCGCGACCTGCGCCGGGCCGGGCTGAAGGCGATCCACGAAATCGCGCCGCTCCGCCGGTTGGCGATGCGGCTGGGGTTGGGGATACGGTAGGGTGCTGTAGGGCGGGGTTCACCCCGCCATCATTGCTCGGATCGAATTCGTGGTGGGGTGAAACCCCACCCTACGGGAGAACACATCAAATTGCGCACCCTCAGACAAAAAAATGGAGGGCATTGAGCCCCCCAGTTTGATATTCAGACCTAGTGTTTTTTTTCTGCCCGGTAGTGTTTTGCCTGCGGCCTGTTATTCCGTTTGCGCGTCCCGATTCAGGGGTGCGCGATTTCTGGTCCAGGTGGCGAAACTCACGGCGCCGCCAACCGAAATAAATCTGTGCTAGCTACATCCCGAGGTCGCCCCGCAGGTGTCGCATTTCATGCAGGTTCCGTTGCGGACCAGGGTGAAGTTTCCGCAGTCGCCGCAGGAATCGCCCTGGTAGCCCTTCATCTTCGCCTCGGCGACTCGGCCCATCACTGCGGTGGCGACCGAGCCGACCGCGGTCGCCGTTGCCATCGAGACCCCGACCGACTCGACCGCCATCGTGGCCGCAATCGTGGCCGCCGCCGCGCTGCGTCCCGACATGCCGCCGGTCAGAACCAACAGCTCGTTCGGCAGGCGTTTGCGCAGATAGCCGGTCGACGAGAACTGCTTGATCATCGCAATCGCCGGATCGGCCACTTCCTGCCGGGCGGGCTGGACATTCGGGCGCCCCTCGTCGATGCCGCCGCCGATATCGTCGAAATGGGTGCCCACCGGCTCGACATGCGAGAGATCGGTGCGGTCAAGGTATGAGATCGCCAGTTCGCGGAAGATGTAGTCGAGGATCGAGGTGGCGTTCTTGATCGAGTCGTTGCCCTGCACGATGCCGGCCGGTTCGAACCGGGTGAAGGTGAATGCCTCGACGAACTGCTCCAGTGGCACACCGTATTGCAGGCCCATCGAGACGGCGATGGCAAAGCTGTCCATCATCGCCCGGAAGGCCGAGCCTTCCTTGTGCATGTCGATGAAGATCTCGCCAAGGCTGCCGTCTTCGTACTCGCCGGTGCGCAGATAGACCTTGTGTCCGCCGACGACCGATTTCTGGGTATAGCCCCGCCGTCGGTCGGCCAGTTTCTCGCGCCTTGAGCGGACCTCCTTGATGATCACCTTCTCGACCATCTTCTCGGCCAGGATAGCGGCACGCTCGGCCGGCGCGGCCTCGATCAGATCGTCCTCGTCCTCCTCGTCGATCAGTGACGACGACAGCGGTTGGCTGAGTTTCGAGCCATCGCGGTACAGCGCGTTGGCCTTTACGCCGAGACGCCAGGACAGCAGGTAGGCTTCCTTGCAGTCCTCGATGGTGGCGTCATTCGGCATGTTGATGGTCTTCGAGATAGCGCCAGAGATGAAGCTCTGCGCCGCCGCCATCATATGGATGTGGCTGTCGACCGAGAGGTAGCGCTTGCCGATCCGGCCGCAGGGATTGGCACAGTCGAATACCGACAGATGCTCGCCCAATAGGCCCGGCGCGCCTTCCAGCGTCATGGTTCCGCAGACATAGGTGTTGGTGACCTCGATCTCGCGGCTGTTGAAGCCAAGCTCGCGCAGCAGGTCGAAGCCCGGATCGGCCAGCTTGGCCTCCGGGATGCCGAGCACGCCGGTGCAGAAATCGGCCCCCAGCGTCCACTGGTTGAAGACGAACCGGATGTCGAAGGCGGTGCCGAGTGCGGCCTCGACCTTCTCGAGCTCGGCCGGGCCAAAGCCCAAGCCGATCAGCCGGTCGATTTCAATTCCCGGCGCACCCGACAGCGTGCCGTGCCCGACCGCATAGTCGATGATGCCACGAACCGCGTCGTCGGAATAACCCAGCCGTGACAGCGCCCTCGGCACCCCGCGGTTGATGATCTTGAAGTAACCGCCACCGGCCAGCTTCTTGAACTTCACCAACGCGAAGTCGGGCTCGATCCCGGTCGTGTCGCAGTCCATCACCAGCCCGATCGTGCCGGTCGGCGCAATGACGGTCGACTGGGCGTTGCGGTAGCCGTGCTTCTGCCCAAGCTCCAGCGCACGGTCCCACGAGGCCCGGGCGCGCTCGACTAAGAACGCGTCCGGGCAGTTGGCCGCATCGAGCGGCTGAGGGAGAGTGCGAAGCTTCTCGTAGCCCATGGTCTCGCCATGGGCAGCGCGGCGGTGATTGCGGATGACCCGCAACATGTCATCGGCATTCGCGTGGTAGCCGGGGAATGCGCCCAGTTCGGCCGCCATCTCAGCCGAGGTGGAATAGGCGACGCCGGTCATGACCGCGGTCAGCGCGCCACACAGCGCCCGGCCTTCGGTCGAATCGTAGCCGTGACCCAGCATCATCAGCAACCCGCCGATATTGGCGTAGCCGAGGCCGAGGGTCCGGTAGCGGTATGACAGCCGGGCGATCTCGGCGCTGGGGAACTGCGCCATGGTGACCGAGACCTCGAGCGTCACGGTCCACAGCCGGACCGCATGCTCGTATGCCGCCACATCGAACGTGCCGTCATCGAGGAAGGTCAACAGGTTGAGCGATGCCAGATTGCAGGCGGTATCGTCGAGGAACATGTACTCCGAGCACGGGTTCGACGCCCGGATCGGCCCGGAGACCGGGCAAGTGTGCCAGTCGTTGATGGTGTCATGGTACTGCACGCCGGGATCGGCGCAGGCCCAGGCGGCATGGCCAATCTGCTCCCACAAGTCGCGGGCCTTGACGGTCTTAGACACCTTGGCGTCGGTGCGCCGAACCAGCTCCCAGTCCGCATCGGTCTCGACCGCCTTGAGGTAGGCATCGGTGACCCGGACCGAGTTGTTCGAGTTCTGGCCCGAGACGGTGACGTAGGCCTCGCTGTCCCAGTCGGTGTCGTAAGTCGGGAACTCGATTGAGGCAAAACCCTGAGCCGCATATTGCAGCACGCGTTTGACGTAGGTCTCCGGGATCAACGCTCTGCGGGCATCCTTGATCACCGCCTTCAGCGCCGGGTTGACCTTGGGATCGAAAGCATCGGCCTCAGCCCCGTCCCAGGAACGGATCGCGGCGAAAATGGCATTCAGCTTCTGCTCATGCAGCTTCGATCCGGCGACCAGACTAGCGACCTTCTGCTCTTCCTTGACCTTCCAGTTGATGAAGGCTTCGATATCCGGATGATCCATGTCGCAGATCACCATCTTGGCGGCCCGGCGCGTGGTGCCGCCCGATTTAATGGCGCCGGCGGCCCGGTCCCCGATCTTCAGGAAGCTCATGAGCCCGGATGATTTGCCGCCGCCGCCCAACGACTCGTTTGCAGCACGCAACAGGGAGAAGTTGGTGCCGGTGCCGGAGCCGTATTTGAACAGCCGTGCCTCGCGGGTCCAGAGGTCCATGATGCCGCCCTCGTTGACGAGGTCGTCGGTGACCGACTGGATGAAACAGGCATGGGGCTGTGGGTGTTCGTAGGCCGTTTTCGACTTCACCAGCTCGCCGGTGATATGGTCGACGTAATAGTGGCCCTGGCTGGGGCCATCGATGCCGTAGGCCCAGTGCAGTCCGGTGTTGAACCACTGCGGCGAATTCGGTGCCGCCATCTGGCGCGCCAGCATGTAGCGCATCTCGTCGAAATAGGCCTGCGCGTCCGCCTCGGTGGTGAAATAGCCGCCCTTCCAACCCCAATAGGCCCACGTGCCGGCCAGCCGGTCGAACACGTCCTGAGCCGAGGTCTCGCTGCCGTAACGTTCGCCTTCAGGCAGCTTCGCGAGCGCCTTTTGGTCAGGCTCGGAGCGCCACAGGAACTCAGGGACGTCTTTTTCTTCGACCTTTTTCAGACGCTTAGCGACGCCAGCCTTGCGGAAATACTTCTGCGCCAGCACATCGGCCGCGACCTGACTCCAGGCCTGCGGCACGCCAATCGACTCGAGCCGGAACACCACCGAGCCGTCCGGATTCCGGATCTCGGATGTTGTCTCGCGAAAGGCAATTGTAGCATAGGGCGACTTGCCCGCCTCGGTGAATTTACGCTCGATCTGCATCTTGTAGTGTCCCTCGTTCCCGCGTCGTCGGCGAATCGTTTCCCGCCCAAAGCCATTGCTCCGTAGAGGTCGCCCCCCCTTGGTCTTGTTATGGTATTTGCGATTTGGGCACCTGGCCCAAGCCCCCACCGTCACGTCACACCGACACCAGATGTTGTGGTTACCAACGCAACGCACATCACCATATTGCGAGTTTGTGACAGGTCAATGATTTTATTTGCAGGTGGCCGCACATTTTGTGGTTGACTGGTATTCTGGCACTAACTGTGGGGGAACGAATTAGGAACAATCGCTTAATTTGAGGTTTAATGCCAGGCATCAATCGGACCCAAAATCTCAGCTGAACAGCAGCGTCGATGCCGGTAAACCCGCGATGCAGCGGGGAAATCGTCCCGCGGCACGGCTAAAATCCCGCAGGACTTTTCCAGATTCGAGATCGGTCGATCTTAAGAAATTCCTGGAAGTATTTTTTTCTGATCGGGGCGAGTTTCAGGTCAGAAGCGCGGCACTCGCTTCTCTCTGCGCGAACTGGGCATCGTTAATCGCCAGGACACCCAGCGTTGGTCCATGCCCGGAGCGCCGCCAACGTCCGCGCGTCAAACTCCGTGCCGACCGCTCCGCGCAGGTAACCGCGAGCCCATAGCATGTCCCGCACATAACTGGCGCCCCCAGGGGTGGCGGCCAGCCAAACTTGCCAACCAATAGCCGCCGCGTCCGCCTCGCCATTCTGGCAGTGAACCATGGCCCGGTCGCGGTAGGCATCCGGGTATGCGGCGAGCATTTCCGGGTCGGCGAGAATATTGTCGTAGTCAACGATCGCGGCTTCGAATTCGCCCAGCGCAATGCGCGAGCGCGCCTGCGCCAAGCGGCCCTCCGTGAGTTTCGGTGCGGCTGAGATCGCCCGGTTGAAATCAGAAATTGCGGCCCTGTGATCACCCGCCCGGGCTCGCATCCGGCCACGACCGATCAACCCACGCGGCTCATTGGATTCGATCTGGAGCGAAGTTTCATAGTCCGTCAGCGCCCGGTCGTGTTCGCCGAGACGGAGATAGGCGTTACCGCGGTTGGCCACCATTTGGGCCAGTCTCCCGCGATCGAAACGGGACGAGCCGATCGCCAGGGTACAGGCGCGGATAATCTGGGCAGCGGGTTCGGTCAGCTCACAGATACGGGCGAGATCACCCTGGGGGCTCTCATCGATCCCCCCGTTCAATGCCTGATTTGGCCACAGTACGAGCGACAGCGCGGCCGCAAACTCGTCAACGGCGCCAGCGATATCGCCGGCTGATTCGAGACCGAGGCCAAGCCGACGATGCGCCACGGCCTCTTGCCGGTCCAGAGATTGCGGCAATTCAGATACCGGCCCGACACTCGGCTTAACGGCGCCAGAATCAGGGGCATGGAGGCATGCGGCGACAAAGAGACAGATCGACAGGCTGGGGAAGAAGCGCTGGGGGTACCTCAGCCAAGGGACTTGCATCATTCGGAAATCTGGCTCGGGTTTCGAGCCGATACGACCCAGGAGCTTGACGCCATGAAGACGCCGTCATCGCTGGCGTGCGGCTCTAACAATCGGGTCAGATCGGCAACCAGGGCGTCATGCTTCACCGCCGCCTTGTCACCCGCCTCGCGGTAGACCTCGCCGGCCGGGCCAAGCGCCAGCTGGAAACCGATCGCGTCCTCGATCGAATCGCCCATGCGAACCGGGGCATCGACGCGTTCGAAGGTGATGTCGGCAAAACCGGCCGCCTTCATCTGCGCGGTCACCAGCTCCTGATCCGCCATCGAGAACGGTCCGGGGCCGCAGGTGCGCGCGTCGGCGCCAGGCTGCGGCAGATGTTTGAGCGCGACTTTCTTGGCCGCGCCGAGCCAGGGGTTGTCGGTCACGTCACGCCAAACGATCATGGTGAAACGGCCACCGGGCCTCAACGCCTTGCGCATGTTACGCATCGCCGCCACCGGGTTCTCGAAGAACATGGTGCCGAAGCGCGAGAACACCAGATCATATTCCGGGGCGAACGGGGTGAATTGAATATCCGCTTCGACAAAGCCGACATTGATAACGCCTGCGGCGGCGGCGTCCTTGCGGCCATAGTCGAGGAAGGCGTCGCAGCAGTCGATGGCAGTGACATGGCCCTTGGGTCCAACCCGCTTCGCCAGCATGATCGCGGTGTCGCCGAACCCGGCGCCCGCATCCATCACTTTCTCGCCGACGTTGACCTCGAGCTTCGGGAAGATCGCCGCGCTGTGCTTGCCCAGGCCGCCGACCAGCACATGCTTGTATTTGACGAACTTCGGCACAAGGATCTCGTTCCAGAACTGGACGAATTCTGACGGCGGCGGAACGATGGTGTCGGTCATGACGCAGGGGTCTCCGTTGGGCAGTGGGGCGGATTCGTGTGACCTTAACAGAATCGTGGACTGGCGGAAATGCCAGAGCGGGCGGGCGCGTTTCAAAGTTCTAAGCGGCGTGGACCGTGTGCTGACCACGGGCTTTTGTCGCGCGGGTTTCACCCATCAGAACCTGGCCCAGCGTCGCGGCACAACCGTCCCGGATTCGGGTAAGGCGCGAGAGTTGGGGAACTGGACACTCCAATCCCCAATGACTAGAGTTTTGGTGATTGGTGGCCCGGTTTCCCAAGCGAGCGGAGGGGAATGGGGTATCTCGTGCCTAACAAAGTCCGCCTCAGGGATCAACCGATGTCCGATGTTGCCGAAGATCGCAGCCGCCAAGTGCAAGCACTGATCCGCGATACTCGCGAAATCCTTGATGCCACGCCACTGAGCCGCGCTGCGTTGGACGGCATTCGCGCGAACATTCTAGAGATTGCCGCGCGCAAGGATCTGTGGAGCGAAGCGGACTACTCTTCGCCGGAACCGGGCGAGCAGCAGAACCGATTCCTGATCGGGCAAGAGGGCGAGGGCGGCATCTCGCTCTATCTGAACGTGCTGCGCGCCGGCAAAAAGATCCCGCCGCACAACCACACCACCTGGGCCTGTATCGCGGCGGTCGATGGGGTCGAGCACAACACGCTCTACGACCGCCTCGACGACGGCGCGATCCCCGGCCAGGCGGAGATCCGGGTGCGCGAGGTCGTGGCCATCGAGCCCGGTAATGCGCTGACGATGTTGCCCGACGACGTCCACAGTGTCGAGATCAAGGGCGACCAGATCATCCGCCACCTGCATTTCTATGGCCGCCCGCTGGAGACGCTGGACAAGCGCGTGGTTTTCGACATGGAGAACGGCACCTGCAAGATCATGCAGATGGCCGTGAAGACCAAGGTTTAAGGGCGGCGAATGCGTTATGCTGATGCCGAACAGGTTAAGCCAACTCTGACCGATGGCGGCGAGATCGCATTTCTCGATGTCCGCGAAGCAGGCCAGTATGGCGAGGGCCACCCGTTCTTCGCCGTCAACGTCCCCTACAGCCGCCTCGAGGCGCTCGCCCCGGCGCTGTTGCCGCGTCGCACGGTGCGCTGCGTGCTGTTCGATGATGGCGACGGGGTTGCGGAACGGGCGGCGACGCGTTTGTCGGCGCTCGGCTACACCGCCCTGACCATCATGCGGGGCGGCGCACCCGCCTGGGCGGCGGCCGGGTTCACGCTTTTCAAGGGCGTCAACCTGCCTTCCAAGACCTTCGGCGAGCTGGTCGAACACGCGATGGACACGCCATCGATTTCGGCGGGCGAGCTGAAAGCGGCGCAGGAGGCTGGCGACGACTTTGTCCTCCTCGACGGCCGCACGCCGGGGGAGTTCCGCAAGATGACCCTGCCTGGCGCACGGTCTTGCCCCAATGCCGAGCTTGGCTACCGCATCGGTGCCCTCGGCCTCGGCCCGGCGACCCGCGTCGTGGTCAGCTGCGCGGGGCGCACCCGGTCGATCATCGGGGCGCAGACCCTGCGCAATCTTGGCGTGGCAAACGATGTGGTGGCGCTGCGCAATGGCACCCAGGGCTGGATGTTGGCGGGGTTCGACCTCGCCCGTCACCGCGACCCCGACCCTCTGCCTGCCTTGACGGCGGCGCTTCTCGAGGACAGCGGCCACACCGCCCGCCGCCTGATCGCCTCGGCCGGGCTCAGATTGATCGGCGCCGATGACCTGGCCCGGCAGCGCGCCGATACCAGCCGCACGTCCTACCTGTTCGATGTCCGCAGCGCCGGGGAATACGCCTCGGGCCATGTCCCCGGGGCTGTCCATGCCCCCGGCGGGCAACTGGTGCAGGCGACCGACCAATGGGTCGCCGCGCGCAACGCGCAGATCGTACTCAGCGACGATACCGGGCTGCGCGCCGCGACCACCGCCTTGTGGTTGCGCGGCATGGGGCACAAGATCGCGATCCTTGACGACGACGCCGCGCGCCAGGCACAAGCCCCTGTTGTTGCGCCCGCGCCGCTGTCGAAGCTGACGCTGGTCGCCTCCGGCGAGGTGCCGCTGGTCGCCCCCGCCGAGGTGCCGGGCCGCCTTGCCGCCGGGGTGGTGCTGCTCGACCTTTCGCCCTCGATGGCCTACCGGGCGGCGCATATCGTCGGCGCACGCTGGGCGATCCGGCCCCGGCTAGGAGACGTCGATTTCGACGGCGCCAGCGAAATTCTGCTGGCGGCGCGCGACCGGGAGGTTGGGGTGTCGGACGATGGCGGCGCCAGCCCCGCGACTGGCGCGACAATCGCCGAGGCCGCGGCCATCGATCTGGCGGAACTCACCGACCTGCCTATTTCACGCCTCGCCGGCACCCCGGAGACCTGGCGCGCCGCCGGGCTCGACGTGGTCGCGACGCCGGAATGCCCAGCGGATACCGACTGCATCGACTACCTGTTCTTCGTCCACGACCGCCACGGCACGAACATGGCCGCGGCGCAGGCCTATCTCGACTGGGAAACCGGTCTTATCGCACAACTCGACCCCCAGGAACGCGCCGTCCTCAAACCGGAGCGATCGTTGCCGGGGTAGCCGGTCATGGCGGCACCGGCGCGAAGGTGTGGATGTAGCGGATAGACTCGCTCGGTTCAGCGTTCGGGAAGGTGGCCTCGAAGATATCCGCCATGCGGCCCGAGGTGTAAAGCTGGCTGAGCGCCCGGTCGACTTCGAGCCGGAAGCTGTGGTCACCGAGCGGCAGGGCGAGGCCGTGGAGTTCGAGCGTAAGCGTGTTGCCGGCGACGACAAGGCGGTCCTTTTGCGCACTTGTATCCCGGAGCGCGTACAGAATCGACTGATCGCCGAAATAGGCGTCAATCTCACCGGTCTCGACGGCACGCAGACCCTCGGCATGATCCGCGACCGGGTGCACCTCTGCCTCGATCGCATTGCTCCGAAGCGAGGCGATCAGGGCCTGCTCGGTGGTGGTGGCGGCGCGGACACCGATGCGTTTTCCCGCCAGCGCGGTGAAATCCTGGCTTGTTCCGGTCAATGTGAGCACGCTGGCGCCGTCGACAAAGGTGGGGATCGAAAAGTCGACGATTTCGCGGCGCGAGAGTGTGATGGTCGCGGCTCCACACAGCAGGTCGATCCGGCCTTCCGCCACGGCCTGGAAGCGGTCGGTGGCGTCCACCGGTACGAAACGCATCCTCAGTTGGGTGATGCCAAGCTGCGCCCGCAGGCGGCCGACGACCGATTGGCAGACTTCAATGGTGTAGCCGGCCGGGTTGCCGTTGGCGTCGAGATAGGAGTGCGGTCGGGCGTCACGCCGGACACCGAGAATAATCTCGCCGGTGGCTCGAATACGGTCGATGGCGCTTTGCTCCGCCGCGATGCCTATGCGCGGCGTTGCGAGGCAAAGGCAGGCGATCACGGTGGTGGTGAAAAGGCGCGCAATTGGGGTCATGGCTCCGTCTCCGGTGCATCCGGGCCGCAAGGTTGGCTCGTTACCAAGGCTATGACGCGAGGCCCGGCCCGGCAAGCCGCTGATCGCGTGCTTACTCTCGCATCAGCAGCTGCATGGCCCGGATCCCGATAGCGGGGCCCAGCGACATGATCATCAGGACCCAGGGCCAGCCGATCTGGGCCGCCAGCGCCGGCGCGGCCTGGACGGTCATCGCGGTCAGCAGGAAACCAAGTGCTGTTTGCAGGGTCAGCAGCGAGCCCGCGCGTTCCGGCGGCGCGGCGTCGGCGACCAGGGTGGAATACAGCGCCGAGTCGGGGATGATGGCGATGCCCCAGACGATCAGTGCCGCCATCATCGGCCAGATCGGCCCACCATAAAGCGCCGCCGAGGCCAGGGCGCCGCCGCCGCTGGCGATCAGGCAAAACATCGCCACCCGGGCGCGGCCGATGCGGTCGGCGATCCAGCCAGCGGGCACGCAGGCCAGCCCGCCGAGCGCGATGGCGGCGAAGGCGGTGAGCTTGCCCAGGCTTTCGGCGCCCGGTGTCCCGGCGAGCGCATAGGAGCCGGTGGCGAAGACCGCGACCCAGGCCCAGAATGCATACAATTCCCACATATGGCCGATATAGCCGATGACTGCGAGGCGGATGCGGCGGTCGGTCCAGACCAGGCCAACGGCGGAGATGTCGAGGCGCGGGGCGCGGGCGTGATACGGGCCGAGGCCGATGGTCAAGATGGCAAAGGCACCGGCGACAGCCAGCAGGGTGCTGGTCCAGATGGTGAACCGCCACTCGGCACCGCCGATGAACGAAATCAGATGCGGGCTGGCCGAGCCGATGGTCAGCGCCCCGACCAGCAGGCCGACCAGCAGCGCCCGGTCGGCTTTGCCCCAGCCAGTGGCGATCTTCATGCCGACCGGATAGACCCCGGCCATCGCCGCGCCGGTGAGGGCGCGCAGGGCGATCGATTCCCAACCGCCGATCGGAACCGCCAGCAGCGCGAGGTTAGTCGCCGCCCCGGCCAAAGCCGACAGCATGAAGACCCGGCGCGGGTCAAACCGGTCCGCCAGACCCAGAAACGCGAATACCAATGCGCCAATGCCGAAGCCTAGCTGCACGGCGGTGGATAGCCAGGCGAGGCGGGCGGCGGACAGCCCGGCCTCGCGCGCCATCTCGGGCAGCACGGCGGCGGATGAAAACCACAGCGACAGCACCGCGATCTGGGTGACGATCAGCACCGTCACCGAGGCGCGCTTGGTAGTGAAGGCTGGCATCGAGGCTCCCGCGCATACGCCGAATTGACGCGGGCTGATCTTCCGGGTTCAATCCCCTCCCGTCCAGCCGAAAAAGGAATCCTCGCCGATGCCCGATGACCACCGTTCGATCGTGCGCCGGGGGAGGCAGCCGCAATCGGTGTCGCGCCCGGTGGTCAGCCCGATTTCGCCATCGGTGGCCTATGCCAGCCCCGACGCGGATACGCTGGACGCGCAGTACGAGGGACGGGCGCAGGGCTATACCTATGGCCGCGAGGGGCATCCAAACTGGACCATCCTGGCCGACAAGCTGGACTGGATGGAGGGCGCCAAGGGGGGCGTGGTCACGGCGTCTGGCATGGCGGCGGTGGGCGCGGTGTTCCAGGCGGTGCTGAAGACCGGCGACCATCTGGTGGCGGGCAATCAACTGTATGGCCGAACGCTGCGGATGCTGCGTGATGAGATGCCGAGGATCGGCGTCGGCGTAACCCTGGCCGACCCGACCGACGGCAAGGCTTTCGCCGCCGCGATCCGGCCGGAGACCCGGCTGGTGTTGGTCGAGGTGGTGTCGAACCCGACGTTGCGGGTGGCGGATATGGCGGCGATCACCGCTGCCTGCCGCGACCGCGATGTGGTGCTGGTGGTCGACAACACCTTCACCACGCCGCGGCTGTACCATCCGTTCCAGCAGGGCGCCGATGTGGTGATCCATTCGGTGACCAAGATGCTGGCCGGACATTCCGACGTGACGCTGGGCTATACAGCGGCGCGCGACCCGGTGTTGGCGCGGCGGCTTTATGATGTGGTGGTGACCTGGGGGCTGACCCCCAGCCCGTTCGACTGCTGGCTGGCCGAGCGGGGATTGCACAGCTTCGATATCCGGTTTGACCGGGCGCAAGCCAATGCGGCGGCACTAGCCGATCATCTGGCCGGGCTGGAGGGGGTCGAGGCGGTGCTATATCCGGCCCGTCCCGATCATCCGGACCACAACCGCGCCGTGAGCCTGCTGGGCGGACAGGGCGGCAACATGGTCAGCTTCCGCCTGAAGGGCGGGCGGGCCGAGGTCAACCGGTTCCTGCGGGCGGCTGAGCATATCCCGTTCGCACCGACCCTGGGCGATATCGGCACGACGCTGTCGCATCCGGCTTCAAGCTCGCACCGGGGATTGACCCCTGAAGGGCGGGCCGAGCTGGGGATCACCGAGGGGTTCATCCGGGTCTCGGTCGGCATCGAGGAGATCGGCCAGCTTGAGGGCGAGTTCGCGACTGCGGTTGCGGCGAGTCAAAAAGAGTGAGATGGCCGGACTTTCGGGCTATGACGCGCAGCGCGCACCCGATCAGATGCAACCCAGACGATCAGGCGTGGCGAGATACACCTGAGAGGCACGACTGATGCAGGATTTCAAGGAATGGGTCCGGTCCTGGGCTCCCGGCCCGGTCTGGATCACGGCGCGGCGGGTCGCGGTATACTTCGGGCGACTGCGCATATGGCTGTCGGTCGTGATCGAAGTTCGAGGCGGCGGGCCGGTCGAGGCCGCGAAACTATACGCGAGCGCTGTTTGTGCATCGGTCACGGCGCTCCGTAGCCTGGACCGCTGGAAGGATCCGTATCTGATTTTCGATACGCTGATCGTGGTGCCGGGAACTGGCCGGTTCCATTGCCGGCGCGGCACGGATGATCTGTTCCACATTCTTCCCTCGGGGCAAAGGCCGGTACGCGAGGTTCTGGAGGCTACCCTCAAGCCAGGTGATGTGTTCATCGACGCCGGCGCGAATATCGGTGCGTTTACGCTGCTGGGCGCGCGGTTGGTCGGACCGGAGGGGCGCGTGATCGCGGTGGAAATGATGCCGGATACCGCCGCGCTCTTGCGTAACCATATCGCGATCAACGGATTGGGATGGGTGGAGGTCGTCGAGCAGGCGCTGTCCGATCAATCCGGGGTGGAGCTGATCGCGCGCGTACCCCGCCTGCTTGCCGGGCAGGCCAGCATTGTCCGCGATACCTTCCGTACCGACGACTTGATCGAACATCGGGTCCGAACGACGACCTTGGACGATCTGGCGGCTGGGTTGGACCAGATTGCCTTGATGAAAATCGACGTTGAAGGCGCTGAAGCCAAAGCGTTTTTAGAGCATTTCGATCAAATGTTGAATCTTTTGGGATTCCCACTGGCTTGGTTTTGTGATTCGTCCTTTTCAGGAGGATCTGCCGATGCCCATGCCGCTTTCGCTCGACATTCGCCGTCGCTTTCATCGCTGCATTGAAGATGGGCTCAGTGGGCGGGAGGCTGCGCGGCGTTTGATGATTTCACCGGCGACGGCCTCTCGTCT
>DATLAW010000011.1:0-3953 GCA_035527255.1 Thermohalobaculum sp. | reverse complement strand
TTCTGCGAGGGCATCGCCTTCCTGCCCGACCAGATCGCCCGGGTGTTTGACCGCGCCGAGGAGCTGGACCTACCGGTCAAGCTACATGCCGAGCAGTTGTCGAACCTTGGCGGCGCGGCGCTGGCGGCATCCTATGGGGCGCTGTCGGCCGACCATATCGAGTACCTCGACGATGTTGGCGCGCGGGCGATGGCCGCGGCCGGTACCGTTGCAGTGCTGCTGCCGGGTGCATTCTATACATTGCGTGAGACGCAGAAGCCGCCGGTGGCGATGCTGCGCGAGGCGGGTGTGCCGATTGCGGTGGCGACCGACTGCAACCCCGGCTCGTCGCCGCTGACCTCGCTGCTGCTGACCCTGAACATGGCCTGCACCCTGTTCCGCCTGACCCCGGAGGAGGCGCTGGCGGGAGCAACGCGGGTGGCGGCACAGGCGTTGGGGCTGAATGATAGGGGCGTGCTGGCCGAGGGGATGCGAGCCGACATCGCCATTTGGGATATCGAGCATCCGGCCGAGCTTGCCTACCGGGTCGGGTTCAACCCGCTGCATCACCGGATCTTCGGAGGAAGTGCATGACGTTGACTTTGGTGCCCGGCAAAGCCCGGCTGGTCGACCTGGCGCGGATTTACTGGCACGGCGAGGCAGTGCAGCTCGACCGGTCGGCGCGGCCCGCCGTCGAGGCGGCTGTGGCCCGCGTCAAGGCCGCCGCCGAAGGGGGTGCGCCGGTCTACGGCGTCAATACCGGCTTCGGCAAGCTGGCCCATGTGCGCATTCCGGCGGGCGATACTGCCCAGCTGCAACGCAACCTAATCCTGTCGCATTGCGCCGGGGTTGGCCTGGCCCTGCCCGGCCACATCGTCCGGCTGACCATCGCGCTGAAGCTGCTGTCGCTGGGCCGGGGCGCTTCCGGTACCCGGTGGGAAGTGATCGAGACGCTGGAGGCGCTGCTGGAGAGGCAGGTTACCCCGGTGATCCCGGCCCAGGGATCGGTCGGCGCGTCGGGCGATCTGGCGCCGTTGGCCCATATGGCTGCGGTGATGCTGGGCGAGGGCGAGGCGGAATTTGGTGGCCAACGCATGCCCGCCGCGCAAGCGCTGGCTGCCGCCGGGATTGCCCCCATTGCGCTGGGTCCGAAGGAGGGGCTGGCGCTGATCAACGGAACGCAAGTCTCAACCGCATTGGCGCTGGCCGGGCTGTTCGAGGCCTGGCGGCTGGGGATATCCTCGCTGATCACCGGGGCGCTGTCGACCGATGCGGCGATGGGCTCGACGGCGCCGTTCCGGGCCGAGATCCACGACCTGCGCGGCCATCGCGGCCAGATCGAGGCGGCGGCAGCCTTGCGCGCCCTGATGGACGGCTCGGAGATTCGTGAGGCCCATCTTGACGGTGACGAGCGGGTGCAGGACCCCTATTCCATTCGCTGCCAGCCGCAGGTCGCCGGGGCGGCGCTGGACCTGCTGCGCCAAACCGCAGTGACGCTGGAGGTCGAGGCCAACGCGGTGACCGACAACCCGCTGGTGCTGTCGGATGGGTCGATCGTGTCGGGTGGCAATTTCCATGCCGAGCCGGTGGCCTTCGCCGCCGACCAGCTGGCACTCGCGATCGCCGAGATCGGCGCTATCGCCCAGCGCCGGGTGGCGTTGATGGTCGATCCGAACCTGAATTTCCACCTGCCGGCCTTTCTGTCGCCGGCGCCGGGGCTGAATTCCGGCTTCATGATCGCCGAGGTCACCTCGGCGGCGCTGATGAGCGAGAACAAGGCGCTGGCCAACCCGCGTTCGGTCGACAGCACCCCGACCTCGGCCGATCAGGAGGACCATGTGTCGATGTCCTGCCACGCGGCGCGGCGGTTGCTCGAGATGAACGACAATCTTGGCCGCATCATCGGCATCGAGTTGTTGACGTCAGCCCAGGGGGTGGGCTTTCGCGCCCCCTTGAAGACCAGCGCAGCCCTGGCCCGCGTGATCGCGCGGTTGCGCACCGATATACCCGCGCTGACCGATGACCGTTTCATGGCCCCCGACCTGGAAGCCGCCGCCGGGCTGGTGCGCAACAACGCATTGGTCGACGCCGCGGGGGCTGACCTCTTGCCGAGCCTGACGCCCGTGTGAATTTTCGCAGAACGGAGAACTGACATGACCAATCCCCGCCACAACACCCGCGACGTGCGCTCGCCCCGGGGCAACGAGCTTACCTGCCGCTCGTGGCAGACCGAGGCGCCGTTTCGGATGTTGCATAACAACCTCGACGCCGAGGTGGCCGAGAACCCGCATGAGTTGGTGGTCTATGGCGGGATCGGGCGGGCTGCCCGGACCTGGAAAGACTTCGACATGATCGCCGAGACGCTGAAGACCATGTCCGACGATGAGACCCTGCTGGTCCAGTCGGGTAAACCGGTCGGGGTGTTTCGCACCCATGCAGATGCGCCCCGCGTGCTGATCGCCAATTCGAACCTGGTGCCGCATTGGGCCGATTGGGACCATTTCAACAAGCTCGATAAGCTCGGCCTGATGATGTACGGCCAGATGACCGCCGGGTCGTGGATTTATATCGGCACTCAGGGCATCGTGCAGGGCACATTCGAGACCTTCGTCGAGGCCGGGCGGCAACATTATGGCGGCAGCCTGAAGGGCAAGTGGATCCTGACCGCTGGCCTGGGTGGCATGGGCGGGGCGCAGCCGTTGGCGGCGGTGTTTGCCGGGGCGTGTTGCCTGGCGGTGGAGTGCAACCCGGACAGCATCGATTTCCGGCTGCGCACCCGGTACCTGGACGAGCGCGCCGACAGCCTGGACGAGGCGCTGGCGATGATCGAGCGTTGGACCAAAGCGGGCGAGGCCAAATCCGTTGGCCTGCTGGGCAATGCGGCCGATGTGTTCCCGGAGCTGGTGCGGCGTGGGGTGCGGCCCGATATCGTCACCGACCAGACCTCGGCCCATGACCCGATCAACGGGTATCTGCCGCAGGGTTGGACCATGGCCCAATGGCGCGAAAAGCGCGAGAGCGACCCCAAGGCGGTGGAGCGGGCGGCGCGTGCGTCGATGAAGATCCACGTTGCGGCGATGGTCGACTTCTGGAATGCGGGGATCCCGACGCTGGATTACGGCAACAACATCAGGCAGGTGGCGCTGGAGGAGGGGCTGGAGAACGCCTTCGCCTTCCCTGGCTTCGTGCCTGCGTATATCCGCCCGCTGTTCTGCCGCGGCGTTGGTCCGTTCCGTTGGGTGGCGCTATCCGGTGACCCTGAGGACATCTACAAGACAGACGCCAAGGTGAAGGAACTGATGCCGGATGACGACCACCTGCACCAGTGGCTCGACATGGCGCGCGAGCGGATCGCCTTCCAGGGCCTGCCCGCCCGGATCTGCTGGGTCGGCTTGGGCGACCGGCACCGGCTTGGGTTGGCGTTCAACGAGATGGTGGCGTCGGGCGAACTGAAGGCGCCGGTCGTGATCGGCCGCGATCATCTGGATTCTGGTTCGGTCGCCTCGCCGAACCGCGAGACTGAGGCGATGAAGGATGGCTCCGACGCGGTCTCCGACTGGCCGCTGCTGAATGCGCTGCTGAACTGCGCATCGGGCGCCACCTGGGTCTCAATCCATCACGGCGGCGGCGTCGGCATGGGGTTCAGCCAGCATTCCGGCATGGTCATTGTCTGCGACGGAACCGAGGACGCGGCCCGGCGGATTGGTCGGGTACTGTGGAACG
Source organism: Thermohalobaculum sp. (assembly GCA_035527255.1). GTDB lineage: Bacteria > Pseudomonadota > Alphaproteobacteria > Rhodobacterales > Rhodobacteraceae > Thermohalobaculum. The sequence continues at coordinate 251 of DATLAW010000011.1, read as the reverse complement.
ATCCCGCCACAGGCGTGATGCGCCATGCCGATGCCGGGTATGATATTGCGCTGGATTGCGCGAAGGAGCAGGGGCTGAGGTTGCCGGGGATTCTCGGTTGAACCCGATGCGGGATTAGGCGGTGTTGACAAATGGGATTCCCAAGAGGGTGAGTATCTGATTCAAGATAACTTTGGCTCTGGAGGTTATCTTGGCGCGGAACTTGATGCCGGACGACGAATGGACGTTCTTCGAGGCTTTCATCACTGCAA
>DATLAW010000010.1:0-12444 GCA_035527255.1 Thermohalobaculum sp. | reverse complement strand
CCGGGCATGACCAACTGAAACCACCACATCGACGGGCACCGAGAAGATCGCGCGGCGGTATTGGCCCTCATTGGTGTTGTCGCGCTGCTCGAGTAGCGGCGGCTCACCATTGTCGCGAGAAGCGTTGGCGTCACTCTCGGTTTGTGGAACGTCGGCATTGGTCATTCATGATGCTCCTTGTCGTGCGTGGGAATCCAACTGAAGCCGAAAACAGTCGAGTGCCGCGAGGGTGATCGCTTCGATTTCGATCTCGGCGCCGCCGTGGCTCCAGGAGAGTTGGACTTCGCCAGGGCCGAGAGCCGAATCGGCGGTAATCTTGACCTCAGTCCCAGGCTTGCATTCGCTCAACGCGCCGGTGATTTTTTCAACGTTAATCGGCGCCACGGACAGCACCAGTTCCGGCCATTGGCCACGCCGGGCGATGGTCTGTGCGGCTTCGGCAACCAGTTCCATGAATCCGGCTCGCGCGAGCCGGGGCAACAGGGTTTCGGCGGCGGCGCCAAGGGCTGCAATGGTGTCGCCAATGCATCGCGCCCGAAGCCCTGCCTGCTCGGAGGCGATTATCACCAGTGTGCTCGATATACGTTCCAAACAGGTTATCTCGTCCGCTATCGGATCAAATTCAGTTTCCGACAAGTCGTTGAAATCATCGCCCTCTGCTGTGTCATCCGGTGAACCTCCGGTGTCTCCGGATGCACGAATATCTTCCGGCTGGCTCGACCCGAATTGCTCGAGTTCAATGCGTTTCGTCATCATGCGGCCGCCACTTTACTAGCGGTGACTTCGACTGGAGTGAGCCAATCGCGCAACATCGAGACGGTTTGCTCGGGCTGATCCGCGACCGCAATTCGGAGTGCGTCGGCGTCAGGTGCCGAATGTCCAGCGCCGACCTCCGGCGCCGGCATCCCCGGTTGAATTTGCTGGGGCAGGGCGCCGGATCCCGCAGGGCCAACGGCGAATGGCGATGGACCGGCAATTGCGCCGACATTTGGAACGGAACGTACTGATCGCGTCAGGATTGGACGCACCACTGTCAAGGTCAACACCAACACGACCAGGGAAAGCACGCCGATCTGGATCAATGTCATGGCATTACTCTCGAAGAATCGCAGCAAACGACCAGATTCAACCAACTCCCCCGGCGTAGCGTCGGGTTGGAAGGCAAGGCTTGCCACGGTGACAATGTCGCCTCGTGCTTCATCGAATCCGATGGCGGCAATCACCAAACCGCGCAATGCCACTATTTCCTCAACAGGTCGGGGCTCCCAAATCGGCTCGCCATTGGTACCAATCGAGGTAATGCCATCGATCAGAACCGCGACGCTGATTCTTCGGATCGCTCCAGCTTGACGCACGGTCTGGCGCTTAATTTCGGATCTAGGTCTCGCGGTCTCGTTCGGGTTGGCGATCCTGATCTTCACCGTCACACTTTTTATCGAGAGGCCGCTCGATTTTTCGGCCTTTCCGACCGTCCTTCTGGCATCCCTCATGCTGCGTCTCTCGCTCAACGTTTCGTCTACGAAACTGATCATTGGATCTGGCCATACCGGGCCAGGCGCCGCAGGTGGCGTGATCGAAGGCTTCGCCATGTTTGTCATGGGGGGGAGCGTGTTTCTTGGCCTTGTCGTGTTTCTGGTTCTGCTGATCGTGAACTTTGTGGTGATCACCAAAGGCGCCGGGCGCATGGCCGAGGTTGGCGCCCGCTTCGCTCTCGACGCCATGCCCGGCAAGCAGCTCGCGATCGATTCGGACGTTGCCGCAGGTGCGATCACGCACGCCCAGGCGAAGGAGCGCCGCCGCATTGAGCAAGAGGAGACGACCTTCTTCGGTTCGCTCGACGGCGCCTCGAAATTCGTCAAGGGCGACGCGATTGCCGGGCTTCTGATCACACTTCTGAACATTATCGTCGGTCTGGCCACGGGGATTGGCGTTCATGGTATGAGCTTCTCGGCCGCAATCGAGACCTATGCGATCCTGACCGTCGGCGACGGTCTGGTCAGCCAGATTCTCAGTGTCTTTACCTCGATTGCCGCGGCGCTTCTGCTATCCAAGGGCGGTGTCACCGGTTCAACTGACCGGGCATTGCTCGATCAGCTTGGCGGCTACCCTGGCGCGCTCGGAACTGTTGCCGGGTTGATGGCGCTTTTTGCTTTCGTCCCGGGGTTGCCGTTCCTACCGTTCATCCTCGGTGCTTCGGTTCTGGCACTCGGCGCCACCCTTTCTGTGCGCAAGGCAGCTGAGCGAGCCGAGGCGGCGCTTGAACCGGTCCTGGAGGTTGATGCGACCGGTGCCGCGCCGCGTGCCTCGATCGGTGATCTCCTCGATGTTGACGAAATCCACGTGCGGTTTGCTCCTGATCTGATCGCCTCGGTCCTTGATCCTGCTGTTGGGTTGGAGAAGCGCATCGTCAACATGCGCCGCCACATCGCCTCCGAATTTGGCGTGGTAATGCCAGAAGTCCGGCTGACCGATGACCCAATTGTCGCGGCAGGGTATTACGTCATCCACGTGCAGGGCATCGAAGTAGCAAAAGCAATTTTACGCCCGGGCCATGTTCTGGTGCTAACGCGCGTGGACATGCCATTGAACGTGCCGGGCGAGGATGTTGCCGAACCAGTCTACGGCGCTCCCGCCCGCTGGGTGCCTCAGGCCAATCAGGAGGATGCTGCGGCACTCGGCCTGCCGGCGATTGCGCCCGGCGAGGTCATAGCCACCCATCTGCTGGAAACCGTGAAGGCAAATTTTGGCCGTCTCTTTACCCGCCGCGCCTTGCGCAGTCTGCTGCAGGAATTCACCCGGCCCTCCGATCCCGCCCGGGCTGACGCCAATCGCAAGCTGCTCGATGAGTTTGTCCCTGAAAAGGTGCCCCACGACCTGCTGCAGACCGTGCTGCGCTTGTTATTGGAGGAGCGGGTCTCGGTCCGTAACCTGCCTCTGGTATTGGAGGCGACCGCCGAGGGGCGCGCGGCGGGCCTGCCACCCGAGCAAATCGTCGAGCATGTGCGCCGCCGCATCGCCTTCCACATCGTTGCCAAGCTTTGCGACAAGCAGGGCAAACTGCCGCTTGTTCAATTGGCGCCGCGTTGGGAGGTGCTGTTCGCCGAACATGAACACACTGACGATGGCCGCGTCGACATCGTCCTACCGCCGGACGAGTTCAGTCGTCTGGCTCGCGCCGTCAGCGAATCCCTGGGCACGGCAGCGCGTCAAGGCGTCTACCCGGCAATCGCGACCTCCGCCCGCCGGCGCCGGTTCGTTCGCCATGTCCTCGAGGCGAAGGGCATCCAGAACCCGGTGCTATCATTCGAGGAGATAGGCAGCCACACGACGCTGGCGCTGGTCGGCACCGCGTGACCCGCGTCCGGACTCCGGTACGGTCGAGCGCTCGACCATGAACCTGAGTGCACTGGCACCGCTGTTTGAGATGACAGAAACATTTTCGCTCGTCGCCGTTGGCGTGTTTGCCCGCATTGGTGCGGCGCTGTTCCTGGTTCCGGGATTTGGTGAGCGCGCGGTGTCGGTGCGCCTACGCCTGGGAGCAGCACTGGCGTTGACCTTCGCGGCCTATCTTGGTTTCGGTGCCGCGATGCTGTTGGCTGGCGATTGGGCCGTGGAGCGTCTCGGTGGAGCACTGATCCCGTTTCTCGACCGACCACAGGAACTCGCCCACCAGTTCACTTCTGCCGGCGTCGGCGAAGCAATCCTGGCACTTGTGGGACGCATCGTACCGCCTGTCCTGGTGCTGGTTGGAGCTCCGGCGGCAGTGATTCTGGCCCTGCTGATCGCCCAACGCAGCATCGTCATTGCACCTTCGCGGATCCTGCCGAAGCTGTCGCGGCTTTCCCCGGTGGAGAATGCAAGCAACAAATACGGCTCCAAGGGTATGGTCGAGTTCGCCAAGAGCGCAGTCAAGCTCGGGGCACTTGGCGGGGTGCTTGGATTTGTCGTCTGGGGCGAAGCCGACAGGCTGGCGCAATATTCACAGATCGATGCGCGGCTCACCGGTCATCTCCTTGCACACCAATTTCGGCTGATCATGACGGGCGTTTTGCTGGTCGCTGGACTGCTGGCCATCTTCGACGTGATCTGGCAGCGGCTGGCTTACCTGGAGCGGCTCAAAATGACGTACCAAGAGCTGAAGGAGGAAGGCAAGCAGGCCGAGGGAGATCCCTATATCCGTGCACGACGGCGTGCGCGGGCGCGCCAGATCGCCAACAACCAGATGCTGCTGGCAGTACCGGACGCGGATGTGGTGATTGTCAACCCGACCCATTATGCGGTGGCTCTCAAATGGCACCGCTATGACGGTTCGGCCCCGATTTGCCTAGCCAAGGGGGTTGACGAGATAGCAATGGCGATCCGCTCCCGCGCGGAAGAAGCCAGCGTGCCGGTGCGCAGCGATCCGCCGACCGCACGCTCTCTCCACGGGTTGGTCGCGATCGGACAGGAGATCCCGCCCGAGCATTTCCAGGCTGTCGCGGCGGCGATAATCTTCGCTGACGGGATGCGGCAGAAGGCCCGGGAGGTCAGCAAATGATACAAAAAATCGACTTATTTTCAGCATGTTGAAATCTGCATCTCTCGCCAAACTTGAACGCCTTCTTGGCATGGTCAGAGAGGCAGAAGAAGCACGACTTGCCGGGGCTCTTGCTAAGATTGCCGCCTGCCGGGCCCGGGTGGCCCAGCTACGCCGAGAGATCGAGGAATCGTGCATTGACTGGACCTCTGGTGGTGGCCATTTGGTAGCTGCAAATATGGTTGCGGCGTCACGCTGGTCGATCCGGTTGGCGGAACTTGCCGACGCCGAGGAAGCGCGGCGCGTAATTCTCGAGACGGAATCAGCGGCAATCCACACGCGTCTTCGGGCGCAAGGCGGTGGCGGCGGCGATGTTGGAAAAGGCGCGAAGCGAGGAACGCAGATTGACCGCGCGTAGGGTGGAGGAAGCGATAATCACTCCCAGACCCGAACGCGGGAAGACGCAGGATCAGGAGGCCTCGTCAGCCTCCGGATCGGACGAAAGGTCTGCAGGTTCGCCCGGAAATGCGTAGCTGCCGCCCAGCCAGCGGCCGAGGTCAACATCGGCGCAACGCCTCGAACAGAATGGTCGCCATGCCTCCGCGGCGGGGTCGCGGCAGATCGGACATCGGCGCTCGGAGCCCTTTGCTTGTCGGTTATTCTGCATCTTTGCGGGGTCTCCCATCGTTGTTAAAAACAGATTTCCACATGACAAACGGGAATCCGACGATAATGCGTTATACCTCTTGGGTGATTGGCGCGAAACCCGGATACTTGCCGACTCCGCGACCAATCTGATGACCGGATGAAAAGAAGCAGTTGGAACCGCATTGACCGCCCAAATGAAGCCAGTCGAGGATAGCGAACTGCGCACCGGATATAGCGGGCGGCCAGTAGCGATGTGGCGTCGGGCGATTGCGATATTGCTCAAAGTGTTGATCCCGTTGGCAATCCTAGCCCTCGCGGCCAAAGTTTCATGGACACTGTATCTTTCGCCGCCTGTGGCTGACCGCCACGACCGTCCCCGGGTGCCGCGCTTGGTCGAGTTCATTGAAGTGATGCCCGCGACCCAGGGCCCGATGATCGAGGCATGGGGTGAGGTCGTTGCGGCCCGCACTCTGGTTGTGCGCCCTGAGGTCGGTGGCACGATCGTCGCACTCAGCGATCAGCTTACTCCCGGTGGTCTGGTGCTGGCAGGCGAGCAATTGATCCGGCTGGATGAGCGTGATCAGCGTCTCGCCGTCGCTCAGGCTGAAGCGATGATGCAACAAATCGAAGCCCGAATTTCAATCGAGGACGGTCAGCAGGATCGTGCAAAACGTGACATCGAACGCTTGCCGGCCAAGCTGACCGAAAGCCAGCGTCAGCTCGTGCTCCGAGCGCCTCAGTTGGCCGAACTCAAAGCGGAACTTGCCGCTGCGGCCGCAACGCGTGAGCGGGCGATGGTGGAGCTGTCGCATATGGTGATCCGAACGCCTTTCGATGCGTTGGTGATCGAGGAGAAAATTTCCGAGGGCTCCATGCTCGGTGCTGGGTCCGTGTCGGCGACGCTCGTCGCTGCCGATCGGTTCCATGTTGTTGTGGCAGTGCCGGTGTCGGCCCTCGACTGGATCGGTTTGAAATCCGGCCACACCCTGCGCCTCACTCAGCCCGGCATTTGGCCGGATGGAACTTATCGCGATGGCACGGTCGAACGACTGACTGCCGGGTTGAGCGAGACCGGACGGATGGCTGAACTGATTGTTGCCGTCGATGATCCGCTGGCCCGCAAGCCGGAAAACCAGGGCAAACCGCGCCTTCTGCTCGGCAGTTTCCTCCGGGCGGTCGGCGAGGGTCGGGCGGTCGAGGGCGCGGTCGCGCTTGATCGAGCCTATCTACGCGAGAATGACACGGTCTGGGTCATAACGCCGGAGAGCCGGCTCGAAGTGCGCCCGGTTACGGTTGCGTGGCGCGGCGCCGAAAGGGTTCTTGTCAGTTCCGGTCTGGCCGCTGGCGACCGGGTCATCACCACACCGCTCGCAATTGTGTCGCCGGGTATGGAGGTGCGTTTATCCAAGGGCGCGGGCGGGTGAGCCCGCGTCTGCGCTCCGCCGGACCGATTGCATGGATGGCGCGCCATTCGGTGGCGCCGAACCTGTTGATGCTTGTCCTGATCCTCGGCGGCATCTTTATGACCACCAAGATCAAGCAGGAGTATCTGCCGGCGACCGAACGGGACACGGTCACGGTTTCGGTTTCGCTGCCCGGCGCGACGCCGAAAGAAGTTGAGCAATCGATCATCCTTGCGATCGAAGAGGAACTGCGCGCTGTCCAGGGCATCGACAAGCTTGAGGCGACGGCAAACGAGGGCTCGGCCAGGATCGTCGCCGAATTGTCGGCGGACCGCGATCGGCGCCTAGTCTACAACGACGTCCAGCAGGCGGTCGATCGAGTGAGGACGCTTCCGGAGGACGCCGAGGAGCCTCGGGTCACCCTCGATGCCGGACGTCGTGCGGTTGTCGAACTGCATATCTTCGGCAATGTCGATGAGCGCTCGCTGCGCATGGCGGCCGAACACGTGCGAAATTTTCTGCTACAACAATCCGAGATCAGCCAGGTCGATCTCGTTGGCGCGCGCGATCTCGAGATCCATGTTCAGGTTTCACGCGCGGCATTACGCGCCTACAACCTCACTCTGCCTGAAGTCGCGGCCACCATCCGCAATGCCGCGCTTGATCGCTCCGGCGGCACGCTCGAGACCCGGGGCGGCGATTTGCTGCTCCGGCTGGCGGACCGGCGTGACGCGGCGCGCGAGTTTGCCCTGATCCCGCTGATCGCCGACCGCCGTGGCACGGTTTTACGCCTCGGCGATATTGCCGAGGTTCGCTCCGGCTTTGAGGACAGCGATCTGGTTTCCAGTTTCGATGGCAAACCGTCGATCCAGTTAAATGTTTTCCGGGTCGGCGACGAGACCCCGATCACGGTCTCTGATGCGGTCAAGCGCGTGCTCCCTCAAGCCATATCGACGCTGCCTGACGAGATTCAAACGATTACACTCAACGACCGGGCCGAGAGTTACCGAGACCGGGTCGAGTTATTGCTGAGGAACGGCATTCTCGGCCTGATCCTGGTGCTGATCGTTCTGAGCCTCTTTCTGGACTACAAACTCGCCTTCTGGGTCGCGGTCGGGATCCCCACCGCATTTCTTGGCACATTGCTATTTTTGCCGGCATTCGGGGCATCGATCAATATGGTGTCGATGTTTGCCTTCATTTTGGCCCTGGGCATCGTTGTCGATGACGCAATCGTCGCTGGAGAGAATATCTTTGAATACCTCGAGCGCGGGATGAGCCGGATCGACGCTGCGATTCAAGGTGCGCGGGATATCGCGATGCCATTGAGCTTTTCAATTCTAACCAACATCGTCGCCTTCATTCCGCTCGCTCTGGTCCCGGGAACCTTTGGCCAGTTCTGGCTGGTAATCCCGATCGTTGTTTCGACAGCGTTCCTGTTGAGCTGGATCGAGGCGCTATTCGTTCTGCCGGCGCATCTTGCTGGGGTCAGCCGCCGCGATCCGAACCAGCGGCCCGGAATTCTGATCCGCATTCAACAAAGTTTCTCGGCCGCATTGGCGGGCTTCGTTCGCCACATCTACGGCCCGATGTTGGGTATCTCAATGCGTTGGCGCTACACAACCGTGGCGTTGATGGCGGCGCTGCTTGCGGTCACGCTCGCATGGCCGTTGACCGGGCGGATGGGCTGGGGGTTGTTTCCTTCGATCCCGCGCGACTATGCCAGCGCGGTTGTGACGATGCCGGTCGGTTCGCCGCTCGAGGTTTCCCTCGCCGTGCGCGATCGCATGGTCGCCGCAGCCAATCAGACGATTGCGGAGAACGGAGGCGACCAATTGGGCCAGGGGGTTTATGCTTTGGTCAACGGTACACGGATCAGCCTGAAGGCATATCTACAGCCTGAGGAAATCCGCTCGATGCCGACTGAGGCATTCGTCGAGCTTTGGCGAAAGGCCGCCGGTTCATTTTCCGCCGCACGATCGGTGCGGTATGAATCAACCTTTGGCGGTCCTGGCGGTGGTACGGGAATTCAAATCCGCCTGTCCCATTCCGACGTCAATGTCCTGTCTGTGGCCGCCGGAGTATTGGCTGAGGAATTGAATGCGTTTGATTCAATCCGAGACCCCGATGACGGTTTCACGCCGGGTAAGGCGCAACTCGAATTTCGCCTAAACGAGGCTGGCCGTAGCCTTGGCCTAACCTCGGACGATGTGGCCAGGCAAGTCCGCGCGGCATTCTTTGGCGTCGAAGCCCTTTCCCAACAGGAAGGCCGCAACGAGGTGACCGTTCGGGTTCGCCTGCCCGAGCCCGAACGCCGGTCAGAGTCGGATATCGAGACGCTATTGATCCGCACCCCCGATGGCGGCGAAGTGCCGCTCTATGAGATAGCCGCCGTTGAACGCGGACGTGCCGACGCGGTGATCTCGCGTGAGGACGGCCTGCGCATCGTTACGGTTTCGGCGAATGTCGAACCCAATGACCAAACCAGCCAGGTCCTCGCCACAATCACCGCTGATACTCTGCCCCGCTTGCAGCAGGACTACCCGGGCCTGGGCTATTCGCTTGAGGGCCGCCAGGCGACACAGCGCGACACCATGAACAGCTTTATCACCTTCTCGATTCCGCTGGCTCTGATCATTATCTATGGTCTGCTTGCAATCCCGTTCCGGTCCTACGTGCAACCGGCGATCGTGATGACGGCGATTCCCTTCGGCTTCGCTGGCGCCGTCATTGGCCACTTGATCATGGGCATGTCGCTGTCGATCATCTCGATCTTTGGCATTATCGCGCTCAGCGGCGTCGTCATCAACTCAGCTTTGGTGATGATCGACTATGCAAATAAGGCGCGGGCTGCCGGTGCGCCACCATTCGAAGCAATTTGGCGGGCGGGCATGCGGCGGTTTCGGCCAATATTGCTGACCACGATGACAACTTTTGGCGGGCTGGCGCCGATGATCTTTGAAACCTCTCGTCAGGCCAAGTTCCTGATTCCGATGGCGGTTTCGCTTGGCTACGGGATCGTGTTCGCGACCGTAGTGGTGCTGTTCCTGATACCGTGCCTGTACATGATCCTCGAAGATTTACGATCCCTGGCCAACCCGTCCAGCCCCGATTCCGACCACGCCATACCGGATTCCCCCGCCGCGCGACCCGTAGCGGCAGAATAAGCTGAAGCAAGACGGAAACCGCCAAACCTCCCGTCCGCCGGCAACGTCAGGGCAGCAATTCTCTCAACGGTCTCCGCTCGCGTTTGCGTTGCAACTCGAAATTCCCCAGCGGCGTCCATCCGGCCAATGTGGTCTCGACCGGGTCGCGCCTGAAACTGGTTTTCAGCGCATCCTCGATCCGCTTGCGGTCGGATTTCTTCAACGGCGCGAAGTCGACGGTGACCTGCCCGCCGAGCCCACGCAGACGTAGTTGCCGTGGGAGTTCGCGCGCGGCTTCCAGATTTGCGGTCAACGAGGCGCCACCGCCAAACTCGCCCGCCGTATTGACATCGACGGTCACCATGGCCCGGGTCGCCTCGACCGCCATCCAGGCGCCGGAGGGCAGATCGACACGGGGAGATTTGAGGCGTTCGATCTCGTCCCAGACGCCGTAGCGATTGAAGAGGTCGGGGCCGGTGAACAGCTCCAAGATGGAAGCGGGCAATACCGCGCCATAAACGTTGCGCCATTCGTCCGGGTCGTCCACAGGCCCTAAGAAGAAACCTGGATCCAATGGGTTTGCCGCTAGGATCTTGTCGGGGATCGGATCTGTCCACTCACGCAAAGCGATCGTGACGGGCATCGGCTGTTGACCAATCGGATGAACCCCAGTCGCAGCCTTTATTTCGTCAACCGGCGTTCGAACTCGGTCGTCTTCTATCAGAAGTTCCCACAGCTCACTATTCAGGGCCTTTTCAGCTGCGCCCATGGCTGCAGATCGAACGATTACGCCGCCGTCATATCGCTTATTCAACTCGCCCCAATCGGGATTTGGACGTTTGAGAAGCTCGGTGATGGTCGATGATAGTCGATCACGTTCGTCGGTGTCCTTGATCTTACGCGAGACATTCGCCCCGGGCGCATGCGGCGTCAGGACTAGTAACCGTGATTTGAAGAGATATTCTCGGGTTACCGGAAATGCCTTGCCAGCCTCCGGATAACCCGTCACCTGAACGATGACCGTATCGCCCTCCCGAAGCCCCGCAGCGTCGCGCAGATACCCATTGGCGAAGGAAGAAAGCTGTACGAAAGCGGCGCCGACCTTTGGAATCAAACGCGTTACCCTCGCGGGGAAGATCTCCCCCGGGCTTGGGAAGACCGGCTTACCCCAGGGATCAGAGATGAAATCTTCGAGACGGCCATCAACAATGAGCGCGGCTTTCATTGGTTCTGTTGCGCCATCCAGAAGTAGAACGCGCCCCTTCATCCCACCACCCCCTCAAAACTCACCGGATACCCCGCGCCCTGCAATAGCGCCGCCGTTTCGCACAGCGGCAACCCCACCACATTTGTGTAACTGCCGTGGCTTTCCGGAATGAACGCCCCCGCCAGCCCCTGGATGGCGTAGCCGCCCGCTTTGCCACGCCACTCGCCGGAGCGGATATAGGCCGATACCTCGGCGTCGGACAGGCGTTTGAAGCGGACGCGGGTCTCGACCCGGCGGTGCCACAGCCGCTCGCCCAGCTTCAGGCAGACGGCGGTCGTCACCCGGTGGCGGCGGCCCGACAGCATCAGCAGAAACTGCACCGCCTCGGCCTCGCCAGAAGGTTTGCCGAGGATGCGCCGGCCGACCGCGACTTCGGTATCGGCGGTCAGAACTAACTCGTCGGGGCCGGCCGCAATCGCCAGTGCCTTTTCCCGCGCCATCCGGTCGACATAAGCGTGCGGCAGCTCGCCCTTCAGCGGCATCTCGTCGATATCGGCCACGCGCACCTCGTCCGGCACCACGCCGATCTGCGCCAACAGATCGCGACGGCGCGGCGAGGCAGAGCCGAGGATCAGCCGCACTTACTTGAAGCGATAGGTGATGCGCCCCTTGGTCAGGTCATAAGGCGTCATTTCGACCTGCACCTTGTCGCCGGCCAGCACCCGGATGCGGTTCTTGCGCATCTTGCCGGCGGTGTGGGCAATAATTTCATGGTCGTTCTCGAGCTTGACCCGGAAAGTCGCATTGGGCAACAGCTCGACTACGACCCCGGGGAATTCAAGCATCTCTTCCTTGGCCATGCCGTCTCCATTTTTTGTTCGTTACCCTTGACGATTTACCTATTGGTTCGCCCAGGCAGCGGTCTGCGGCGGAACATGAACCGGAAAGGAAACCAATTCAAGCGCCAAGACAAACCGCCTCGTCGCCCGGACCGAAGGTCGAAATGATCGATTTCAAGATCTGGTCACGGGTTTGGCGGTAGGCGTCGAGCTTCTGTTCGCGTCCCTCGCCGATCCCGGTAGGGTCTAGGGTAGGCCAGTAGACGACTTCGATCGACAGATGCCTGGCATATTCGAGCGCCCGGCGCTGGGCCGCGGGCGACATAGCGACGATCATGTCGTAGGAGCCCATGTCGTCGCCCCACTCCTCCATCTCGGCGAAGCTTTTGGCGCTGTGACGCGAGATATCGACTTCCAGTTCCTTGGCCACCACGACCATGAAGGGGTCGACGTCGATGTCATGGTGAACCCCGGCGGATTGCACGAAGACCCGGTCGCCATGCAGCTTCTTCATCAGTCCCTCGGCCACCGGTGAGCGAACGGCATTGTGGTCGCAGCAGAACAGAACCGATCCGGGGAGAGGGATGGGCATCGACCCCTCAACCTTGGAACTGCAGGGCGCAGATCACGGTGAACAGGCGCCGCGCGGTATCGTGGTCGGTTTCGACCTTGCCCTCCAATCGCT
>DATLAW010000009.1:0-16327 GCA_035527255.1 Thermohalobaculum sp. | reverse complement strand
TGAAGCGGGCGTAGGCGGAACCACCGGCGCCGAACTCTGTGCCGCAGTTTCTCCGCAGTTTCTCTAGGAAATGAATGTCGGTGTACCGCCCGAAGGCAGATATCGGCATGTAAGTCACTTTCGTCGTCAGGCCAAAATAGGGGCTATGTCGCTTTTTGGCGCAAAATACTCGTTCAGCCCGAGGCGATTGTAGGCACGGAAACCGACGGATTACCGACCTCCGAGCCCGAACGTCGGGTTATCGCCCGATGGGCGACCTGATTTGGAGTGGTCGCGAATGCGTATTGTTGACCCTACACGGACCAAGGGCCGATTCCGGCGTTTTGCCTCTGGTGGTCTCTGCGGCCACCTGGATTTGGTTTCGAGAGCACCCGAAAACAGACATTTGCTTTGGTGGCTCCGGGTCAGCGGAGGTCTCGGAGAACGCCCTCGCATAGAACACGTACTTTGGCGGCTTCGCAGACATAGCCCAACGGGCGGGTTTCAGACGTCTTCCTGACGGTCCGAGTGGCCGGGCAGTAGATTGTGCGGCGTCTAATTTGCTTGCAGATCGTATGTAGAATTTTGCAACTCGCCAATCTCGAAAAGCCCTTGCGCCCCCAATCGATCCAAAGCGCCTCCGAAATTACTCCTCCTTTGGAGGGATGGAGACCCTATGCGGCTCCAGAATATATTGCTGCTAGATGGACCCGTGGATGCGGACCGCTGCTGGCGCGATGCGACGGCGGCCTCCACCCGATGATCAAGAGGCAAAATGAACAGCTTTCCTATCAAAGATATCCGAGCCGAGTTCCCGGCCATTTCGGTCGTAAACGGCGCGCCCGCGCCGGTGTTTCTCGACAATCCCGCCGGCACACAACTGCCGCGTCGGGTGATTGACGCCGTCAGCGCCGCCATGATCAACTCCAGCAGCAATTTGGGTGGCTACTTCGCCAGCTCGCGAAATGCCGATGGAATCTGGGAGCGCGCCCATCAGGCGGTGGCCGACATGCTCGGCGCGACATCGATGCGCGAGATCATCATTGGCCCGAACATGACCACGCTAACGCTCCATCTCTCGCGCAGCATTGCGCGGACGTTGTCGCCAGGGGATGAGATCATCGTGACCAGGATGGACCACGAGGGCGACGTGGCACCCTGGCTTCTGATGGCCGAGGACAACGGGCTGGTGGTGAAATGGCTGCCCTTCAACGAGGAAACCTGGCGCATCGAGCCGGAAGATCTCGCCTCGCTCCTCACTGATCGGACCAGGCTTCTGGCCCTCAACTACGCCAGCAATCTGACCGGATCGATCAACGACGTGCCCGCGTTGACTGCGATGGCCAAGGCGGCCAGCGCGATGGTATTTGTCGATGCGGTCCAGTTCGCACCGCACGGGTTGATCGATGTTCAGGCGCTGGGATGCGATTTCCTGGCCTGTTCGGCCTACAAGTTCTTTGGCCCGCATATGGGCGTGATCTGGGGGCGCGAGGATCTGTTGCGCGCCCTGCCCGCCTATAAATGCCGATGCGCCGACGATGCGCTGCCGGGGCGCTTCGAGACCGGCACGCCACAGACCGAGTTGCTGGCAGGGTTGGAGGCGGCGGTGGGCTATCTGGCATGGATCGGCGAGATAACGGGGCACTCGGGCGATAGGCGAGCGCTGCTGACCGGCGCATTCGAAAGTTTCGCCGATTACGAGCGCCGGCTCACCACAAAGCTGATCGACGGTATTTCCGGGTTGGGCGGAACGACGGTACACGGGATCACCAACTCGAACCGCATCGCCGACCGAGTGCCTACCGTATCTTTCACCCATCACGATTCATCGCCCCAGAAAATCGCAAAGCTGTTGGCGGACCAGGGAATTTGCGTCTGGTCGGGACATAACTATGCCTACGAGGTGGTCCGCCAGTTGGGCCTGGACGAGGTCCAGGGCGTGGTGCGGATCGGCTTGGCCCATTACAACACCGAAGCGGAAATCGACGGCACGCTTGCGGCACTTGCGCGGGTACTGCAGTAACCGAGTGGGCGGTGCGATCTGAATTCGACTGATTTGGCCGGTCACTTGCGCTACGATAAGCCCGAGAAGCAAATTCAGGTCTCGGAGCCCAGCGCCATGTCGATCAGCGCATCACCGACTTCAGACGCGAGCACATCGCCGGCGTGGACTGAAGGTCTGGCCCGGGCGATCGATTTTGTGGGCGACCCTCGCTGCCCGGGTTTTCTGATCGATGCAATTTCGAAACTAGTCGATTTCGACATGGCGATGTCAGTCGTCCACAATCTGCGCGCAAAGCCGATCCTGATCCATGACACATTCCAAGGCGGCGGAGCCCAGCGCGGGTTGTCCAACTATCTCGACAGTACCTATGTGCTGAACCCGGTCTATGCCGCCCATTGCAATGGGCTGAAGCAGGGGGTGTACCGGATCGGCGACCTGGCCCCCGATGCGTATCTCAGCAGCGAGCATTATCGCACGTTCAAGGTCAAACGATCGGCCAGCGAAGAAATCGGATATGTGACCGATAGCTGGCCCGCCGGCATGGAGGAGCTGGTACTCGCCATTGAATTGCAGGATGGCAGCCTGGGTGAAATTTCGCTGTCGCGCGCAAGTTCTCGGGGAGGCTTCAATGAAGATGCGGTTGCCACCTTGCGCAACCAGATAGCGGTGATCGGTGCGATTTTCCGGCAGTTCTGGCTGCATTCCCTGCCTGGAGTGCAGATTCCGGGGCCGACGACGTCGATCGACGACAGGCTCGATCGGTTCGGCGAAACCCGCCTCAGCCCCCGCGAACGCGAGGTCGCCCAGCTTATCCTCAAGGGCCATTCCGGCACCTCGATCGGCGCGCATCTCGGCATTTCCCAGACAACGGTCAAGTCGCACCGCCAGAACCTCTACGCGAAACTCGGCATCGCCTCGCAATTCGAGCTGTTCTCCCAGTTCCTGCAATCGCTGTCGCCACTCGACGGCTGACCGGGCGTCTTTCGGGACATCCTCCTTTGGGGGGATGGTCACAGGCCAACCGCTTTCCCGATAGTTGGCAAAGCTCTGATTTTGGAATGTCGTTGTAAACCGGCAATCTCGGTGTAACGTCATTCAATCAGACTCATAGAAAACAAGGGAGGAAGCCATGAAACTCAGAAATTCGATTGTTGCGGTCGCGCTGGCCGCTGGTGCGCTGTTCGTGACAGGCTCTGCGCAGGCCGAAGCACTCCGTGTCGGCATGGAATGCACCTATGCCCCATTCAATTACAAGAACACCGATGGCCAGCTTGAAGGCTATGACGTGGATGTCGCCAAGGGTGTCGCTGGTCTAATTGGCGCCGATCTGGAATTTGTCTGCCAAAAGTGGGACGGCATGATCCCGGCGCTTCTGGCCAACAAGTTCGATTTGGTCGTGGCGTCCATGTCCATTACGGATAAACGCTTGGAGAAAATGGATTTCTCCTCGACTTACCGCATTTCAGTCGGCCGCCTGGTCGGCAGAAAAGATGCCGGCTGGACTCTTTTCGATGATGCGGGCAAGCCGATTGCCGCCAACTTCGCCGGTCTCAAGGTCGGCCTGGAACGGGCAACGACTTATTCCGACTGGTTCGAAAACGAACTTCCGGAAGCCACCGTGGTTCTATACGATTCAAATGAAGCTCTGTATCTCGATCTGGTGAATGGGCGGACCGACATGATCATGACCAATCCCATGAAGGCCCATCTCAGGTTTCTCAGCAAAGAAGACGGCGCGGGGTTTGAATTCGTCAGCCCGCAAATCGACGAGCGCAAATACTTCGGCATTGGTGTCGGTATTGGCCTTCGCCAGGGCAATGATGAGTTGAAAGCCCGTCTGAATGCCGCCATAGCGACCCTGACTGAAGACGGCTCTCTGGAGAGCTATGCTCTGAAATATTTCCCCTTTGCCATCCATAAATGAATGTGGATACCTGTGAAGCAGGCAAGCATTTCACGTGCATGACATTCCGCGGCGGGGGCGCTGTATCGGCCGCCGCCGCGGTTTATTACTTTTTCGTTAGGCCTCTTGAGGTGACGATGTATCAAGCTTCGACAAGCGGATGAGGTGATCGGTTGTGGGAGCGATATCTGGTTGGTGGGATGATTTTTTCTGGGGCTCGCTCGTTGTAGTCGAGATTTTTTTTGTAGCCCTGATCCTGACGGTCCTGTTTGGACTGATTGGAGCCGGCGCCAAGCTGTCGAAGAGCCGGGTCGCTAATGCGATTGCCAGCGGCTATACGATTGTGTTTCGCGGGACACCCGAAATTCTGGTTCTTTTGCTGTTTTACTTTGGCTCGGCAGTCGCCCTGACGGCGATCGCCCAGGTCTTCGATCCCGAGGTCAAGTTTGTGGATTTTCCGCCATTCTGGGCCGGGTCATTAGCCATTGCACTGATCATCGGATCCTACGCGACGGAGACTTTTCGCGGCGCCTTCCTGGGTGTTGAACCAGGGCAGATCGAGGCCGCCCGGGCCCTCGGCATCTCGAACCTGCAAACCTTCATTTATGTGCGCGTTCCGGCAATGTGGCGGCTGGCTCTGCCGCCCTTCGGTAATCACATGCTATCCCTGATCAAGGATACCGCGCTGATTGCCATCATCGGTCTGGAAGAGACCCTGTTTGTCGCCGAACAGGCCACCGCCACCACCGGCAAACCGTTCACCATGTTCATCCTGGTCGGTGCGATCTATCTGGGGTTTTCAACGATCATTACCTTGTCGGTCATGGCGCTCGAGAAGTATGCGAACCGGCATTTGGCGGTCGGGCGATGAGGTTTATTGATGTCGCCCTGATTATCGACAGCATTCCCAGAATACTGATGGGAATCGGCCTGACGTTTCAGTTGCTGTTCCTGTCGCTCACGCTGGGTACGGCGCTCGCCATTATCCTGCTCCTGTTGCGTATCAGCGGGCGATGGTATCTCGCCGCGCCCACGATGGTCTACATCTATATCTTTCGCGGCACCCCCATTCTGGTGCAGATATTCATTATTTACTATGGCCTGCCGCAACTGGAGTTTATACGGGAAAGCATTTTCTGGCCCATTCTGCGAGAGCCCTTTGGCTGTGCAATTATTGCCCTTTCACTGAATACCGGGGCCTATGTTTCGGAAATATTTCGCGGCGGCGTTCTGGGCGTGGACCGTGGTCTGAAAGAAGCGGGCGCGGCGCTGGGACTCTCGGTAACCCAAAGATTTATCTACATTACGAGCCCAATCGCCATCCGTTTGTGCCTGCCGGCCTACAGTAACGACGTCGTCAGCCTGATGAAGAGCACCGCCCTGGCCAGCACCATCACGCTGCTGGATATGATGGGCATTGCACGAACCATCGTGGCCGAAACCTACGCACCCTATGAGATTTTCCTATCGGTGATGGTCATCTATCTGATCATTACGTGGGTTATTCAGAGAACTTTCGGCTGGATAGAAAAACGCATGAGCCAGCATATAAGAAGCGAGGCGTGATATGAGCGATAGCGGACATACCAACATTATCGAACTGGAGAATGTCGATAAATTCTTTGGGGTGTTTCAAGCTCTGAAGAATGTTTCTTTGTCGGTGAAGACAGGCGAACGGATCGTCGTCTGTGGCCCTTCTGGATCCGGCAAATCGACCTTGATCCGGTGCATCAACCGGCTCGAGGAACACAGCAGCGGAAAGATTGTGGTGAATGGCCACGAACTGACCAGCGCCGTGAAGAATATCGATGCCGTGCGAAGAGAAGTCGGCATGGTGTTTCAGAGTTTCAATCTGTTTCCCCACCTGACGATCATCAAAAATCTGATGCTGGCACCCACGTTGGTGCGCAAGGCCTCGAAGTCCGAGGCCCGCGACACGGCGATGAAGTATCTCGAGAGGGTGAAAATTCCGGAGCAGGCGGACAAGTATCCCAGCCAGCTATCCGGCGGCCAGCAGCAACGTGTCGCCATTGCCCGGGCGCTTTGCATGAATCCCAAGGTCATGCTGTTCGACGAGCCGACCTCGGCGCTCGATCCGGAAATGATCAGCGAAGTCCTCGACGTTATGACCGATTTGGCGCGGGATGGCATGACCATGATTGTCGTGACCCACGAAATGGGGTTTGCACGCTCGGTGGCAGACAAGGTGGTTTTCATGGATTACGGCGAGATCGTTGAGATGAACCCGCCCGAGGAGTTCTTCGATAACCCTCAACACGAACGCACTAAGCTATTCCTAAGCCAGATCCTCGCCCATTGAAGGTTCACCGCCATGCCTCCCGCAATTTCCACTGACCTCACCGACCAACTGACCCGTTTCGCTGAAACCCTGGCCGATGAGAGCCGGGCCATTCTGAACGACGCCGCTGGCAGGCTGCCTGAGGTCGATATCAAGAGCGACCTCAGCTACGTCACCGATACCGACCGCGCGGTCGAGCAGCGCCTGCGCGAGATGATCGATCGCGAATTCCCCGATCACGGCGTCATGGGCGAGGAATTCGGCTCGCGCGATCTCGATGCCGAGTATGTCTGGGTGCTGGACCCAATCGACGGCACCGCGGCCTTTGTCGCCGGTATCCCGGTGTTCGGAACCTTGATCGGGGTCGCCCGCCAGGGTCGCCCCTGGATCGGCGTGATCGACCATCCCGCCACTGCCGAACGTTGGGTCGGTGTTTCGGGCGAACGCGCGACCCTGAACGGCAAGGCGATCAAAACACGCCCCTGCGGCGACCTTGCCTCCGCCCTGATGACCAACAGCAACCCGGATTTCTTCCAGCCCGCCGAACGCACGGTATTTGAGACGCTCCGCTCACAGGTTCGCTACACCCAGTATGGCGGCAGTTGCTACGCATATGGCGTGCTCGCCTCCGGCCGGACCGATCTCGCAATTGATGGCGGGCTGGAACCGTTCGACATCTTCGCCCCGGCCGCCGTGATCGAGGGCGCAGGCGGTGTCGTGACCGATTGGTCGGGCGCAGGAATCACCCTGGGGTGGAACGACCTCGTGCTCGCCGCTGGTGACTGCAACCTCCACGCCAAAGTGCTGTCGGAGCTGTCCAGCGGCAGATGAACCGCGTTGGTATCGTCGATGAAAGACCATTGGGCCGCGTCAGATTCCGGTTGCGGCCAGACAGCCAGCGGAGTTACGCAATATGATGCAAAACCACCGACCGCGTCGGTCGAGACCGGCCGATTAACTTGCCAGTGCCGTTTAGCTTCCCAATTTCTCTCGCCATACAGGATCGTCGACGATGGCGGCGTTGACGATTCCACGTGGAACGAAGCCCTTGATCAGATCGCAGACGGCCTGGACGTCGGCGGCGCCGTTACCGGCGAAACATTGATCGGTCCAGCACAGCGCGTGCGGCGTGAGGATCACGTTGTCGAGCTTCAGGATCGGGTCATCAGGGTCCGGCGGCTCCTGCTCGAGGACATCCAGCCCGGCGCCGGCGATCCGCCTGGCAGTCAGAGTCTCGGTCAGCGCCGCCTGATCGACGATCGGACCGCGCGCCGTGTTGATCAGATAGGCGGTCGGCTTCATCAGCGCTAGTCGCTCGGCGTTCACCAGCCGCGTGGTGTCTTCGGACAGCGGGCAATTGATCGCAACGACATCCGCCCGGCTGAACACGTCATCCAACCCGACCAACTCGACCCCGAGTTCGGCCGCCGTCTTCTGATCGACATAGGGATCATAGGCGATGAACCGCATATCCAGCGGACGTGCGAGCCGGAACATCTCGGCCCCGATATTGCCAATCCCGACCGAGCCGAGCGTGCGGCCAACCAACCCAAAACCCATATGGTCAATCCGCTGGGCAAACCGTTCCGGTCCTTCGCGGGTCAGCCGGTTCTTGATCATCAGATTTCCGGTCAGCGCCATCATCAGCGTCAGGATTGATACCGCCACCGGGCGGCGCACTCCGTCCGGGGTGATGACCACCGCGACATGAGCCGCCGAGCATGCGGCAACGTCGACGTTGTCGTAACCGACGCCAAACCTGGCGACCATTGCCAGTCGGTGGTTTCCCTCAAGGCTGGCGGTAGAAATCTTCGGCTGTAGCAGGATCAGGGCATCGACGCCGCGAAGCTGATCCGCCCGGATTTCGCCCACGGATTCGAAGATCACCAGCTCGATGTCATCGCGTTCCTTCAACGGGTTAAGGTCAAACATCGGGAAGACGGGCGCACCCGTCTGGTCAAAGAAATCACCGCTCAATGCGATCCGTTTGATCATTTGCCCCTCCCCTTCAAACCTGGCTGCGGATATCCGCCAGCGCCGCCGCCAGTGCATCGCCAAGCACCCAAGCGTCGGCGGAGTAGGCGATGAAGTCAAAGCCCTGCTTGTACAGCGACACGCCGCTGGCAATATCGGGAACCAGCCGCCCAAGCGACTTGCCCGCCGCTTTGGCGCCATCGACGACCCTCTGGTTCGCAGCGACGAATTTCGGGTGATCGAACTGGGCCGGGATGCCGAGCGAACAGGACAGATCAAAATGCCCGACCCACAGGCAATCGACCCCATCGACGGCGGCGATTTCGGCGGCGTTCTCGACCCCCTCCTCGGTTTCGATCTGCGCGAACAGCGTGGTGCGCGCGTTGGCAGTAGCGAGCTTCGCCATGACGTCGCCGGGCGCATAGTCGTCAAGTGCCGCGCGCACGATCACCCCCCGGCCACCGCGCGGGGTGTATTTCATCGACTGTACGATGCTTTTCGCCTGCGCCGCCGTTCCCACCATTGGCAGCATTACTCCCTCGGCTCCGGCATCGCAGGCGCGCGCGATGTCTTTGTAATCGGACGATGGCACCCGGACGATCGCTGGCAGGTCGGCCGCCTTGAAGTACTGAAGCAAGCTCTTGACGGTCTCGAAGCCAAAGCCGCTGTGCTCGGTATCGAGCAGCACAAACTCGCCTCCCGCCTGCTTGATGATGTGGCCGATACCCGGTGTGGCGAACTCGAAAACGAAATGACCGGCCTTCAGGTCGCGCGTCTGCGTCATGGCCTTGAGATCTGTGCTTCGCATGGTCTTCCTCCCTTATTGCCCCGGTGCCGCACCCAGTACTACGACGGCGTAGGGTTCCAACTTCAACGGGCCGGTGAAACTGGTGCCGGTTTTCGCGAACCCCTCGGCGCCGGCGCAGTGCTCGAATGTGTCGGCGTCGAGGGTCCAGATTTGGGCTGGCGCGGCGCCCTCCAGGCGAACCCCGATGGTCTCACCAGTGAGATTGGCGAGCCAGATTTCCGCGCCGCGCGGTGTCTCGAACGCCAACGCCTGAACGTCGCGGGGGGCGCTGCTGGTGGTGGCGCGCCGGTTGGCGCCGGAGGCCTGATACAGGCCCCGCATCACATGAAATGCCGGGAAAACGCCACCGACAACGCCACCGGCCTCGTCGTACCAGGGCTGGCTGTGGGATGCCTGCGAATAAAGCAGGCCGAATTCACCGGTCGGCGCGCCGATGGTGAGCGAATCCACTCCCCCCGCGGCCGCACGAGCCACATAGCCGAGATGCCAGGCAGCACCCAGAAGGCCACGCTGCCTGGGGTCGGCACGGGTCATGGTCACTCGGTTTGCATCGGGGTTCGGCGTCGGATCGTTGCCGAACGGGCTGAGACGAGATCCGATCCCGGCCGGGCTGATCCGGTAGGGAACGCCGGGATACTGCGCCCGGATCGAACCGAAGATATAGGGCAGACATTCCAGCGTCTCGGTCACCGAGCGGTCATCGGCGGCATGGATCAGCGCCGATGTGCCATGCATCACGAAGTCCAGATCGCGGGTCGGAACCGGCTTGCGGTTAAGCTCGGTGAAATAGACGAAGTTGCCGCCGCCGATACGTGCACCCCGCCCATGGGCGCGGGCGGCGGCGAACAGGGCATCGAATTCCTTGGTGTCGGAAAATACCGTACCGGGCATGACAAAACCGAGGTCGGTGTCGAGCGAGACGGCAATGTCGGCGAATTCAACGCCAGCCGCCTTGGCCGCTTCCAGGGCGTTGGCGATATCCCGCTCGGCCGAGGCATGGCGCACCACCAGCTCAATCGACAGCGGTGTGCCGATGGTCTGGCCGATCTGGTGAATGTCAGCCCAGAAATCGTCGGGTATTTGCTCGCGGGCGTTGAGGTATAGGCTTACGAATGCTGGCGAAAGCTTGGCCAGATCGACCCCCAGCGTCGCCTTGATATGCCGCGCCTCCAGGGACATGCCGATCTCGGGCATTTTTCCCGCCAGTTCACCAACCGTGACGACGACGCTTTGGCTCGCTGTGGTTGTCGCTCCCGGCGCTGATTCGGTAAAGGAAAGCTCGACCGACTGGGTCACATCCTCGCCCGCCGTCAGGGTATATGGCATCGGCAATGCCAGCGGGCGAACATAAGTTTTGTACGAGGCGTCGGTCCAGTTGCGCTGATCCTCCATCTCGAATGTGTCGCCCAGCATGGCGCATCTGACCCGGAGGCCGGGGGCCACGGTATGGGTTAGCGCGCGGATATCCATGATCGGCTGCTTGGGGTCGATCTGCTCCGGGAACACCGTCTGCTCAACGGTCCCGTCCACATGCTCGACAGTAACCGGCTGCCCGGCAATGCCCTCGACGCCGTGCAGAACCACAAAGCCGGTGCGGTTGGTCACGAAGTCGGTGTCACCAGCGCCGGTCGCCGTGAAGCTGAGGTCGCCATTGGATGCGCCCTTGATGCTGGCACGATAGGTGAAACTTTGGCCGCCGCCAGCGCAATTCCCGGTGTAGGAAACTGTGAAGCTGTCGCTTAGTTCCTCAACTGCGAAATCGGTGATCGAGACGTTGAACGTTCCCCAATACTGATCGCGCACCACATAGGCGATTGCCCGAATGGCCTCGCGGCCGCCAAACCGGATGTAGCGCAGGTTGCCCGCGTCCAGTTCCGCCGTCAGCGGCCCGGCCCGCAGAACACGGGTCTGGGGCGCAGGCTCATCGGTGCCAAACAGTTTGACTGCGAGCGACGGTGAAACAGTCATGGTTGTGTCCCCAGGCGTCAGGCGGCAGAAGCGGCAGAACCGATATGTGAGATTACCAGATCGGTTTTTGGGTCAATGATAACCACCCGGTTCATATCGACCAGCAGCGTTAGGTGCTCGCCGGGGCGCTCGACGTCATGCACCTCCAACTCGGCGACGGCCGCAGTGGCGCCTAACTGGAAGATCACATAGGTGCGCGAACCAGTTGGCTGCACCAGGTCGATGGTCACGTTCAGAGGTGCGTGGCTGTCGCGCGCCACACCGTTGCCGGCCTTCGAGATATGCTCGGGCCGGACACCGAAGATAATCTCTCCGCCGATGCGCCCTGCCAATGCGGCGGCACGCGACGCGGGCAGCGCCAACGACGTTCCGTCCGCAAAGATCACCACCAACGTATCGCCGGTCTGCTCCAACGTCGCCGGGACGAAGTTCATTGAGGGAGACCCAAGGAAACCAGCGACGAAACGCGTCGCCGGGCGGTCGAACAGCTCCAGCGGCGCGCCCTGCTGTTCGATCAGCCCGTCCTTCAACAGAACGATGCGGTCGGCCAGCGTCATCGCCTCGATCTGATCGTGAGTGACATAGATCATCGTCTTGCCAATCTCCTGATGTAGTCGCTTGATCTCGCCCCGCATCTCGTCGCGAAGCTGGGCGTCGAGGTTGGAAAGTGGCTCGTCGAACAGGTATAGCCGCGCCTCGCGCACGATCGCCCGGCCAATCGCAACCCGCTGGCGCTGGCCGCCAGATAGTTCGCGCGGCAGCCGCGCAAGAAGCGCGGTGATGCCGAGCATTTCCGCCGCTTGATGCACCTGTGTCGTCACCGCCGCGTTGGGGGTTTTACGGGCGCGCAGCCCGAAGGCGATGTTCTCAAAGACGCTCATATAGGGGTAGAGCGCGTAATTTTGGAACACCATCGCGATATTGCGGTCACGCGGGCGGACCGCATTCACCACCTCGCCGTCGATCTCGATCGTGCCCTCGTCGGCGTCCTCCAGCCCGGCGATGGTGCGCAGAAGCGTGGATTTTCCGCAGCCGGACGGGCCGACCAGTACGGTGAACTCGCCCTCGGGAATGTCCAGATCGACGCCCCGCACCGCCGGGGTGGCGCCGTAGGACTTCTTCAGCCCGGTGATCTTCAACCGTGCCATTCGCTACCCCTTGACCGCGCCCATCGAGATGCCGCGCACAAGATAGCGCTGCAAGAAAGCCACCGCGACGAAAACCGGTGCCGCGCCCAAAACGCTCATCGCCGCGATTTTCGCCCAGAAATTCGATTGCCCGCCAAAATAATGCGTAACCTGCACCGGATAGGTCGTCACCTCGCTGCGGGTCATAACCAGCGCGAAGATGAAGTCGTTCCAGGCGAACACGAAGGTGAAAACGGCGGTGGCGAACAACCCGGTGCGGGCCATCGGAAACACCACCTTGACCAGCACCTGCCACCGGGTGCAGCCATCGACCAAGGCACTTTCCTCAAGTTCGATCGGTATGTCCTCGATATAACCGCGCATCATCCAGATGACATAAGGCAGGTTGAACGCTGTGTAGAGCAGGATCAGACCGTGATAGGTATCGACCCAACCCAGCCAGACATAGAGCAGGAACAACGGGAACACGACGACAATTGGCGGGATCATCCGCTGCGAGATGATCCATATCGCCAGATTGTCGCCGCCAGTCTTGAACCGGGCCAGCGAATAAGCGCACAGCGTGCCGAGGAACATCGCCAGCGCCGTCGAGGTACCCGCGATGAACAGGCTGTTCCAGACCGTGGTGGCATCGCCATCCTTGAACAGCACCTTGAAGTTGTCGAACTGGATCGAGGCCGGATACCACGCCGGAGGCGAGGCGAAAATCTCGTCCGGGGTCTTCAGAGAGATTGAAAATAGCCAATAGATCGGAAACAGGAAGACCACCGTCAGCGCGACCGCCGCGAGATAGCGAAAGGCCAGGCGCCAGGCGCGGCGGCGCGAAAGCCTGCGCCGGGCGGCGGCGGCGCTCATCGCACGAACTCCATGCGCTTTAGCGCGAACATCACGGCGATCGTCAGCAAGAAGATAACCAGAAAGGCCATTGCCGCTGTGTAGCTGGTCTCGAACTGGCGAAACCCTTGAATATAGGCATAGATCGATATGGTCTCGGTCTTGGTGCCGGGGCCGCCTTGGGTCAACGCCCAGATAACGTCGAAAATCCGGAACAGATCCAGGCCCCGGATCAACAGCGCAATGGTCATCACCGACCAGATCGCTGGCAGCATGATCTTGAAAAAAATCCGCAATCGCGAAGCCCCGTCGATCTCCGCCGCCTCGGTCAGGCTGGTATCGACATTGGACATCGCCGCCAGCAGGATCAGAAACATGAATGGGGTCCACTGCCAAACCTCGGCGATGAAAATCGCGGGGTACACATACTCCGGCCTGATGGTCCAGAGGATTGCCTGCGGCTCGCCGGTGATCCAGCCCAGAACCTGGTTGATCGGCCCAAACCGGTTGTCGAACAACAGCCGCCAGGTCGCCCCGGCGACAATTGGCGCGATCATGGTCGGCAACACCAGCAAGGCCACGAATATCTGACGCCCCGGCATCCGGTCCAGAAACAACAACGCCATCATCAGCCCGGCGATCAGCTCGATCGGCAAGGCGATGGCCACGATCAACAGGGTATGGCCCAGCGATTCCCACAGCCGGATATCCGAAAACAGCTGCCGGTACTGCAGAAGCCCGCTGAACGACGTGTCGGTTTCCATCATATTGATGTTCTGGAAGCTGACCAGCAGCGTGTAGACCAGTGGAAATATGCCAAACAGCAGCAGGATCAGAACGGCCGGCGCGATCACCAGATATTTGAAATTTCGGTCGGCAAACCGGTTCATCCGGCTGCCGCTATCATTGGCCAGGGTGCTCATGAAATGGCGGTCTCTGCGAAGACATCAGGACATCGACGGCGGAGGCGATAGCCCCCGCCGCACATTATCGACCTCAGTTCGGATAGGCGTTGGGCTTCGACGCCCAGTCGGTATAGGCCGCGCGTTGCTTGTCAACACCGATCCGGTCGGTCAGCGCATCCCACTGCGTCGCTACGTCGTTGAGGATGGCTTGCGAGTCCTCGCCACCCCACAACCGGGATGTCGCCTGCCGCAGCACTTCTTCATACTTGTCGATCTGCAGGATCGACAAGTCCAGCAGGCCGGAATCGGCGCCTGCACGCAACGTCTTCAGATAGGCCGGCGCATCCTTCCACCGCGAAAGGTATTCCGGGTTGGTGAAGTGGGATTCGCGGAACGGGTCGCGCAGCGCATAGGGAAGCTGGACCCGCTGCAGACTGATTTCCTCGCTGTTCAGCCACTGGATGAACAGATAGGCCGCCTCCTTGTCGGGGCTCGATGACGAGACCGACAGCGAGAATCCGGCAGCAAGCTGCGGCGAGCCGCCGGGTGGCAGGGCGTAGCCCACCTTGTCGGCGATTGTGGTTTTAGGCACCCAGGACAGCGCGCTGTCATCGGTGCCGTAACCGGCGGCCCAGCGACCGAACGGCGGCCACGAGATGGTCATGGCAATATCGCCCGCAAGAAACGCACTCAGCGCCTCGACGAAGCCCCAGCTTTCAACACCGGGGGGCATGAATTTATTGTCGTTGCGCATGCCTTCGAAGGCCGCCACCCCAATGTCTCCGTTGACGGTCGCCCGCATCGTATCGGCGTCGAAGAACTTGCCGCCGGTATTGCGGAACCGTTCCTCGAACATCCAGATGCCGTAAGCCGGCTGACGGAATTGGCCGGCGCCATAAATCTTCGGGGCGAATTTATCGGTGAAGAACTGGCCGATATCGGCGTATTGCTCCCAGGTCACCGGCGCCGCCAGGTCATAGCCGTGCTTGGCTTTGAACTCCGCCATATTGGCGGGATCTTCAAACAGATCCTTGCGATAATACAGGATGAAAAGGTCACCGTCGTCAGGGAACCCATAGATCTTGCCGTCGACCTTCATCTGATTGTCGCGGTACGTTGGCGCGATGGAATCCAGCTCGGCGCGGTAGCCATATTTGTCGACATAGGCGTCAAGTTCTTCCAGCGCCCCGGCGTTCACCAGATCGGGCATCCAGCTGGGGATTACGTTCAGCGCGTCATAGGCGCCGGTTCCGGCGCGATGCTCCTGCAGGATCTTGGTGAACATCTCGGACGTCGGAACCTCGATGACCTTGACCTTAATCCCCGTAAGCTCCTCCCATTTTGGCCCCGAGAAGTTCAGCGGATCGAGCGATTGCAGCCCGGCCTCCCAAACGATACTGATTTCGGATCCGGCGTATTTCTTGGCGGCCTCGACCGCCCGATCGGCTGCCGATTGTGCACGAGCTGCGGTGGCCGTCGCGATCAGCGCAGCTCCCGCCACTAAGGATATTAGCGTCTTCATTGGCGTTCCCTTCAAATTCGGGCTGCTGTGCATATCTCTCTCGGCACCAAGAAACCGCGAAGACTAATTGCCCGCATGATTGTAATCTTCGCTCAATGTGCGAGGTCACGATAGCGTCGTGATTTCTGAGCGTCAATTACTCGGTCCGCCGCCAAATTATCGATATAGATATAGCCTGAGCGGCAGGTGGCGCGGACCGGCATCAACGTTGCGCACCGAGGAGGCAATCGCATTCCGTCGCGACACAGGTAGGTTTGCAACAACTGCCGATGACCGTGCATTCACCGGCTTGGTGGTGGGACGCTGCCGTTCACCGGGATTAGCCGTCATTGCAAATGATGGGGCAAAATGATGGGCAAATTTTCACCCATTCCCATTTCAATAAATACACGTAAAAGTTGAATACAACCATAAGACCACAACTATTAATATATAATTCATCACTCCATAAAAGTATTTACCTTGATATTAACCGCATTCATAATTTGGCCATTAGCTTTTGGCAACTAATTATGATACGGTCGTGCTTAACCGGTGTCGCAAAACGTGACCCAGAACGGCTCGGGGGCAATGGATGCCGCACTGCAATGATTTTGATTGGCGTTTGAAGCCACAAATCCAGCGCGACGAGCGACCGTCACTGCTTCGCCTCCTGATCTCGAGTTATGGCCTCGCGGCCACAGTCGCTGTTGTTGCGGCCTTTGCCGGCGCCGGGTTCTGGGCAAGCCTACTCATATTCTGGCTCGGGGGCGCGGCGGCTGTTTTTGCGCTCGGCCTGATTTCCATCGGGCGCGGTATCGCGATCTGGTCAATCAATCCAAAAGCCACCCCGATCGGCACATTAGAGCATTTCGATCAAATGTTGAATCTTTTGGGATTCCCACTGGCTTGGTTTTGTGATTCATCCTTTTCAGGAGGATCTGCCGATGCCCATGCCGCTTTCGCTCGACATTCGCCGTCGCTTTCATCGCTGCATTGAAGA
>DATLAW010000008.1:0-12910 GCA_035527255.1 Thermohalobaculum sp. | reverse complement strand
CAGCCTGCGGGCTATTGGGACATCATCAAACGCGGCAACCCCCGAAAGGACGTTCAACCGCAGTTACCACATATAGACGAACCTGAGTTAACGGGATAAGCCACATCGGCCGGATGGCGGTTATATCCCGCGATCAATGATTTTCTCACCGAATGGCCAGCACTTCTCGGATATTACTGGCCCATACAAGTCGCAGTATTTCCTGCCACCGTCGGATGCCGACTATTTGCTGGACTATTTGAATCAGGGACTGGCGCGCGCCAAGGGGACGGCAGTTGTGCGATCCCAACCCTCGCGCAAGGTGGCGCCCGGCAAGGAGGGCGACGTTCCATCGTTCAGCCGGCCACAACTTTTAAATCAGACAGATGAGGCCGGTGGACCGAAGCGAATGTTGGCACCGAAATCCTCGACCGAGCCCGCCGCCGTAGCGCAGGGAAACATCGACCTCGAGGCAAATGCTGAGACGGAGACGCAAGTTCCGGGCATTGTCGAGTGGATCAAGGTTTTTTCAATTGACGCTGGTCGGAACTGGACGCGCCACGTTGAAATCATTTCCGAGGCCAAGTGCTTGAATTGAGGAGCGTATCGGGGTTATTCCCGTCGCAGCCGTCAGAAAGCACCCAAAATGCCCAAGATCACCGAAATCCGCAACGCCGTGGTGCCGATCTCGTCGGCTATCGCCAATGCCTATATCGATTTCTCGAAGATGACCGCCAGCGTGGTGGCGTTGGTCTCGGATGTGGTGAGGGATGGCAAGCCGGTGGTTGGTTACGGGTTCAACTCGAATGGGCGCTATGCCTGCAAGGGGTTGCTGGACGAGCGGTTCGTTCCGCGGCTGTCCGGGGCGGAGCCGGAGGCGCTGTTGGGCGAGGACGGCAAGATCGATCCAGGCCGCGCCTGGCCGTTGATGATGGCGAACGAGAAGCCGGGCGGGCATGGCGAGCGGTCGGTTGCCGTCGGGGTGCTGGATATGGCGCTGTGGGACCTGGCGGCGAAGCTGGCCGGCGTGCCGCTGTGGCGGTTGATTGCCGACCGGTGGAGTGGCGGCACGGTGCAGGAGCGGGTTTTTACCTATGCGGCGGGTGGCTATTATTATCCGGGCAAGGGGTTGGCGGAGTTGCAGGCCGAGTTGCGGTCTTATCGCGACCGGGGGTACCGGGTTTGCAAGATCAAGATCGGTGGTGCCGGGTTGGATGCGGACATCGCCCGGATCGAGGCGGCGCTGGAGGTGGTTGGCGATGGTAAGAACCTGGCAGTTGACGCCAATGGGCGGTTCGATTTGGAAACGGCTGTCGCCTATGCCGAGGCGCTCGAGCCCTATGGGTTGTTCTGGTACGAGGAGGCCGGTGATCCGCTGGACTATGCGTTGCAGGCCGAATTGGCCGAGCACTATGGCGGGCCAATGGCGACCGGCGAGAACCTGTTCAGTCATCAGGACGCGCGCAATCTGCTGCGCCATGGCGGCATGCGGCCGGACCGGGATTGGCTGCAGTTCGACCCGGCGCTGTCCTATGGGCTGGTCGAATACAAACGGACCCTGGACCTGTTGCCGGAGTATGGATTTTCGCGGGCCAACTGCATCCCTCATGGTGGCCACCAGATGGCCCTCAACATCGCCGCCGGGCTGGGGTTGGGCGGCAACGAGAGCTATCCGGACGTGTTCCACCCATTCGGTGGGTTTGCCGATGGCGTGCGGGTCGAGGACAGTATGGTAGGGTTGCACCAGTGCCCCGGCGTCGGCTTCGAGGAAAAAGCGGCGCTGATCGCGGTGATGCGGGCGGCGACCGGGACGTAAGGGCGGGGGTGGACGCCGCGGCGAATCCGGCCAATATGGCGGGCGAGGCAACGGAGATTTCAGATGACCCATACCAGTGAACTCGGCGACCCGATTGGCGCGCCCATGCCCGAAGGCTGGACCGTGCCGCCGCGCCCGATCCGCGCAGTGATGGAGGGGCGGTTGGTGCGGCTGGAGCCGCTGGTGGTAGCGCATGCGGAAGCGCTGCACGGCGCCAACGAGAGCGGCCCGGATGGGCGGAATTGGACCTATCTGCCTTATGGCCCGTTCGACTGCCTGGCGGCCTATCAGGGTTGGGTCGGCGAGATGACCCGAGACGGCGACCCGCTGTTCTATGCGGTGGTGCGGCAGTCCGATGGGCAGGCCGTCGGGGTGGCGAGCTATATGCGGATTACGCCTGCTGCTGGCTCGATCGAGGTTGGGCATATCAACTTCTCGCCGTTGCTGCAGCGGACGCCGGGGGCGACCGAGGCGATGTATCTGATGATGCAATGGGCGTTCGTTGCGGGCTACCGCCGCTATGAGTGGAAATGCGATTCCGTGAATATGCCGTCGCGCCGGGCGGCACAGCGGCTGGGGTTGTCCTATGAAGGGGTGTTTCGCCAGGCGACGTCCTATCGTGGCCGCAACCGCGATACCGCCTGGTATGCGGCGATCGACAGTGAGTGGCCGGCGCTGAAGGCGGCGTTCGAGACTTGGCTCGACCCGGCGAATTTCGATGCGGCGGGCAAACAGAAGCAATCGTTGAGCGCGCTGACCGGTCCGGTTTTGGTGAATGTTGGCTGAATTTGGAGATCTCTATGCCCGACCCCTGCCCTGCTGCCATGGAGTTCCTGTTGTCGCGCCGCTCGCGTTCGGCCAAGACGTTGGGGGTTGGCGGGCCTGACCGCGCTGGGCTGGAGCGGATCCTGACTGCGGCGGCGCGCAGCCCGGATCATGGCAAGCTCGAGCCGTGGCGCTTTGTGGTGATCGAGGGCGCGGCGCGTGGCAAGGCGGCGGCAGTGACTTTGGACCGCGCCACGGCGTTGGGGCTGGATGAGAGCCGCACGGCGAAGACCGTGGCGGCGTTTGGACAGGGTGACGTGATCGTCGCGGTGATCTCGAGCCCAAAACCATCGGATAAGATTCCGTTGTGGGAGCAGCAGCTATCGGCTGGGGCGGTGTGTCTGGCGATGGTGAATGCAGCGCTGGCGAGCGGCTGGGGGGCGAACTGGCTGACCGGCCCGATGGCTTATGATCCGGTGTTCCGGCGCGAGATGCTGGGGTGCGTCGAGGGTGAGGTCGTGGCAGGTTTCATCCATATCGGCACCGAAACGGTGGTGCCGCTGGACCGGCCAAGGCCGGATTTGACGGCGCTGACCACGTGGGCGTGATCAACGACTTCATGCGCGCGGTCGGGCAGGTGTTCGATGCCCGCTTTGTCGGTGTCCTGCTGCGGGCGGTCGCACTGACACTGGGGTTGATGGCGCTTGTGTCATTGGGGGCGATCTGGCTGGTTGGATTGCTGCCGCCAAGCTTCGATCTGCCGTGGATCGGGGCGGTGGCGACGCCGTTCACCGCGGTGCGCGGGTTCGCGTTGGGGGCGATGGTATGGCTGTCGGCCTTCCTGATGTTCCCGGTGGCGGCGATGTTCGTGAACCTATATCTCGACCGGATCGTCGAGGCCGTCGAGGCGCGGCACTATCCAGGGTTGCCGCCGGGCCGCGCGATGGGGCTGGGCGAGGCACTGGGTAGCGGCCTGAAGTTCACCCTGATCGTGCTCGCCGTCAATCTGGTGGCGATGATCCTTTATCTGATCTCCGGCCCGTTCGCGCCTTTGGTGTTCTGGATCGTCAATGGCTACCTGTTCGGGCGTGAGTATTTCGAATTGGTGGCGCAGCGCCGCCTGGCGGCCGGGGAAGCCGGGCGCTTGCGGGGCAAGTATTCATGGCGCGTCTGGCTGGCGGGGTCGCTGATGGCGGTGCCGTTAAGCGTGCCGGTGGTGAACCTGATCGTGCCGTTGCTGGGGGTGGCGACCTACACCCACATGTACCATCGGCTGGCGCAGCGCGATCAGGCTAGAGCATGATCCATGATCTCCGATTCATGGCTCCTGCTCTATCTTGCTGACTGGTCGCATTTTCGCGACGCTAAGGCTGGTCGCCTTAGCTGGAAAATGCTCTAGCCGCCTTCAGACGGAGCCTTCAGGAAGCTGATATTGTCAAGCGTGATCCAGCCGTATTCCAGCGTGAGGATCGCCAGGACGAACAGCACCGTCGCGATCGCCGTGGTGATGATCGCCTTCTTGCGGATCATCGGGTCGATGGGCGCGCCGGGCGGGGTGCCGGGGGTCACCTTGCCGTCCTCGGACTGGCTGGTCTGCCATAGCGGGTTGATCATGTAGAACAGGATCGCCCAGATCACACAGTAGAGCACGATGGCGGAGGTTATCGACATTTCAGATCTGCTCCAGTTCAACCAGGGTGCCGGTGAAGTCTTTCGGGTGCAGGAACAGCACCGGCTTGCCATGGGCGCCGATTTTCGGCTCGCCAGAGCCGAGGACGCGGGCGCCGGTGGCTTTCAGGCGGTCGCGGGCGGCGAGGATATCATCGACTTCGTAGCAGAGATGGTGAATGCCGCCAGAGGGGTTCTTGTCGAGGAACCCCTGGATCGGTGAGTTGTCGCCGAGGGGATACAATAGCTCGATCTTAGTGTTGGGCAGTTCGATGAAGACGACGGTGACGCCGTGGTCGGGCTCGTCCTGCGGCGCGCCGACCTTGGCGCCCAGGGTGTCGCGGTATAGGGCCGAGGCGGCGGCTAGATCGGGCACCGCGATGGCCACGTGGTTCAGGCGTCCGATCATCTGAGGCTCCCTGCGCTGGTACAGGGGGATTTAGACCGGTGCCGGGGCGCGGACAAGCGGCGTGGCGTCGCGGGGCGTGAACGTGCGGACCCTCAGCCGTTACTATGCCGGCTACTACCTCGGCCATCTTGGGAACGCCTATCGACTGGCAGAGCGGTTCGACGGAGAAATTGACGCAATTGAGGCCTATCACGCCCGCAACCCAGGGCTTGGCCTGCCCGACCTGCTGATCGCCTACCAACAGATCGATCAG
Source organism: Thermohalobaculum sp. (assembly GCA_035527255.1). Lineage (GTDB taxonomy): Bacteria > Pseudomonadota > Alphaproteobacteria > Rhodobacterales > Rhodobacteraceae > Thermohalobaculum. Next base: position 8,020 of record DATLAW010000008.1, on the reverse strand, counting down.
CCGGATGAGACGAAGAGAATGGCTCGAGGCCGATATCGCGGCTCAGCACACGGCCGAGCTTCCGATGGATTGAGCATCGTTGATTGCCCAGCTCAGTGTGGCCCGGGTGCAGCGCCCCATTGATAACCTTCGCGCTGATGGTAGAAGCCATTTGAGAATGGAGCGTCAAAGCCCGTCTTGCCCAGCCGTGCCGTGGCCTCCTCCGCCGAAATCTCTAGGTCTGCCAGGGCGCGAAAAATCCGGGCGGTCTCGACCATGTCGCCACTCTGCGGCGACAGCCGGAAGGCGCCGATCCCCATTCCGGTCAATGCCTCCAGTTCATGCGCCAGGTTGAGGCAGGTCTGCGATAAGGTCTGGATGCCATTGACGATCAGGAAGGGTTGCCCGTCCAGCGTCTTCAGCTCCATGCCGTCCGGATCCTGCTCGCAGATCAGCTGGCAATTGTCCTTCACCCGGCCATGGGCGCGGGCGTGATAGCACCGCGCCGACAGCGCCAGCGGAATGCGGCCATGCACCTGCACCTCCAACCCGACCCCCAGTTCCCTCGCCGCATCGCCCAGCAACGCCAGCGCCCCGGCGGGCAGTTCCTGCGGCAGGGTGACATGCGTCGCCCCCTTGGCCGCCAGGAAGGCCAGCGTATCCTCGTTGTAGACATTGACGAAAGGGCCGACCCGATGCGGCTTGCCGCGCAGGTGATAAAGCGCCGCGTCGTCGTTTGCCTCGACCGGGAAGTCGTCCTGGCCGCAGATCTCGGCGATCATCTTGCGCTCGCGCTTGATCATCGCCTCGGCCAGCGTCGAGAACACCACCGTCTTGCCCGCATTCTTCAACCTCGCGGCTACTTCCGGATAATGTGGCGCGAAGAACGGCTCGCGCTTCGAGCAGACCACCTCGCCCAGATACACGGTATCAACCGGCGCCTCGTCAGCAATACGGAAATAGAAGTCGCGCTTTTGCTCGGCAGGCCGATGGAACAGGTTCGGGCCGATTGTCAGTTGCGTACCCACCCTCTTACCTCCATCGCTTGCTGGCAGCGGCACCCTGGGTCTGCTTGTGTCCCTCGGTGAAGGCCAGCAGGTCGGCGATCCGTGGCTCCCGCCCGGCCATGATATTGTCCACCGCCGCCCGCCAAGCGGTGACTACCGCCTTCACATAGGCCCGTGAGCGTTGCCGGCCTTCGATCTTGAAGGCGGTGACGCCAGCCTTCACCAGGTCCGGCAGCAGCTCCGCCAGGTTCAGACTCAGCGGCTCCTCAAAGGCGTAATAGGCGTCGTCGCGATGCGGCGCCATGTAGCGGCCCTTGCAGATCGTCGGGTATCCCGCCATGGCACCGCAGGCGAAGCAGTCCAAGGTGAACCCGCCAAGCTTGACCGTAAGATTGCGCTGCGCGTCTTCGATATATTCGACATTAGCGGCGGGCGAGCAGACCCCGTCCATGTTGGTTGACAGCCCGGTGATATAGTTGGTCAGACTGCAACGCCCCTCGGCCATCAGGCCGTGGTTGCCGAAGATGAAGCATTCGATCTCGCAGCCGATCTCGGCATGCAGCGCCTTGATCTCGGGGATGGTCAGGATGCGCGGCAGCACCACCCGTTTAATGCCGAACTCCTCGGTGTAAAACCGGATCGCCTCGACCGAGGGCGCCCCGGCCTGCACCGACAGATGCAACCGCTGCTCCGGGTGATGGGTCGCGGCGTAATGCGCCACCCCGATATCGGCGACGATCAGGGCGTCGGCGCCCAGCCGCACCCCATCGTCGACCGCCTGTTTCCACAGCGCGGTTTGCCCGGCCGGCGGGAACGAGTTGACCGCCAGCAACACCTTGGCACCATTTTTGTGCGCATAGGCAACGCTGTGTTCCAGCTCCATCAGAGTGAAATTGAGGCCAGGGAAGTTCCGCGCGTTGGTGGCGTTCTGAAAGCCGCAATAGACCGCATCCGCCCCGGCATCGACCGCAGCGCGCAACGAGGCCGGCGTTCCCGCCGGGCAAACCAGTTCAGGCCGGATCGTGTCCTCTCCCGTCATCATGGTTGCCGACCCGGCGCAACAGGGCCAGTGCCGCCCGGCCGGGCGGGCCGAACATATCGGCAATATCGTCGGCGATGCTGCCGTCCAGATCGTCCAGCGCGTTGCGCAGACAGACCGCCGCCTCTGTGTCGCCCTCGATCACCAGTTCGCGAGTAAAGAACAGCGCCGCGCGCAGTCGTGGCCGTTCGGGGTCCGGGTGCAGCACCAGGACAAACGGCATGTTTTCGGGGTCGATGATGAAGCACTTGGCCGTATGCGGACCGATGCGGTCGAAGATCTCCGGCCGCAGCGCCGCGATCTTGCGGACAATCCGGCCGAGCAGCGGCTGAAGTGGGAACAACGGCACCGGCGCCAGCCGCAGCAGCGCGCCGGGCCCGTCCAGCGGACGAATCGAAGATGAGATCGTATCGGCGGCCATCCCCCCAGATACCGCCACCGGCAGGGGCGGGCTTTGACTTGGGTCAACTGCGCTCTGGAACACGCCCAGCCGCGGTGAAGCGTCTAACGCCCCGCTCCTTTGAGAAGAAAGGCTCGATGCGATCAGGTTGCCCCTGGGCGAGCCAAAACAAGCGCGACATGGGCACTCCTCCCTGCCATCATAAATCACAACAGGCGGCGAAGGGGAATCCTGTTCGGCACAATGGCGGCAGTGCGGGACGAGGCAGGCATTGGCCAGCCAGACACGGCGGAGGGCCGCGCCCTCGCTCGGGTGGGCGCACACGGCCTTTGTGCTTGTCCCTTTATGGCGGCACCCCCCGCGCCATATGAGCTTCGTGCGAGGCTGCATGCGCCCTCCCGGGCGGAGGGAGGGCGCGGCCCGGCGGGCTTCGCCCTTGATTCCGAGCCAAGATGCAGAGATGGCAAGGGTCAAAACGGGCTCGGAGCGGTCGTTAGCTGCGCAGGCTATCCACGGCAGCAACGCGGGAAATTGCGGTCATCCGACGAAATCGCTCAGATTACCGGGTTTGACCCAAACCTTCTGTTTTGGATGCGGTGGCTATACCTTGCTGAGGTAGCTGTCTGCATCAACACCGTATTGTTTCTCCAGGCGACTGATGTAGGCCCCAAGGGTTCCGGGCCGGCTCACGGGAGAATGGCAGGAGGATTGAAATGGATGCGATACACGAAGGCAGATGCCATTGTGGCGAGGTGAAGTTCAAAGCGGCAGGGCAATCGGTGCTGGTTGAGTTTTGCCATTGTCGAAGTTGCCGACGCTTGGCGGGAGCGCCGTTGATGGCTTGGGCCGCCTTCGAACAAGATGCGCTAGCGATTGTTGAAGGTAGTCCGACCGCTTATGGTTCGTCCCCGGGAGTTATGCGGACCTTTTGCGGGCGTTGTGGCACCCCGCTGACGCTTTCCGACCAACGATTTCCCGAAGAAGTGTATGTCGCGCTCGCGTCGTTTGATAACCCCGAGGCGTTGCCACCCGAGTTTCATATTTGGCGATCTCATCGCCTCTCGTGGCTTGAGACCACTGACGATCTGCCACGGTACACGCAATTTAAAAGCGACGGCGTCGTCGAGTGAGAGATATTTCATGGAGCCTGGGGGATGAGATGGCGTATTGCCGACCGGCTGCGAAGGCGGGATTTGGCACACGGCAGTCATGAGAGAACGCCCTGCGAGGTCCGCTCAATGGCTCGAAGCGGCCATCTGACGCTTTCGCTCGGTTTATAGGCATGACCCTAAAACGAACCAAACCCGTTCCGAGACCCCGCCGAACCATTTCTCCGCAAGCCAATCCCCGCTAACCTCCACCCATGACCGATTCCCCCAGCTTCATCCACCTCCGCGTCCATTCCGCCTACTCGCTGAAGGAGGGGGCGCTGCATGTGAAGAAGCTGCCCGGCCTTTGCGAAAAGCTCGGCTTCCCCGCCATCGCGGTGACCGACACCAACAATCTGTTCGGCGGGCTGGAGTTCTCCGAGAACTGCGCCAGGGCGGGCATCCAGCCGATCATGGGCCTGCAACTCGCGGTTGCCTATGCCGACAGCGCGCCCGGCGAGAAGCCGGTCGAGCCGGCGCCCATCGCCCTCTATGCCCAGAACGAGGCCGGGTGGCTGAACCTGATGGCGCTGTCGTCCAGCGCCTTCCTCGACACCGACTCCACCCAATTCCCCCATGTGACACTGGAGGCACTGGCCGCCCGCTCTGACGGCATCATCTGTCTGACCGGCGGCGCCAGTGGCCCTACGGCCAAGCTCCTCCAGGCCAACCGCCGCCCGGCGGCCGAGGCCTTGACGCGGCGACTGGCGGAGATGTTCCCGAACCGCCTCTATATCGAAATCCAGCGCCACGGCAGCGGCGGGCCGCTGCGTACCGCCCCGGAGGAAGCCTCCGAGCCGGGATTGATCGACATCGCCTACGCCCTCGATCTGCCGCTGGTCGCCACCAACGACGTCTATTTCGAGGCGCCGGAAATGTTCCAGGCCCACGACGCCTTCATTTGCATTGGCGAGAGCCGCTATGTGAACGAATCCGACCGCCGCCAACTCACTCCTGAGCATTATTTCAAATCTGCCGCCGAAATGACCGAGCGGTTCGCCGACCTGCCGGAGGCCATCGCCAACACCGTCGAGATCGCCCGGCGCTGCGCCTTCCGACCGCGCACCCACGACCCAATTCTACCACGTTTCGCCGACAACGAGATCGACGAGTTGTACCGCGAGGCCCGCGAGGGTCTGGCCGAGCGTCTCGCCGTCATCCCCCACGCCGCCCCGATCGAAGAATACCAACAGCGCCTCGAGTTCGAGCTTGGCGTCATCAAACAGATGGGCTTTCCGGGCTACTTCCTGATCGTCGCCGACTTCATCAAATGGGCTAAGTCACACAACATCCCGGTTGGACCGGGCCGCGGCTCAGGCGCTGGCTCTCTCGTCGCTTATGCCTTGACGATTACCGACCTTGATCCATTGCGTTACGGCCTTCTGTTCGAGCGGTTTCTCAACCCAGAGCGCATCTCGATGCCGGATTTCGACATCGACTTCTGCCAGGACCGCCGCGAAGAGGTCATCGCCTATGTCCAGCAGAAATACGGCCGCGACCGGGTCGCCCAGATCATCACCTTCGGCACGCTGTTGTCGAAGATGGCGGTGCGTGATGTCGCCCGGGTCCTGCAAATGTCCTATTCCCAGGGCGACCGCCTGTCGAAGCTGATTCCGGTCGAGGGCGTCAAGCCGATGTCGATCCGCGAGGCCCGCAAGGCCGAACCGAGGATCGAGGAGGAAGCCCGCCGCGACGAAAACGTCGCCACGCTGCTCGACATCGCCGAGACCATCGAGGGCCTGCTGCGCAACGCCTCCACTCACGCCGCCGGTGTCGTCATCAGTGACCGGCCACTGATCGAACTGGTGCCGCTGTACCGCGACCCGCGCTCGGATATGCCGGCGACCCAGTACAACATGAAATGGGTCGAACCGGCGGGGCTGGTGAAGTTCGATTTCCTCGGCCTGAAAACCCTGACGGTGATCCAGAACGCCATCGACCTGCTGAAACTGCGCGGCGTCGAGGTCGACATCTCCGCCATCCCGCTCGACGACCCGGCGACGTATGAACTTTACAGCCGGGCCGACACCGTGGGCGTGTTCCAGGTCGAAGGACAGGGCATGCGCGACGCGCTGCGCCAGCTCCACCCGACCTGCATCGAGGACATTGTTGCCCTCGTCGCCCTCTACCGACCCGGCCCGATGGAGAACATCCCGAAATTCTGCAATGTCAAGAACGGCCGCGAGGCGCGCGAAAGCTTGCACCCCTCGATCGATCCCATCCTCGACGAGACCCAGGGCATCATCGTCTACCAGGAGCAGGTGATGGAGGTCGCCCGCAAGATGGCCGGCTACAGCCTCGGCGGCGCCGATCTGCTGCGCCGCGCAATGGGCAAGAAGATCCAGGCCGAGATGGATGCCGAGAAACCAAAATTCCTCGCTGGCGCCACTTTGAACGACATCCCCAAAGCCAAGGCGCTGCAAATCTGGGACCTGCTCGACAAATTCGCAAATTACGGCTTCAATAAATCCCACGCCGCCGCCTATGCCGTGGTCAGCTACCAGACCGCCTGGCTGAAGGCGAACTACCCGGTCGAATTCATGGCCGCGGTGATGAACCTCGACCTGCACATCACCGATAAGCTGAACATCTACGTCCAGGAATGCCGCCGCACCGGGCTGCCGGTCGATCCGCCCTCGGTCAATACCTCGCACGCAAAATTCACCGTCGAGGATGGCCGCATCCTCTACGCCCTCGGCGCGCTCAAGAATGTCGGCGTCGATGCCATGCGGCTGATCGAGCGGGCCCGCGACGAGGGCGGCCTGTTCGCCGATGTCTTCGACTTCGCCCGCCGGGTCGATCTGCGCGCCCTCGGCAAGCGCGGGCTGGAGAGCCTGGCCCGCGCCGGAGCCTTTGCCTGCCTCGATGGCAATCGCCAGAAACTGCTGCTCGCCATCGATGATCTGGCCGACTACTCAGCGGCATTGCACGACGAGAAAGCCTCGCCCCAGCATTCCCTGTTTGGTGACACCGGTGGCGGCGCTAACGAGGCGCTGCCGCCGCCGCGCCTGAACGCCTGCGACGACTGGCTGCCCTCGGCGCGTCTGCGCGAGGAACATGCGGCGGTCGGCTTCTACCTCAGCGGCCACCCGCTCGAGGACTACATGGCCGCTCTGAAGCGCCAGAAGGTGTCGACCTTCGCCGAGTTCATGGCTGCAAAGGGCCGCTCCGGTGGCGCTGCCCGCATCGCCGGAACCTTGGCGACGCTCCAGATCCGCAAATCGGCCAAGGGCAACCGCTTCGCCTTCATCGGCTTCTCCGACCCAACCGGCGGCTATGAAGTGATGGCGTTCTCCGACGTGCTAGCAGAAGCCGAGGACCTGCTGCAACCCGGCCGCAACCTGGTCCTGCGGGTCGAGACCGACCCCGGTGACGACGCCTCGCGCCTGATGCTGCGCGCCGTTCAGCCGGTCGAGGAGGTCATCGCCGACGCCGCCGCATCGGGCCTGACGATCTATGTCGAGGACGCCGCCGCCATGCCCTCGATCCGCACGCGCCTCGGCCAGGTCGCAAAGATGCAGCGCGCCCGGCGCGGCGAAGGCCCGGTGCATCTGATCATCGCGCTACCTGAGTCTGGCCAGGAAGTCGAGATCGTCCTGCCCGGCAACTACCCGGTGGGGCCGGAGATCAGAGGTGCGCTCAAGGCCGTGCCTGGGGTGGCGGCGGTGGCGGAATTCTAGCGTCCGGAGCCTGACGCCCGCGTGATCCGCAAGACGCGCAGTCTAGCCCCGCGCCGGGGCATCGATCCGCCATGCTTGGCGGCGCGCCTGCCGGTGCCATATGCCGGGCCGGCCGGACGAATAACCGGGCCTTGTCCGGGCACGGTAGGTGCTCAGGGCCCGGCTGGACCGCAGGGTATCCAGGGCATTCAGGGCATCCAGGGTGACACGGGTGACCAGGGCATCCAGGGCATCCCCGGTCTGAGCGGCTGGGAGAGAATTCCCGCCAGTTGCACAACCACCGCTTCCGGCACCAACAGCGTCACCTGCACAGTGCTATGCTCCGCCACCAAAGAAATTCTTGGAGGTGGCGTACTAAACAACAACCTCAACTGGGGAGTCGTCCAAAACTACCCAATTACCGTTGCAAGTTGGTCAGCGACCCTGACTCGGAACGGCACAAGTCAGCTAGCCAGCGCAACCGTTTACGCCCTTTGCGCGCAGACCGACTAACATCTGAAAACTCAGGAGACATGTCATGAAAAACCTTCTTGTCGCTTTCGCCGCCACCGCGATGCTGATCGCCGGCAGCGCACAGGCCGATCACTGCGACGCCGACGTCGCCGACGTTGAGATCGCCCTCAGCACCGCTACAGGCGTTGAGGACAACGCGTTCGATGCAGCCGAGGCGCTGCTGGAGCACGCGCTGGTGGTCTGCTCCTACGAAGAAGAACAGCTGGAGACGGCGGAAGTTGATTCGCCGATGGCCGACCCGGACTATGTATCCG
>DATLAW010000007.1:0-9476 GCA_035527255.1 Thermohalobaculum sp. | reverse complement strand
TCGCGGAACGCCCTGCATTTTCACCGTACCTCTATGCTCGGCCCAATTGTCGGTCGCCAATGTTTACAGATTTTGCTCCGACTCGAGACCATGTGAGCCGCCACCTCTAGTTCTCGGCGTTCAATCCAGGCCGAGGTTGCTCCACAGAAGCCGACTGTCGACACGCAATTCTTTCCCACATCTTCACGGGAAGCTAAGCTATTCATGCAATTTTTTACTCGATTTTGCAAGTGTCAAGTAGTTTCGGCTGCGCTACGCCGCGCCAGCAGTAGCCGTTGGCTCGGCTCGATGGGCAACCTGAGTTAGGACGATTGCGGGGGCGGTGCCATCTTTTTTGCTCGCCCGATGCAGGACACGGAATTCGGTATTCTTGTCATAGGGAATCATTGCGCCATGAGCCGGCGGTTCGCCAGCCTTCAGAACTTCCGCCGCCGATTCTAACGCCAATTCGACTGCGATTTCGCCTGACAGGTTAAAAGGGACAACCTCTATCTCAGCCCCAAGGAGCGGATAAAGGCCACGCGTTTTGGCGCTCCGAGAGCCGTCCGGTTCTTCCGCACACCCAAACCAAAGCGCCACTGGGGCTTGACCTTGCGCCAGTTTCTCTACCAGAGGGACCAACCGATCGGCCGACACAGCACAGCGTGATCTGTGCCAAACAACTGCCAAAGCGTCCGTCAATTTCGTTACCGCCGCCGCTACAACGGTCATCGCCGCCGCGCGGTCATAGTTGTGATCGAGACTGGAACCACCAGCCGCCTTGACCTCGGTGATTTCGATATGCGCCCGCGCCCGTGCCATACGCGAGCCACCATTCGGCCAGCCCCGGTAGTCTAATTGCGCCGCTTCAGTCGGGGTGAAAGCCGGTCGGTCGCGGCCCACAATCAGTAATGTAACGCCATTGAAGGTCAGGCCTAGCCGCGGCGGAACCTTCGGGCGGTTCCACACACGCGAATCCCCAGCAGCCTCGTCCATTGTCGTAAGGTCGGGCTCGAGCACCGCCGTCACGCCAGTACCGTCCAGCAACCGGCAGACGGTCACCAGCAAATCCATGCAAAGGAAGCGAGGAAGCGCCGTCAACGTCACAGTTGCCGCAAAATCCAACTCCAGATCGGTTTGCATTGATTGATCCCGTACCATAAGCCGTTCCTCTACCGAGAGCACTCCCAATCGCGCCCGTGTCCCTTATCCATATCGCCGCAACACCGTTAACCAAAAAAACCCGCCCGGAGAAGTACATCTAAGCAGCAATAGAACACTCGCCCGGATGGCAATTCATCACGCGGGATAACTGCTGACCCCCGTGTTTAGCCAAGACCACATTTTCGCCATTTTTCCCGTCTGTGCAAGCTTTGCATTTGATTGACGCGCAATCTAGCTGCCGTGACAACCTGAGGGCGAGATTATTTCAATAGAGTCAATAAGTAATGCCCAATTGACCCTCGCGCATGAATTGCGCGGATACATCCGCCGCGCGAACTGTTTTGGCAAACCTCCCGCATGGCGCAATCCCAGTGGCCACCAATCCGTTTTAGATTGCAACGGACTCAGTTGTCCAGGAACGATCGCAACTTGCGCGATCGACTTGGGTGTTTGAGTTTTCTCAGCGCCTTGGCTTCGATCTGGCGGATACGCTCACGGGTGACTGAGAACTGTTGGCCGACCTCTTCCAGCGTGTGGTCGGTGTTCATTCCGATGCCGAAGCGCATGCGCAGAACCCGCTCCTCGCGCGGGGTCAGGCTCGCCAAAACCCGGGTCGTCGTGTCTTTCAAGTTGGCCTGGATCGCGCTTTCGAGCGGCAAAATCGCGTTCTTGTCCTCAATGAAATCGCCAAGCTGGCTGTCCTCCTCGTCGCCAATCGGGGTCTCGAGGCTGATCGGTTCCTTGGCGATTTTCATCACCTTGCGGACCTTCTCCAGCGGCATCTGCAGCTTGACAGCCAGTTCCTCCGGCGTCGGCTCGCGACCGATCTCGTGCAGCATCTGGCGACCGGTGCGGACCAGCTTGTTGATAGTCTCGATCATGTGCACCGGAATGCGGATAGTGCGCGCTTGATCGGCGATCGAGCGGGTGATCGCCTGACGGATCCACCAGGTGGCGTACGTCGAGAACTTGTAGCCGCGCCGGTACTCGAACTTGTCCACCGCCTTCATCAGGCCGATGTTGCCCTCCTGAATTAGATCAAGGAACTGCAGCCCGCGATTGGTGTATTTCTTGGCGATCGAGATCACCAGACGCAGGTTCGCCTCGACCATTTCGGTCTTGGCAATGCGCGCTTCTTTCTCGCCTTTCTGCACGGTGTGAACGATGCGGCGGTATTCGGGGATATCGACACCGACGTGCTGGCCAATCTCGCCAATCTCGGTCCGCAGCGCATCGATGCGCGACCGCTCGTGCTCGACCATCCTCGCCCAGCCCTTGCCGGGCAGCTTCTCGACACGATCGATCCAACCGGGATCCAACTCGGAGCCGCGATACTCCTCGATGAAGTCGCGCCGGTTCACCCGGTGGTGATCGGCCATCTTCATCAGCTGGCCCTCCAGCGTCATCAATCGGCGATTGATGCCGTATATCTGATCGACCAGGGCCTCGATGCGGTTGTTGTGCAGATGCAGCGAATTGACCTTTTCGACGATATCGTTGCGCAGGCGCTGGTAATCGAGTTCCTGACCGGTCGAGAACCGGGCTTTCTGGCTCAGCGCGGCGTCGATGCGCCGGGTCTGCATGTCGCGCAGGGTCTCGTAAGTGCTGGCGATTGAATCCAACGTCTCGAGTACCGCCGGTTTCAGCGCAGCTTCCATTGCCGCCAGAGAAAGATTGGCCTGGGCATCGTCGTCTTCGTCGGCGTCGTCGTCAGTGGACTCGGTGCTCTCAGTTTTATCGTCGTCAACTTTGGTGGCTGTCGGAGCCGGCACCGCGGCGATTGGCGCAGTGCCTCCATTCACTATCCCAGTAACCACCGCGCCCAAGGGCGCGCCAACCAGGGCTTCGCCTGGCGTCACTGTCGCAATTTCGCCGTCGTCGCTTGACTCCCCAAATGTGGTCTCGAGATCGATCACGTCACGGAGCAGGATCTTTTCCTCAAGCAGCTCGTCGCGCCAGATTGTGACTGCCTGGAATGTCAGGGGGCTTTCGCACAACCCGCCAATCATGGTCGCCCGGCCCGCTTCGATTCGCTTGGCAATGGCAATCTCGCCCTCGCGCGACAACAACTCGACGGTGCCCATCTCGCGCAGATACATTCGAACCGGGTCGTCGGTACGATCGACCTCAGTCGTAGTGCTGGTGGTGGTCGTTACCTCACGGCTCTCGGATTGCTCGGCCTCAGCGGCTGGCTCCTCCTCGCCGTCACTCTCGCCTTCGTCCTCGACGACGTTGACCCCCATCTCCGAGAGGAGCGACATCACATCTTCGATCTGCTCCGACGAGAACTGATCGGAAGGCAGGACCCGGTTCAGTTCGTCATACGTGATATATCCCCGAGCCTTGGCCTTGGTGACCATCTTTTTGACGTCGGCCTGGCTCATGTCGAGAATTGCGCCGGATGCTTCTGTCCGCTCAGTCTCAGTCTCGGTCTCAGTCTGCTCTTCGTCTTTCGGGGACATCAGATACCTTTCGTCACTGGCCGGGGGCGTCACTCGCGAGGCGATCACTACAACGGCTGAGTAAATATATGCTGCGCCACATCAAACATGCGCACTCGGGCAGCCGATTGCCTCGCTGTGGCTTCGCGAACCGGTGATTCGCTGATTCGCTGATTTGTAAGATGCATGTAGTGCTATTTAGAAAACGAATCACTGATTCGGAAGGGTTCATCACCGCTTTTTTGTTTTATAGACCTGATTGTCGAGCATTCGTTGGATTTCGCTCACAGTTTCACCTCCCCCATCGACCGAATCAGCAAAACCAAGCCGTTCGGCCTCATGGACCTGCAGCCCGGCCTGTTTGATGCGCCAGGTCCAGTCCTCACCCTCGGCCATAGGCAGGTCGCGGGCCGCCTCGGACATTTCAGCCTCGAATGCGAGCGCCGCCTGATGGCGCGCAATTGCCTCGACAAGCACCTCGACCACCCGCTCAGGAGACTGGTCTGGGCGCGCCATCGGATGGGCGCGCGCCTGCGGCAGCCGACCGAACAGCACGAACGGGTCAAACCCGCTGCGGGCACGAACAGCCTCCGCCAACCCGGAGCCTGACAGATCGGCGCTCTCCGCCAGCGCCGCTAGAATTGCATCACGCACCGCGCCAAAATCAGGCGTACGCAGTGTCATTTCCTCCAACGCTCGCTCGACAGGACCCAAAGCGCGCGGGTTATGGCAGGCGATCAACAGAATGCCGCCCTCGCGGATCCTCGCCTCGCCCTGTTGCCCGTTGCCGCCAGCCCGGGCCAGTTCGGACTTGCGAGCCTCAGGCGTTGTCGGTCGGACTGGCGTAAAACCACGACTCGTCCCCTGCCCTGGCCGGTTGTTCGGCCGACGGCTTCCCATTGGCGGACGCTCAGGCCTTTGCACCCGGAACAACTCGTTCCGCCGCGCCTTGATCTCGGCAGCATAGTGGTTGCGCACCGAAGTATCGGCGATCCGGCTCAGGGCCGCCCTTAGACGCTGGTCAAGCGCCGCGCGGCGTTCTGGCGTGTCCAGCGGTTCGACCCCGGTTTCACGCAGCCACAACATCTCGACCATCGGTCGGGCTGCATCGAGCGCGCGCTGCATGGCGCCCGCACCCTCGTCACGGATCAGGTCGTCAGGATCACGCCCCTCCGGCAGAATGCAAAACCGTAAACTCTTGCCCGGTGCCAGCATCGGCAACGCCAGATCGACCAACCGCTCGGCCGCGCGCAGCCCGGCCTCATCGCCGTCGAGCGCGATGACCGGCTCGTCGGCCATGCGCCACATCAGTGCCAGCTGTTCTTCGGTCACAGCGGTGCCGAGCGGCGCCACCGCTTGGTCGAACCCGGCGGCGACCAGCGCGACCACATCCATATAGCCCTCGGCGACGATCAACCCGGCGGCTTTTCCGCTGGCCTTGTCGGCCGCCTTGCCCGCCGCCTCGCGCCCGGGGCCGTGGTTGTACAGAATGCGGCCCTTCTGGAAAAGTTCAGTCTCCGGTGAATTCAGGTATTTCGCCTGGGCATTCGGGTCCAGCGCCCGCCCGCCAAAGGCGATACAGCGTCCGCGCGGATCGCGGATCGGGAACATCAACCGGCCCCGGAACCGGTCATAAGGCGCGCCACCGTCATCGGGCTTGATCAACAATCCGGTGGCGATGGCTTCGTCAAGCAGCCCCTTTTCCCGAAATATCTGCGTCTGGTGGTGACGCGCATCCGGCGCGAAGCCAATCTCGAAGCGCTTCAGCGTCGCAGCCGTCAACCCACGCCGGTCAGCATATTCCCGCGCCGCCTGCCCTGCCGCCGAGCGAAAAGCCAGACCGAACATCTGCACCGCCTGCTCCATCACGTCGGCCAGCCGGGTCAGCCGGTCCTTGCGCTCGGTCGCTTGCGGGTCGTAACGCTGTTCCGGCATCGGAATTCCGGCATCGCGGGCGAGCATCTCGACCGCCTCGATGAACGAGACGTTCTCGACATCCTTGACGAAGGTGATCGCATCGCCCTTCGCCTGACAGCCGAAGCAGTAATAAAACCCCTTGCGATCATCGACATGGAACGAGGGCGTCTTCTCCTGATGGAACGGACACGGCGCCCAGAAATCGCCCTTGGCCGCGTTCGACTTGCGCTTGTCCCACAGCACTTTGCGCCCGACGACGTCCGACAGCGTCAGGCGGTTGCGCAACTCGTCGAGGAATCCGGGAGGCAGGGACATGATGAGACTATCGCGGGTGGCGGGCGAGTCGGCAAGCGCGACGAGGATCGGGCGGGTCCGGTCAATCACTCGCGGCGTGGTGAGTGCCCCCCGGGGCTGGTCCCCCGGGGGCACGCTGTTGGTATCGCGACGCTTAGCTTCCAAGCAAGGCGCGGCGCTCCTCGAACTCGGCCTTGTCAATCTCGCCCTTGGCAAAGCGCTCCCTGAGGATATCGAGAGCGTCGGAGCCGGGGGCTTTGCGCCGCGACTCGATATGACCCGACGCCCCGAGCCAGCGCGCGATCAGGATCACCGCCCCAACCAGGATAACCAGCCAAAAAACCATCATCAGCGGCCCAAAGAACCAGCCGTGCCAGCCGCCGCCCCACATATGATCGGCGTAGTAGCCCGGGGCCCCCTGTGCCAGCGCTAGGGTCGGCAGCGCCGCCAGAACCACGGTGGCAGCGAGAACGGGAAGTTTGCGCAATCCGGTCATGTCATTCCTCCATGTCGGCCGGGCGCATCACGCCGGTGTGCCGATCGACGATGTAGCGACGGACCAGAGAACCATCCTGGGTCACGACGTCGGCAGCTATGGTGTCGTCATCCGTTTCGGTGACATCGCCGACTTTCAGGTTCGGGTTCTGCATCATCGCCACCCTGTGCGTCATGATATGGCGGACACCATCGGCCGAAAGGTCCTCGGCGAGAGGTTCGGACATGCCTCGTCCCATCATCGGGGACGGGCCCCGCCCCATCATCCCGCCCTGGCCCAACATGCTATCGGGCTGCATCATGCCCATCATGCCGCCCTGGCCCATCATCTTATCGCATCCCTGGCCCATCATCGGGCCGTAACCCTGTTCCGCCGATTCGCGGTAATTGCTATGCGGGCCATGCGCCAGCGCAGTTGACGAGGCCATCGCCATGGCAGCGGATAGCGCAATTGCACCTATTGTTTGGATCTTCATCGGGGACTTCCTTCTCAGGCTCTTTCACGACCGCCGTGAAATTACAGCCGTGGCATGTATATGGGTGTTTCCAGCAGCTGGAAGGTAAGGGCGCGGCGCAATATTTTTCCGATATTTTCAGACATGATCCGGAGACCGAAGGGTCGGTCTTTGCACATCTCAGTCAGGTCTGCCTATTCAACCAATTGGATATATGAATAAATTTCCTAAAGTACTTCTCGATTTCTCGAAGGGGTGGCTATATTGCGCTGCGACAAAATGGCTGCCGTTACGTGCTTTGAACGCCCGGCAGGATGCCGTTCACCACCGCCTCGCAGGCTTCCCAGTCGTCCACCCGGTGGTGCGCCGCCGGGCTCTCGGGCAGGATGCGGCGCAGGTGGCTGGCGCCGACGAAATGGATGCGGGTTACCTCTGGCGCGCGACGCGCAGCGCTTTCGTGCTGCTTTGGCGAGTCGTCGATGAAAGCCACCGGCGCCGCTGCATGGGTCGCCATCCAGAACAACGCCCTGCCTTTGCCGCCGGAGTTCTCTACCATCGGGTAGCCCATCCCAAGCGCCGCCAGGTTGCGGCGGCGCAATTCGCGGGCGTCGCGGGGGACGTTGGTCAGCACCACCACCTGCGCCAGCGCCGACATCCGCGCCAGCGCCTCGGCGGCTCCGGGCAACGCCTGCTGGTTCAGCGTCTCTTCCTCGAAGAATCGATCGATCAGGCGCAGGCAATCGTCGAACGGCACCGGAAAATCGGATTTTTCCGGGAAGATCGAGCCTTCGAGCTGATATTGGGTCAGCCGCATCCGAAAGCCGATCGTCGGCAGGTAGCGCATCAGATGCTCGGCCAGATAGACCAGAACCTCGTCAGCATCGACCGCCACCAGCGGCCGACCCGGCACGATTGGCAGGGCGCGGAGTTGGGCCAGCACCTCCGGGTCGAGGCCTGCTTCGATTTCAGCCAGTGGCATCCTTCAAGTCCAATTCGGCAGGTCGCCGCCGGGCAAGGCGACGCGGGCGCGCATTGGCAGGTCGGGTCGGATGTTGGCGGCGGCAGCAAAGGCAACCAGCGCCGCCTCGTCGGACAACAGGAAATCCAGAACGAAGCCGAGGAATTCTGGTTCGGCCGCACGGACGCGCAAATCAGCCGGCCCGGCGCCGGTTGCGGCCAGGAACCGGCCGATCAGCTCCGGATCGCCTGCCATCCACGCCAATGCCTGCACCGCCAGCGCCTCGGCCTGGGGCCGGACCATCGGCTCCAGTCTCATTGCGTCCTCCATTAACGATTTAGGCACCCTAAGTCGGGTTTGGGCCGGATTTGGAAAGAAAGTGTTAACGCTTTTCGCTTCAGATCAAGGCAACCGCAACCGCTTTCTTGGCGGTTCGTGCAATCGTTGACCCAACAGCTTCGGAATCCGCAAGGACGTGACCTGATGCCCGGCAGAATTCTCGTTGTCGATGATGTCGCGACAAACCGGATGATCGCCCGGGCAAAGCTCACGGCCAGCTATTTTGACGTCATCGAAGCCGACTGTGGCGAGCGGGCAATCGAGCTGGCGATAAGCGAACAACCCGACCTGATCCTGCTCGATGTCATGATGCTTGGGATCGATGGGTTCGAAACCTGCCGCCGATTGAAGGAGGCCCATGCGACCCTGCATATCCCGGTTGTGATGCTGACCGCACTCGACAATCAGGCGGATCGGCTGCGTGGGCTCGACGCCGGGGCCGATGACTTCCTGTCGAAACCCTATCCGGATATGGCGCTGTATACCCGCGTCGCCAGCCTGATCCGCATGAAACAGATGGTTGATGAGCTTCGATTGCGCCATGAAACTTCGCGCGAGCTGGGGCTTGAGGACATGACAAGCGCCGATTCCGGGTTGAATTTCGCCGATTCTTCGGTGCTGCTGGTCTGTGACCGACGCGATCTGATGGCCAGAACCCTGTCCGAGATCCGTGATCGCCTAGGATGCGCCATCGAAACCGCCGAGGGTGAATCGGCAGCGCGGGCTTTGGTCGCCTCAAACCGTTACGATGCCTGCGTCATCGGCCCGAATCTGTCTGATGGCGAGCCGATGCGGGTTGCATCGCTGCTGCGCTCCCGGCCTGAAACCCGGCAAACCTCAGTGATGATGGTGTTCCAGCCCGACGATCTCAGTAAGGCGCATCTGGCAATGGAAATGGGGGTTTCAGACTATCTGACATACCCACCCGATTTTGCCGAGTTGACCGCGCGGCTTAAGATCCAACTGCGGCGCAAACACTACTCTGACCGGTTGCGCTCCTCGATGCACGACACTCTCGTAATGGCGGTGACCGACTCTCTTACCGGACTCTATAACCGGCGCTACGCCAACAACCATCTGGAATCGCTGATCTCCCGACATCAGGCCGGGGGGCAGGGACTCGCGGCAATGATGCTCGATCTCGACAGGTTCAAATCGATCAACGACCACCATGGCCACGGCGCTGGTGACGACGTGTTGCGCGAGTTTGCGCGGCGGCTGCGCGAAAGTGTGCGCGGGGTCGATTTAGTATCGCGGATCGGCGGCGAGGAGTTTTTGGTGATCATGCCCGACATCCTGGCCGAGAACGCCGAGCGGGTGGCGCAACGCGTGCGCAGCGCCGTCGAAGACGTTGGGTTTTCACTAACGGGTGTGGCGGCACCGCTGAATGTTACCGTGTCGATTGGACTGGCATTCCACCAACCACAAGAATCC
>DATLAW010000006.1:0-47978 GCA_035527255.1 Thermohalobaculum sp. | reverse complement strand
ACAACATTGTGCACGAATGCTCGCACTCGACCTTTACCCGGCGCCGTGAAGACAATGTTCTGTTCGGCAGAATTTGCGCATCCCTGCTGCTGGGGACTTTCCGGGCTTATCGGGAGGAGCATATGAGCCACCATGCGCATTGCGGCGACTACGAGAAAGACCTCGACCTCCAGGCCAGCCGCGCTTTCAGGCTTGAAGAGGCCCTGACCCCGCGGACAATTTTGCGGCATGCTTTGACGCCTGTGTTCGGGTTACATTTTCGGCGCCTGCCGAGTTACAATCTCTCGGCGCAAGATGGTGAACTATACCGTGCCCTGAAAATTGGCCTGGTTGCGGCTGCAATGATTTTTCTCGTGCTCGACCCGCTGGCGGCGCTCGTGCTGGTTTTTCTGCCGTTCATATGGGTCTACACTGCGATCAATTACTGGACAGAGGTCATCGACCACGCCGGGTTGATCGGTTCTGAAGACGACCTTGAAGCGTCGCGTAATTTCATCGTTCCGAAGCAGCTCAGCCTGATCCTTTTCCCACGAAACGACTGCTATCATCTGGTCCACCATCTGTTCCCACAGGTGCCCGCCCCGCATTATGACGCGTGCCACGAGGAACTGCTAAAGCATCCAGATTATCGGAAGCGGACCGAGGGTTCGCGTGCCCGGGGTGCTGCCGGTAGTGGTAACATCGTGAGAGCAAAGAGCGATCAAACGCGGGCCGCGTAGGGGCAACTAGAATATGACCCATGATCTCCGATTCATGGCTCCTGCTCTATCTTGTTGATTTGTCGCATTTTAGCGACGCTAAGGCTGGTCGCCTTAGCTGGAAAATGCTCTATCGCGGAGATTTCCGGGGCTGATCCAGACGATCCCGAAGTTTATTCGGCCGCACCTGCCGGGTGCCGGAATCACGCCGGCACAAGCCTTAGCACTGTTTCATCCGAGTAGACGCCAAACTGGAAAGTGGTGCGCCGTCTCCCATGGCACGGTCGCGATCTTATTGGATTTGCACAGATAACCCGTAAGGGTTGTGGGCCGCAAAGTTTAGCCACATTCAATCTCTGAATAACCTCAATCGAAACTCTAATGCGCCATTAGGTTGGCCGACAAGAGACCTGTCCGCAGGGATTGTACCTAGTGGCGTAACCGACCTGCGAACGCGTCTGATTTGCGTGCGTTTAAAAATCCGAGGGCGCATTCTCGCTCCGGGTAAGAAAATGGGGGCGGCATGTATTCAGATGCCGCCCTCTCCCCGAGTGCGTTTTATTAAGTCTTCGGTCACAAATCTGAAAAGGGGTCTGATTTTGCTTCGGTGAGAGGGGCCGGATTGCAGGTGAATCTTTCTAAAGCGCTTTGCGACCTGATTGCATCAGGTCACGCGCTCTAAGAGATTAGCTGGTCGCATTTTCCGGTGAAGCGGAAGATTCCATCCGCTTCGAAAATGCTCTATTCCAGCACCTTTTCCACGCGTCGCGCGTAGCTTTGCAGCGGGGCGACTTCCATATCGCCTTCCTTCAGGTTCTCGATTGCGAGGGCGGCAGCGACCGCCCCGGCGGCCGTGGTGTAGTACGGCGTCTTCATATCGAGAGCGGTTGCCCGGATCTCGAAGCTGTCGCGGACCGACTGGGCGCCTTCGGTGGTGTTGAAGACCAGTTGCACCAGACCGTCTTTCATCTTGTCGACGATGTCGGGGCGGCCCTCGTAGACCTTGTTTACTTGCTCGGCCGCGACGCCCTTGGACTTCAGGAATGCGCAGGTGCCGCCGGTGGCGATGATCGAGAAGCCGAGGCGGTCGAGCATGCGGGCGGCCTGGACGACCAGGTTCTTGTCGGCGTCCTTGACCGAGATAAACACAGTGCCGCCTTCGGGCAGCGGCGTCCCGGCGCCGAGTTGGCTTTTGAGGAAGGCACGGGCGAAGTTGCGGTCGATGCCCATGACCTCGCCGGTCGAGCGCATCTCCGGCCCCAGCAGTGTGTCGACGCCGGGGAAGCGGGCGAAGGGCAGCACCGCCTCCTTGACCGCCATGTGGGGGGTGTTCGGGTCGGCCAGATCGAAATCGACCAGCTTTTCACCGGCCATGATCCTGGCGGCGATGGCGGCGATGGGCGAGCCGACTGCCTTGGCAACGAAGGGCACGGTGCGCGAGGCGCGCGGGTTGACCTCGAGCACATAGATGTCGTCGCCCTTGATGGCGAATTGCACGTTCATCAGGCCGCAGACCCCGAGGCCGAGGGCCAGCGCGTGGGACTGGCGGGTAAGCTCGGCGATCACCTCACGTGACAGCGAGTGCGGTGGCAGCGAGCAGGCGCTGTCGCCGGAATGGACGCCGGCCTCCTCGATATGCTCCATGATGCCGGCGACATGGACGGTTTGGCCGTCGCACAGGGCATCGACATCGACCTCGACGGCGCCGGAGAGGTAGCTGTCGATCAACACCGGCGAGTTGCCGGAGACGACCACCGCCTCGGTGATATAGCGCTTTAGCTCGGCATCGGTGCGCACGATCTCCATCGCCCGGCCGCCGAGGACATAGGACGGGCGGATGACCACCGGGTAGCCAACCTGGGCGGCGATCTCGAAGGCCTCGTCGCCGGAGCGGGCGATGCCGTTGACCGGCTGCTTGAGGCCCAGTTTGTGCAGGATCTGCTGGAACCGCTCGCGGTCTTCGGCAAGATCGATGGCGTCGGGGGTGGTGCCGAGGATCGGAATGCCGGCCGCCTCGAGGCCACGAGCCAGTTTCAGCGGCGTCTGGCCGCCGAACTGGACGATGACACCGTGCAGGGTGCCGGCTTCCTGTTCGACGCGGAGGATTTCGAGGACGTGCTCCATGGTCAGCGGCTCGAAATACAGCCGGTCAGAGGTGTCGTAGTCGGTCGAGACCGTCTCCGGGTTGCAGTTGATCATGATCGTCTCGTAGCCGGCGTCGGTCAGGGCGTAGCAGGCGTGGCAGCAGCAATAGTCGAACTCGATGCCTTGGCCGATGCGGTTTGGACCGCCGCCGAGGATGACGACCTTTTTGGCGCCGGTCGGGCGGGATTCGCACTCGACGGTTCCCATCGCGTCGGCCTCGTAGGTCGAGTACATGTAGGGCGTCTGGGCCTCGAACTCGGCGGCGCAGGTGTCGATGCGCTTGAAGACGGCGTTGACGCCGAGGGCACGGCGGCGGGCGCGGACGGCGTCCTCGGTGAGGTTGGTCAGCGTCGCCAGGCGGGCATCCGAGAAGCCCATCTGTTTCAGGCGGCGGAGGCCGGTCGCATCGTCGGGCAGGCCGAGGGCGCGGACCTGGGCCTCCTGCGCGACGATCTCGGCGATGCGGGCCAGGAACCAGGGGTCGTATTTGGTCGCGGCGGCGATCTCGTCGAGGGGCAGTTGCTCGCGGAAGGCCTGGGCGATGACGCGGATGCGGTCCGGGGTCTGGCGGCTGAGGGCGGCGACGACGGCGCGTTTGCGGTCGGTCGCGGGTTGATCAGGTGTCAGCCCCTCGATGACGATCTCGTCGAAGCCGGTCAGCCCGGTCTCCATCGAGCACAGCGCCTTCTGGATCGATTCGTGGAAGCTGCGGCCGATGGCCATGACCTCGCCGACCGATTTCATCGCGGTGGTCAGGTCGGGTTTCGCGCCGGGGAATTTTTCGAAGGCAAAGCGCGGAATCTTGGTTACGACATAGTCGATGGTCGGCTCGAAACTGGCCGGAGTGACGCCGGTGATGTCGTTCTGCAGCTCGTCCAGCGTGTAGCCGATGGCCAGCTTGGCGGCGATCTTGGCGATCGGGAAGCCGGTTGCCTTCGATGCCAGCGCTGACGAGCGGCTGACGCGGGGGTTCATCTCGATGACGATGATCCGGCCGGTTTCCGGTTGCACGGCGAACTGGACGTTTGAGCCGCCGGTCTCGACGCCAATCTCGCGCAGCACGGCGAGTGAGGCGTTGCGCATCATCTGGTATTCGCGGTCGGTCAGGGTCAGGGCCGGGGCGACGGTGATGCTATCGCCGGTATGGACGCCCATCGGGTCGATGTTCTCGATCGAGCAGACGATGATGGCGTTATCCACCTTGTCGCGGACCACCTCCATCTCGAATTCCTTCCAGCCGAGCAGGCTCTCATCGACCAGGATCTGGCCGACCGGAGAGGCTTCCAGCCCGGTCCGGCAGATATGCTCGTAATCCTCGCGGTTATAGGCGACGCCGCCGCCGGTCCCGCCGAGGGTGTAGGCCGGGCGGATGATCGCCGGCAGACCGACCTCGGGCAGGGCATCGACCGCGAGGCGGACCCCGGCGAGGACATCAGGCTTGCCGTTGGCGGCTTTAGGCGCGGTGATGATGGTGGCGCGGGGGTTTTCCAGCCCGATACGGTCCATCGCCTCGCGAAACAGCTTGCGGTCCTCGGCCATCTCGATGGCGGCCCGGCTGGCGCCGATCAACTCGACGCCGAACCTTGAAAGGACGCCCATGTCGGCCAGCGCCATCGCCGTGTTCAGCCCGGTCTGGCCGCCCATGGTGGGGAGCAGCGCGTCGGGGCGCTCCTTTTCGATGATTTTTGCGACGATCTCCGGGGTGATCGGCTCGATATAGGTGGCGTCCGCCATGTCCGGGTCGGTCATGATGGTGGCCGGGTTCGAGTTGACCAGGATGACCCGGTAGCCCTCCTCGCGCAGGGCCTTGCAGGCCTGGGCGCCGGAGTAGTCGAATTCGCAGGCCTGGCCGATGACGATGGGTCCGGCGCCGATGATCATGATCGAGGCGATGTCGGTGCGTTTCGGCATGAGGCTCTCTCTGGCGCGAGGCAGGGGCCGCCGGGCGGCGGATCGGCGGAGTGGTGGGCGTGGCCCGTGTGGATTCGGCCGCTGATGGGTGGGCCGGGAGCGTTATAGCGATCCTGTCGGCGAGGGCAATAATCCGCGTGCGGGTGAGGGCGGCTATGTGGCCGCATGGTCGGGTAGCGATGCGCTTAGGCCGGTCTGGTTGATGGAGCCTGACGCATTGTGATCGTGGTGCAAGCGCGCGCTGGGCATTGCAGTTGGGCTGCTTTTCCCCCACTCGTGCGTCCAGGTGGGCGCCAGGCGACAGGCTCTGTCCGCCAATGTCACACAAGCTTCAGAAACTTTCGGCTTTTCTTTCGTGATTTCACCGGCATACTGAATTCTACAAACGGGAGTTGCGTAAAATGGAAAGTGTTCTACCGGAAGATGTATTGTCTGCGTTAGAGGTCGGCCGGCGCAGTGTTCGCAGGATGCGGTCGCAACATCTAGTGGTTGCGGGGGACCGCGAACACCGGATCATGCGGTTGACCGATAGTGGGTTTGTCATCGAGGCGGACGGGTTGCCGCATCTGCGTGGCTATGTCGACATCATGCGGGGCGAAGAGCGAATCGCCCGGCGGCTGGCGGTTGTGGACTGGGCGCGCGACGGTATGGTGGCCTATGAGTTCAAACACGACGCCTCGAGCCGCGAAACGCCGGCTGATTATGTCATGCCGGAACGGCTGGGCTTGCTGGACGCGCCGGAGGCATGAGCGGCCCTGGGCCCGGGCCGCTGATCCGCAGTATCGACCACTTTGTGCTGACCTGCGCCGATGTCGAGGCGACGATCGGGTTCTATGTCCGGGTGCTGGGGATGACGGCGGAGAGCTTCGCCGGCGGGCGGCGGGCGATCTCATTTGGTAGCCAAAAGATCAACCTGCATCAGGCGAGCCGTGAGTTCGAGCCGAAAGCTCGGGTTGCCACCGCCGGCTCCGGCGATTTTTGTCTGTTGAGCGATGTGCCGGTGGCCGAGATAGCGACACATCTGGCAGCAGAGGGCGTGGCGATCATCGAGGGGCCGGTGGCCAAGACCGGCGCGGCCGGGCCGTTACTCTCGATCTATTTCCGCGATCCGGATGGCAATTTGGTCGAAGTGTCGAACGTCGTGTAGGGCGGTGCGCATGAATGCGCACCCTACTGAGTCGCGTGATCCGATGCCGGGTTGACGCGGGCGGCTGTCCGGTGACGATGTGCCGTGGCGTAACGCGGAGGCGAACATGGCACGCAATCTGGATATCAGGGCGGTTGGGCCGCGGACTTTGGCGATCCATGCCGGAGAGCAGCCCGACCCGGTGACCGGGGCGTCGAGCCCTAATATCGTCATGTCGTCGACCTTTGTGACCGAGAAACCGGAGGGGTTCTCGGCCTATGAGCTGACCGAGGACAGTCCGTTCGTCTATACCCGCTGGGCCAACCCGACGGTGCGCCAGCTGGAGCAGAAGCTGGCGATCCTGGAGGGGGCGGAGGCGGCCAGTGCCTTTGCCTCGGGCATGGCGGCGGCCAGCGCCATTCTGTTTGCCGAGCTGTCGTCGGGGGACCACCTGATCCTGTCGGATGTCGCCTATGCCGGGATCGCCGAGATGGCGCGCGATACGCTGCCGCGGATGGGGATTTCGGTCACCAAGGTCGATACCTCGGACCTGGAGGCGCTGGCCGGGGCGGTGCGGCCGGAGACCAAGCTGATTTTCATCGACACGCCGTGCAACCCGCTGCTGCGGCTGACCGATATCGCGCAGGCAGCGAAGATTGCCCATGATGCGGGGGCGCGGCTGGCGGTCGACAGCACTTTTGCCAGCCCGCTGGGGTGCCAGCCGCTGGCGCTGGGGGCGGATTATGTGATGCATTCGGCGACCAAGTATATCGGTGGCCATGGCGACGCGGTGGGCGGTATCGTTTGTGGCGCGGCGGGGCTGATCCGGCCGTTGGTCAGCGAGGCTATCGTCCACTACGGCGGGGTGATGAGCCCGTTCAACGCCTGGCTGATCTTGCGCGGGGCGGCGACATTGCCGTTGCGGATGAAGGCCCATGAGGAGACAGCACTTGCGGTGGCGCGCTGGCTGGACGGCGATCCGAGGGTGGCGCGGGTCAACTATCCGGGGCTGCAAAGCCACCCGCAGCACGAGCTGGCGCGGCGGCAGATGACCAACTTCTCCGGCATGATGTCGTTCCAGTTGAAGGGCAGCGAGGCCGATGGGCTGGCCGCCGCCGAGCGGATGGGAGCGGAACTGGGGATCATCCACTACGCCGTGTCGCTGGGCCATCACCGGAGCCTGATCTGCTGGATGCCGAGCGAGGCGATGATCGCCAATTCATTCCGGCTGGAAGGGGCGCAGGCGGCGGCCTACCGCGAATGGGCCGGGCCGGGGATTTTCCGGCTATCGGTCGGGCTGGAGGATGCCGAGGATCTGATCCGGGATCTGGATCGGGTGATCTGAGGCAAGTCTTTCGCTGTCATGCCAAGTCTGCCTGGGAATCGTGCGCGTTGGCCTGGGCGCCAGCAAGGTGATTGCAAAGACAGCGGGATAGTTCGAGTGTGCGGGATCGCCAACGGAATCGGGAGAGAAACATGCGTTTATTATCGACACGGCGTCTGGCACTTTTAGCGGGCATGGCCTTTGCGATGAGTGTCCAGGGGATTGGATTCGTCCAGGCTGATGAGCTGGATGACATCGTCAAGGCAGGTGTCCTCAAGGTCGGCATCTTCGAGGATTTTCCGCCGTTTTCGTCGGCTGGAACCGATTTGAAGTCGCAGGGCTATGATATCGACGTCATCAATGCGCTGGCGAAGGGGCTGGGTGTGACGGCGGAGGTGACCGGCATCACCGGGCAGAACCGGATTCCATCGCTGACCGCACACAAGCTCAACCTGCTGGTCAGTGTCGGCGTGAGCGATGAGCGCAAGAAAGTCGTCGCGTTCACCGCACCTTACGCGCCCTATTCGATCGATGTCGTTGGGCCGAAGGCACTGTCGGTGACGGGTCCGGCTGATCTTGCCGGAAAGACGGTCGCGGTCAATCGCGGCACGCTTGAGGACACATCGCTGACCGAGGTGGCGCCAGCGAGCACCGATATTCAGCGCTACAGCGACTATAACGGCGTGATCTCGGCATTCCTGTCGGGGCAGGCGCAGCTGATGGTGGTGGGCAACGATGTCGGCGCCTCGGTGCTTGCCAAGCAGCCGGCACTGGAGCCGGAGTCCAAGTTCCAGCTTCTGAACTCACCGTCGGCCTTGGCCATCAACCAGGGTGAGGAACGTCTTCTTGCGAAAATCGACGAGATCCTGTCGACGATGAAGACCGACGGGACGCTGGACGCGATCTCACGAAAGTGGCTGTTCATCCCGCTGCCAGCGGAACTCTGACGACTGCATGGGCTATGAGTTCGATTTTGGAGCGCTAGCCCAGTATCTGGGATTGTTTCTTGAGGGAGCGGCGGTCACGTTGGGTTTGACCGTCGTTTCGTCGTTTTTTGGTATCGGCCTCGGCATCTGGGGTGCCGCCGTTGCCTGCGGCAAAAGGGACTGGGCGCGAAAGCTGATTGCCGCCTATGTCGAGCTGATCCGCAACACGCCCTTCATCGTCCAGATGTTCTTCCTTTTCTTCGCCCTGCCGAGCCTGGGCTATCGATTCAGCGCGTTGCAGGCGGCGGCATTGGCGATGACGCTCAATCTGGCGGCCTATGCGATCGAGATCCTGCGGGCGGGGATGCAAGCGGTGCCGGCGGGACAAAGCGAGGCGGGCCGCGGTATGGGTATGCGGCCGCTGCTGGTCTTCGGATTGATCGTGCTGCCGCAGGCGCTGGCCAATGTCTATCCGGCTTTGGTTGGGCAAATTACCATCACAATGCTCGAGTCGGCTGTGGTCTCGCAGATTGCCGTCGTCGATTTGACCCATGTGGCTGATTTCATCCAGTCGCGGAACTTCCGGAGTTTCGAGACCTATTTGGTCGTGACCCTGATCTACCTGGTTCTGGCCGTGTTGATGCGACGTATGCTGGTGCTTGGCGGCAGCAAGTTGTTCCTGGGGCGTGATCCATGAACGACTTCACCAACTGGGATATCTTGCGCAACCTGCTGCTGGCGGTGCCGTGGACGGTGTTGTTGTCGGCGATTGCCTTTGCCGGTGGCGGTATTGTTGGCCTGATATTGCTGGTCATCGGCATCGGTCGTCGCAAATGGGCCCGCCGTGCGGTGGATCTGTACGTGGAGTTGTTCCAGAGCACGCCGCTGCTGATGCAGCTATTCCTGGTCTATTTCGGGCTGCCGATGCTGGGGGTCGATGTGTCGGCCTGGCTGGCGGCCTCGGTTTGCCTGACGGCGTATTCGAGCGCGTTTCTGACCGGGATCTGGCGCGGTTGTGTCGATGCAGTTCCAAAAGGCCAATGGGATGGCAGCGCCAGCCTGGGGTTAAGCTATCTGGCGCAGTTGCGGTTGGTGATCCTGCCCCAAGCCGCCCGGATGGCCATTCCACCGACCGTCGGGTTCCTGGTGCAATTGGTCAAGAGCACCGCGTTGGCGTCGATCGTCGGATATCATGAGCTGACCAAGACGGCGCAAATCCTGACCAATGCGACCTTCCAGCCATTCATCATCTTCGGGTTGGTGGCGCTGATCTATTTTGTGCTGTGCTACCCACTGACCAAATTGTCGCGTGTGCTGGAAGTGAAGCTGGCCCGGAGCGATCGCTGACAGTTGGTTTTGCATCGTGTGAGATTTAGGCGCTGTTGAACATTGTGTGGGGGCTCGCTCTGCCTCACCGCCTACCCGCCTGCCGCCCGCAGCCAGGCAATTGCCAGGTTAATCGGCGAGAAGGTGCCGAAGCCGACGGTCAGGAGGAAGGTGACGCCGGTTACCAGCCACATTGCCCGTTGGCCGTTCTTCGCCAGGCCGCTGCGGGCGGCCCACCAGCTGAGATAGCTGTTGGTGGCGAGGATGCCGATGGCGCCGACCAGTGATAGCGCCACGGCGGCGATGCGCAGGTTGTCGGCGTTCAGCAATTGCATGAAGTACCAGATCGCCCGCCCGATGAACGGGATGGCGACCAGGTTGACCAGGGCGAACCAGGTGACGGGGATCTGCCAGGCGGGTTTCATGGGGCCTCGATGGTGGCGTTGCGAGGCATTGGTAGCAAATACCGGCAGGCTTGGGAATGCTGGTAGACATTCCGCCGTCATTTAGCGCGTGACGTGAATGAAAAAATGCCGTATTTTTTCATTTATCGACTTCATGAGAGATTCGCGCCATGCAGGATGCGGCCCCGGCGATACCCCCGAATGGTGATGTGGCGGCGGCGAGCCGAGCCAGTGGTGTCGGTGCCGATCTGCGTGCACTGCGCAAGGCGCGGGGATTGACCCTGACCGAGTTGGCGCTGAAAGTGAGCCGGTCGGTTGGCTGGCTCAGCCAGGTCGAGCGTGATCTCGCCGAGCCGACCATTGCCGATCTACGCCGCCTCGCCAATGCGCTGGACCAGCCGCTGTCGCTGTTTTTCGGGCCGAACCCGGCGCCGGAGGACGAGCGCGGCTATGTCGTGCGCTGGAACTCGCGCCGGGCGCTGGGGTCGGCGGAGCAGGGGCTGGTCGAGCAGTTGTTGTCGCCGGACCTTAGCGGATCGTTCGAGATTGTGCGGTCGGTGTTCGAGCCGGGTGCGGAACTGGCCGAGTTCAATCAACGCGCCACCGAAGAGGCCGGCTACCTGATCGCCGGCGAACTGGAGATGTGGATCGGCGAGCGGCATTTCCATCTGAAGCCGGGCGACAGCTTCCGCTTCAAGGACGAACGGCACCGCTGGCGCAATCCTGGCGCCGAGCCTGCCATTGCGATCTGGGTGATCGCGCCACCTGTTTACTGAGGAGACCGTCATGGCAGATTTTCCCACCACCGCCCGCGTCGTCATCATCGGCGGCGGCGCTGTTGGCGCCTCGGCGCTGTATCATCTGGCGCTGAAGGGCTGGACCGATTGCGTGCTGCTGGAGAAGAACGAGCTGACCAGTGGCTCGACCTGGCATGCGGCGGGCAATGTGCCGACGTTCTCGGCCTCGTGGTCGGTGATGAACATGCAACGCTATTCGACCGAGCTCTATCGCGGCTTGGCCGAGGCGGTGGATTACCCGATGAACTACCATGTCACCGGTTCGGTCCGGCTGGCGCATTCGAAGGAACGGATGCAGGAGTTCGAGCGCGCCGTCGGCATGGGGCGCTATCAGGGCATGAACATGGAGATGTGCGCACCGAGCGACCTGAAGGCGCGCTATCCATTCCTCGAGACCCACGACCTGGCGGGCGGGCTGTACGATCCCTATGACGGCGATATTGACCCGGCACAGTTGACCCAGGCGCTGGCCAAGGGGGCCCGCGACCTCGGTGCGAAGATCATCCGGTTCTGCCCGGTCACCGGCGTGCGCCGCGAGGGTGGCGAGTGGGTGGTCGAGACCGAGCAGGGCGAGGTCCGCTGCGAATATGCGGTGAATGCGGCGGGCTACCGGGCCCGCGAGGTTGGCAAGATGTTTGGCCGCGAAGTGCCGCTGATTTCGATGTCGCACCAGTATCTGCTGACTGATGAGATCCCGGAACTGGCGGAATGGATGGCGGAGACCGGGAAGAAGCTGCCGCTGCTGCGCGATGTCGACAGTTCGTATTACCTGCGCCAGGAGAAGGCCGGGTTGAACCTAGGGCCCTATGAGCGCAATTGCCGGGCCCATTGGGTGACCGATGATGACCCGATGCCGGCCGATTTCTCGTTCCAGCTGTACCCGGACGATCTGGAGCGGCTGGAGTGGTATATCGAAGATGCCATGGCGCGGGTGCCGATGCTGGGTTCGGTCGGCGTCAACAAGGTTATCAACGGCCCTATCCCCTATGCGCCGGACGGCAATCCGCTGATCGGGCCGATGCCGGGTGTTCCGAATGCCTTCGAGGCCTGCGTCTTCACCTTCGGCATTGCCCAGGGCGGCGGTGCTGGCAAGGTGCTGGCGGAGTGGGTGACCGAGGGCGGCACCGAGTGGGATATGTGGTCCTGCGATCCGCGCCGGTTTGGCAAATGGGCCGATCAGGACTATGCGCTGGCCAAGGCCAAGGAAATCTACGGCCACGAATACGCCATGCATTTCCCGCGCCACGCCTGGCCCGCCGGGCGCAACAAGCGGCTCGGCCCCCTGCATGACCGGATCGCCGCGCTGGGCGCCCAGTTTGGCGCCTATAATGGCTGGGAGCGGGCTAACTGGTTTGCGCAGCCGGGTGACGACACCAGTGAGGCATCGACCCAGACCTGGGCGCGTTCTGGTCCCTGGGAGGCGCGCATCCGCGAGGAATGCGAGGCGGTGCGCGACGCGGCCGGGGTCCTCAGCCTGCCCGGGTTCACCCGCCTGAAGGTCGAAGGTCCGGGCGCAGCGGACTGGCTGCGCGGCCTGATCGCGGGTGGGCTGCCGAAAGTTGGGCGCATGTCGCTGGTCTATTTCTCCGATCATCGCGGACGCATCATGACCGAGATGTCGGTGATCCGTCAGGCCGAGGACGAGCTTTGGCTGATTACCGCCGCGACCGCCGAGCAGCATGACCGCGAGTGGCTGGAGCGCCACCTGCCCAAGGCCTCCGGCATCACCATTACCGAGCGGACCGAGGCCTATGACTGCCTCATCCTTGCCGGCCCGAAGTCACGCGAGATCCTGGCCAAGATCGCAGAGGCGGACCTGACGCTGCCCTGGCTCACCAAGCAGGACGCCACTGTGGCAGGCTGCAAGACCGTGCTGCTGCGGGTCTCGTTCACCGGCGAGCTCGGCTGGGAAATCCATGCCGCCCCCGGCGACATGCCAGCGATCTGGGACGCGATGTTCGAGGCCGGGCGGCCGCTGGGGCTGAAGCCCATCGGGATGTATGCGTTGGACAGCCTGCGCCTCGAGAAGGGCTACCGGACCTGGAAGGGCGACCTTTCGACCGATTACACCCTGTTGCAGGGCGGGCTGGAGCGCTTCGTCAAGCTCGACAAGCCGCAGGATTTCCCCGGCAAGGCGGCGCTGATGAGCGAGAAGCAGCAAGGGGTGACCAAGCGGTTCGCCACCCTGATTGTCGATGCGGGGGCGCATGACGCGCCGTATATGTCGACGCTGTGGAAGAATGGCGAGGTTGTTGGCGAGACCACCTCGGGCGGCTGGGGCTACCGGATTGGCGCCTCGATAGCACTGGGGATGGTGCGGGCCGACTGCGCCGAGCCGGGCACCGGGCTGGAGGTCGAGATCTATGGCCAGCGCTTCAAGGCGACGGTGCAGGCGGATCAGCCATTGTGGGATCCATTGAACGAAAGGCTGAAAGCATGAGGCGGATTACGCTTCTGGATGGCGGCATGGGACAGGAGCTGGTCCATCGCTCGTCGCAGCCCGCGCACCCGATGTGGGGGGCGCATGTGATGATCAACGAGCCGGAAATTGTGCAGGCCACCCATGCGGACTACCTGCGCGCCGGGGCGCGGGTGTTGACGCTGAACACCTATTCGACGACGCCGGGACGGTTCACCAAATTCGGCATGCTCGACCAATTCGCGCCGATGCAACGCCGGGCGTTCGAGCTGGCCCGCGCGGCGATTGACGAGACTGGGATCGAGGCGGACCTGGTCGGGTGCCTGCCGCCGCTGGTCGGCAGCTATCACCCGGAGCTGCTGCCGTCCTATGAGGTGTTGCTGGCGGAATACCGCCTGATCGCGGCCGAACAGGCGGACCGGGTCGACTTTTTCATCTGCGAGACGATGTCAAAAGCCGAGGAGGCGCGTGCCGCGGCGACCGCTGCGGCGGAGACCGACCGCCCGGTCTGGGTTGCCTGGACGCTGGCCGAGAAACTCGACGCGCAGGGCAAGGCCCGGCTCCGCAGCGGCGAGACCATTCCCGAGGCGATTGCGGCGCTGGACGGGCTGCCGGTGGCGGTGTTGCTGGCGAACTGCTGCTCGCCGGAGAGCGTCGATGCGGCGATGCCGGAGCTTGTTGCGTCCGGGTGGCCAGCGGGAGGATATGCCAACGGCTTCATGCCGATCCCAAGCGAGTTCACCCTCGGTCAGACGGTCGATATGCTGTCGGCGCGCAAGGACCTGGGGCCGGAAGCCTATGCCGATTTCGCCATGGGCTGGGTCGGGCAGGGCGCCCGCGTCGTCGGCGGCTGCTGCGAGGTCGGCCCGGCGCATATTGCCGAGCTTGCGCGGCAGTTGAGGGCGGCGGGGCATGAGATTGTGGGAGGCATGAATGTCTGAGATTCCGAGCAAGGCCCGCGCGGTCATCATCGGCGGTGGGGTTGTCGGGTGTTCGGTCGCCTATCACCTGACCAAGCTGGGCTGGAGCGATGTGGTGCTGCTGGAGCGCAAGCAGTTGACCTGCGGCACCACTTGGCATGCGGCCGGGTTGATCGGGCAGTTGCGGGCCAGCCAGAACATGACCCGGTTGGCCAAATATACCCAGGAATTGTATTTCGGGCTGGAGGCGGAGACCGGCATCTCGACCGGGATCAAGCGCAACGGCTCGATCTCGCTGGCGCTGACCGAGGAGCGCAAGGAGGAGATGTATCGCGGGGCCTCGATGGCGCGGGCCTTTGGGGTTGAGGTCGAGGAGATCGACCTTGCGGAGGTCAAGAATCGCTACCCGCACGTCAACGTCGACGATGCGGCGGGGGCGATTTTTCTGGCCAAGGACGGGCAGGGCGATCCGGCGAATATCGCGCTGGCGATGGCCAAGGGCGCGCGGGCGCGCGGTGCCAAGGTGCTGGAGGGTGTCAAGGTCACCGCCGTGCATCAGGCCAATGGCCGGGTCACTGGAGTTAGCTGGGCCGAGGGGATCGAGGCCGGGCGGATCGAGGCGGATTTCGTGGTCAATTGCGCCGGGATGTGGGGCCACGAGGTTGGCCGCATGGCCGGGGTGAACGTGCCGCTGCATGCCTGCGAGCATTTCTACATCGTCACCGAGCCGATCGAGGGGCTGAGCCAGCTGCCGGTGCTGCGGGTGCCGGACGAGTGCGCCTATTATAAGGAAGACGCCGGCAAGTTCCTGCTCGGCGCCTTCGAGCCGGTCTCGAAGCCCTGGGGCATGAACGGCATCCCGGAGGATTTCTGCTTCGACCAGTTGCCCGAGGATTTCGACCATTTCGAGCCGATCCTGGAGAAGGCGATCAACCGCATGCCGATCCTGGCGACGGCGGGCATCCATACCTTCTTCAATGGGCCGGAGAGCTTTACTCCCGACGACAGTTATCATCTGGGGGAAGCCCCGAACCTGCGCAATTTCTTTGTCGCCGCCGGGTTCAATTCCATCGGTATCCAGTCGGCGGGCGGGGCCGGGATGGCGTTGGCGCAGTGGATGGAGGATGGCGAGAAACCGTTCGATCTGGGCGATGTCGACATCAGCCGGATGCAGCCGTTTCAGGGCAACAAGACCTATCTGTTCGAGCGCTCGAAGGAGACGCTGGGGCTGCTGTATGCCGACCACTTTCCGTTCCGCCAGAAGGCCAGCGCGCGCGGTATCCGGCGTAGCCCGTTCCACGAGCATCTGAAGGCGCGCCGGGCGGTGTTCGGCGAGGCGGCGGGGTGGGAGCGGGCCAACTGGTTTGCCAATGAGGGGCAGAAGGCCGAATACGCGTATAGCTGGAAGCGGCAGAACTGGTTCAGCAATGCGGCCGCCGAGCAGGCTGCGATCCGGACCAATGTGGGCATGTACGACATGTCCTCGTTCGGCAAGATTCGGGTCGAGGGTCGTGACGCGGAGGCGGTGCTGAACCGCATCTGCGGGGCCAATATGTCGGTGCCCGTGGGCAAGATCGTCTACACCCAGTTCCTCAACACGCGCGGCGGGATCGAGGCCGACGTGACGGTGACCCGGTTGGCCGAGCATGCTTATCTGGTGGTGACCCCGGCGGCGACCCGCATGGCTGACCAAAATTGGCTGTGCCGTCATGCCGGCGACGCCAATGTGGTGATCACCGATGTGACGGCGGGCGAGGGCGTGCTGGCGGTGATGGGGCCGAATGCCCGCATTCTGATGCAGGCGGTCAGCCCGAACGATTTCTCCAATGCGGTCAATCCGTTTGGCACGGCGCAGGAGATCGAGATCGACATGGGGTTGGCGCGGGTCCACCGGGTTACCTATGTCGGCGAGCTGGGCTGGGAGATCTATATCTCGGCCGATCAGGCGGCCCATGTGTTCGAGACGCTAGAGGAAGCCGGTCGGGACTTCGACCTCAAGCTGTGCGGCATGCATGTGATGGATTGCTGCCGGATCGAGAAGGCGTTCCGCCATTTCGGCCACGACATCTCGGCTGACGATCACGTGCTGGAGGCCGGCCTGAGCTTCGCGGTGAAGGTCGACAAGCCGGACTTCATCGGCCGGGCGGCGGTGCTGGAGAAGCGCGAGAATGGGCTGGAAAACCGACTGGTGCAGTTCAAGCTGACCGATCCGGAGCCGCTGCTGTACCACAACGAGCCGATCCTGCGCGACGGCGAGATTGTCGGCTACCTGTCCTCGGGCAGCTATGGCCACCATCTGGGGGCCGCCATCGGCATGGGCTACGTGCCCTGCAAGGGCGAGAGCGTGGCTGAGGTGCTGGCCTCGAGTTACCAGATCGAGATCGCCGGGGTTCGGGTCGCGGCGGAGGCCAGTTTGAAGCCAATGTATGACCCGAAAGCTGAAAGGGTGAAGGTATGAGCCAGGCAAAAAGATGTGCGGAATTTCAGGCGCTGCATGCCAGCGGTTGCTTCGTGATTCCTAATCCATGGGACATCGGGTCGGCCCGGATGTTGGCGGCGCTGGGGGCGAAGGCGCTGGCGACGACCTCGAGCGGGTATGCGATTACGCTGGGTCTGCCTGACGGCGCTGTCGTGACCCGCGACCAGATGCTGCAGCATGCGGCGGATATTGTTGGGGCGACGGCGTTGCCGGTTTCGGCCGATCTGGAGAACGGCTACGGCGAGGCACCCGAGGTTGTCGCCGAGACGGTGCGGTTGGCGGCTGAGGCCGGGTTGGCCGGTTGCTCGATCGAGGATACCGATTTGCCGGGGTCGGGGGCCTACGCCTTTGACCTGACGGTCGAGCGGATCCGGGCGGCGGTGGACGCGGTGCGGGGGCTGGGGTTGCCGTTCATGCTGACCGCCCGCGCCGATGGACTGCTGACCGGTGCCTATGACACCGACGAGGCGATCCGCCGCTTGCAGGCGTTCGAGGCTGTGGGTGCCAACGTGCTGTACGCGCCGCTGCCGCCCGACATGGCGGCGCAGGCCCGGATATGCGCCAGCGCGACACTGCCGGTCAACGCGCTGGCGGCTGGGCGATTTACCAGTGTCAGTCTGGCCGAATTTGCCCGTGCCGGCGTGCGGCGGGTCAGTGTTGGCGGCGCCCTGGCGCGGGTTGCGCAACGGGCGGTGCATGATGCGGCCGTGGCGATGCTTGGGTCCGGAGATTTTACGGCGCTGGGCGGTGCGTTGCCCGGATCAGTGATCGAGAAACTGCTCGCGGCGGGGGCCGCACACTAGGAGGATACGCGCATGGACGCGACCGAAACCCAACTGAAGTCCCGCCGCTCGGGTGGCCGTTCGGCCAAACAGGCGTTGCGGGCAGCGCCGCTTGCCAGTGACCTGCGCCCGGTGCGGGCCGGGCTGTCTGGCGGCACCTATAATCCACTGAGCGAGGCCGGGGTGCAGCGCATCCATCAGGCGGCGCTGGATGCCATGGAGCAGATAGGGTTCGCCGACGCGCCGCCGTCCGGCGTTGAGATCCTGACCAGGGCTGGTGCGATCCTGGGCGATGATGGGCGCATCCGCTTTCCGCGCGCGCTGGTCGAGGACATGCTGGCGGTGGCGGCGCGCGACATCACGCTGTACGCTCGCGATCCCAAGCATGACCTGCTGTTGAGCGGCACCAGGGTGCATTACGGCACGGCGGGCGCGGCGGTGCATATCGTCGATGTCGAGAAACGCGAATACCGCGAGTCAAAGGTTCAGGATCTGTATGACGCCGCGCGTATCGTCGAGACCCTCGATAACGTGCATTTCCTGCAGCGCCCGATGGTCTGCCGTGACATCGTCGACAATCTGGAAATGGACCTCAACACCATCTATGGCTGCGTGCGTGGCACCACCAAACATGTCGGCACCAGCTTTGTCGAGCCAAGTCACATGGCGCCCTGTTTCGAGTTGATCCACATGCTGGCGGGCGGCGAGGACAAGTGGCGCGAGCGGCCGTTCATCTCGAACTCCAATTGCTTCGTCGTGCCGCCGATGAAGTTCGCCACCGAGGCCTGCGAGGTGATGGAAGCCTGTATCCGCGGCGGCATGCCGGTGCTGCTTTTGAGCGCCGGTCAGGCCGGGGCGACGGCGCCAGCGCCGATCGCGGGTGCGATCGTTCAGGCGGTGGCGGAGTGTCTGGCGGGTATCGTCTATGTCAACGCAATGGCGCCGGGGCATCCGGCGATCTTCGGCACTTGGCCGTTTGTCAGCGACCTGCGGACCGGCGCGATGTCGGGCGGGTCCGGCGAGCAGGCGCTGCTGAGTTCGGGTTGTGCCCAGATGCACCGGTTCTACCGCTTGCCGGGCGGCACCGCCGCCGGGATCGCCGATGCCAAGCTGCCGGATATGCAGGCCGGATGGGAGCAGGGGATTTCCAACGTGATGGTCGGGCTGTCCGGCGCCAACATGATCTACGAGTCGGTTGGCATGCATGCGTCTCTGCTGGGGTTCTGCCTAGAGACGCTGATCCTGGGCGACGATATGCTGGGCCAGTGCCAGCGCTGCGTGCGCGGCATCGAGGTCACTGAGGACAGCGTCTCGCTGGAGGTGATCCGCTCGGTTTGTCTGGAGGGGCCGGGGCATTACCTGGGCTCGGCCCAGACCCTGAGCCTGATGCAGACCGAGTACGTCTACCCGGCGCTGGGCGACAGGACCTCGCCCAAGGAATGGCTCGAGATTGGGCGGCCTGACCTGATCCAGAAGGCGATTGCCCGCAAGCGCGAGATCCTGGATGGGTTCTATCCGCAGCACGTACCCTACGAGATCGACAAGGCAGTGCGGGCGAAGTTCAACATTCATTTGCCCCCTGAAGCCGTTGGTATCGGGCGGTGATGGAGGATGATCCGCGTTTGCCGGTTGATCGGCTGACGCGGTTCGCCGAGGGGTTTCTGAAAGCGCTGGGGTGCAGTGGGCCGGTTTCCGCCGAGGTGGCGGCGCATCTGGTCGAGGCCGACCTTAGGGGTGTCTATTCGCACGGCACCATGCGGTTGCCGCAATACCTCGACTGGGTGCGGGCGGGGATGTTCGACCCGGCCGGTGAAGCCAAGCTGACCGCCGCGCTGACCGATGGGACGGGGCGGGCACCGGTGGTTGATGGCGCCAATGGCTTTGGCATCCCGGCAATGCGGTTGGCGGTAGACGAGGGGGTCAGGCTGGCCCGGTTGAACGGGGTGGCCGCGATGGGGGTGGTCAATGTTGGCCATACCGGGCGGGTCGGGGCGTTTGCCGAGCAGGCGGCGGAGGCCGGGTGTCTGGCGATCCTGTTCGGCGGTGGAAGGCGGCAGGATTGGCGCCAGGTTGCGCCCTATGGCGGCGCCATGGGGATGCTGCCGACCAACCCATACGCCTTTGGCATTCCCGGCGGCGAGCATGGGCCGGTGGTGCTGGATTTTGCCACGGGTGCCGGGGCGGGCGGCAAGATCTACGCGGCGCGGTATGCCGGGCGTCCGCTGCCCGAGGGGATGTGCATCGACGCGAAGGGCAACCCGACCACTGACCCGGAGGACTATTTCAACGGTGGCGCCCTGCTGCCGATGGCCGGGCCGAAGGGTTACGGCATGGCGCTGATTGCCGAACTGGTCGGCGAGGCGATGCTGGGGCCGGCGATGCATGGGTTGAACTGGATTGGGGTGTTCATCGACCTCGCAAGCTACCGGGCGCCGGGAGCTTACCGCATGGCGGCCGAGGAATGCCTGGCCGAGCTGCGCGCCTGCCCGCCCGCGCCGGGGTTTGACCGCGTCGATATCCCCGGCGAGCGGGAACGGCGGATGGAGGCGGAACGGCGGGCGCTGGGCGTGCCACTGGCGGCAGCGACACTGGAGACGATGCGGCGGGCGGCGGGGGAGCTGGGGGTTGATGCGGGGGTGTTGGGGTAGGGGATTGGTGCGCGGTCGTAGGATGCGCATTCTGCGCACCGTTTCGCCGTTGAGTGGTGTGCAAAATGCGCACCCTACCCCGGCAGCACCCCGTTGATCACGTAGTCCAAAATCTCGACCACCTGCTCCGGGGTTTCGGCAACGGCCCGGGCGGCCTCGTCGACCTCCTTCAGGGCGTGCTGGTGCTCGGGCGGGTGGAGGATGATTAGGGACTTGCCGAGGGCCGCCGCGTAGCCGGCATCGAAGGCGGCGTTCCACTGTTTGTACTGGGTACCGAAGCGGACGACCACGATGTCGGCCTGCTCGATCAGGGTGCGGGTGCGGATGGCGTTGATCCCGGCGCCCTTGCGGTCGTGCCAGAACTTTTGCGGCTCGGCGCCGAGGATCTCCGCCCCGCAATCGTCCGAGGCGGCGTGATCGGTGACCGGGCCAGTGAAATTCACCGGCAGGTCCCTCGCTTGCGCGCCGGTCTGGATCACTTCGCGCCAACCGGTGTGGATCTCACCGCTGAGGTAAATCTCCCAATGCATTGCACCCTCCTGTTTTTGTCCGCTGTTGGTGCCACGGAGCGCGCGGCGCTGCAAGGAAGCGTAGGCCAATCATTGCGTGAACACGATGGTTTTGTCAGTAGGTTAAGCAGTGTTGGATAAATGCAGGTAAATAGAGTAAGATAATGGCACAACCAGCGGGAGAACATCAGCTAGAGATTACAATCTATTGAAGTACCAAAATTAAAGTATAATGCGAAGAACGACAGGAGAGATGAATGCCGGCTTTGATTCGCAAACTCGTGCGTTTCGACGAGACCCAGTTTGTCGAGGGTGGCAAGCCGGCAGCGACGCCGCTACGACTGATGGCGGCTGCGGTGGTGATCCGGAACCCCTGGGCTGGGCGCGGGTTTGTCGAGGATCTGAAACCCGAGATCATGGATTGCGCGCCGGGGCTGGGCGCGCTGCTGACCGCCGAGATCCTAACCATGGCTGGAGGCGGCGACGTCGTCGAGGGCTATGGCAAGGCGGCGATGGTCGGCTGCAATGGCGAGATCGAGCATGGCTCAGCGCTGATCCACACGCTGAGTTTTGGCAACCACTACCGCCAGGCTGTCGGTGCCCAAAGCTATCTCAGCTTCACCAATACCCGGGCTGGACCGGGGGCGGAAATCCAGATGCCGCTGATGGACAAGCACGACGCCGGGCGGCGCTCGCATTACCTGACCGTGCAGTTCGCCATCGCCGACGCGCCGGGACCGGACGAGATTGTCATCGCGCTCGGTGCCTTGATCGGCGGGCGTCCGCATCACCGGATCGGCGACCGGTACCAGGACCTGAAGGACCTCGGACATGAGCTGGACCAACCTGCGGGGTGATCCCCCGCCGCGGCAAAAATTTGGCGGTATTGCCTGGCGCGAGGCCGGGAGTGGCCCGCCAGTGATGCTGATCCACGGCGTCGGGCTGAACGCCGACGCGTGGGAGCCACAGATCGCCACCCTGTCGCTACGGCGCCGGGTCATCGCCATCGATATGCCGGGCCACGGGCAGAGCGATATGTTGCCTGACGGTGCGGACCTGAGCGACTTCGTGGCCACGGTGGCGGTGCTGATCGCCGGTTTGGGGATCTCTCCGCTGCCGGTTATCGGACATTCGATGGGCGCGCTGATCGCGCTGGGTCTGGCGCTCGACCATCAGGAGAAAGTTGCGGCTCTGGTGGCGCTCAACGCGGTATACTGCCGCGATCCGGTAGCCCGTTCGGCGGTGGAGGCGCGGGCGAAGCAACTGACCGGGCGCACTGTCGACGCCCTAGGTGCCGTCGCCCGCTGGTATCCGGACGATCCCAACGGCCTGTTGGCGCGGCGCACTGTGGACTGGCTCCGCACCGTCGATCCAAATGGGTATGCCGCCGCCTATCGGGTATTCGCGACCGCGGACCACGCTTATGAGGGGCGGCTTGGCGAGCTCAAATGCCCGGCGCTGTTCATGACCGGGGTGTCCGACCCGAATTCGACCCCGGTGATGTCGGCGCGGATGGCCCGCGAGGCGCCCTATGGGCGTACCGTCGCGCTGCCCGGCGCGCGGCACATGATGCACCTGACCCACCCGGCTGAGACGACGAACACCATCGCCGCCTTTATCAACGCGGCACAGGCAACGAAGTGACTGAAATCGACTCGCGCGCCCTGCGCAATGCCTTTGGTTGCTTTCCGACCGGCGTGACGATCATCACCACCCGCGAGGCCGATGGCACCCCGCGTGGATTTACTGCGATTTCCTTCACCTCACTCTCGCTCGATCCGCCCCTGCTCTTGGCCTCGATCACGTTATCCTAATTGGCCGTGTGGTTGATTTTGCTGCTGGCGATGGCGACCCGCTGGGCTTTCTGCGTGGCGCCTATGTCAATCATGCGCTCGAGCGGCAGGCGGCAGATGCCGCCGCCGGGGCTGCGGTGTTCCGGGTCGGCGCGGTGATCGAGGCCGAGGGCACCGTGCTGCTGATACCTGGTCCGGCGACCAGCGGGCTGCGATTGCCGATCAGTGGAGGCGAGGCTGGCAACGGCTCGATGAAGGGTCTGTCGGCGATGCTTGGCGATCTGGGCGTGGTGGCGAAATCAACTTTCTCTACGCCCTGTGCGAGGATGAGGGTGGGCGGGTACAGACCGTCTATTACCGTGGCATCGGCACCGGCGAGGTGCCCCGGCGCGGCGCCTTTCACAGCCTCGGCGCGTTGCCATGGGAGCGGATCCATGACCCCGCCAATCAAAGCATGCTGCGGCGCTATGCGGCTGAGCATGCGACCGGGCGATTTGGCGTCTATGTCGGGGATATGGAAGCTGGCGAGGTGCGCGGCATATCTGGATAGCGAACCATGATTGTTCAGAAATTTATCGCAATAATCGCATTGTGATTGGCGGACGCCGGGGGTTGCTGCCCCGGCGCCGAATTGTCGCTTCGATCAGATGGCGATTTCAGCATTCACCATTGGATCGTTGAGATTCGCCACCAGGACGGTGCGCCCCTGGCACGGCATGGCGCCGGATGTGTTGCGCTGCGGCCAGTCGCGCAGATCGTAGCGCTGCAATATCCGCAGGGGCCGGCCTTCGCCCGGATCGCCCATCAGCGCGAGATTTTGCACCTGGCGTGGCTCTTGCAATATCGGCTCGAGCACAGGCTGGAGCTTGTCCATCACCTCAAGGGCGCGCTCCGGGCCAATTGGATCGGTCAGGGGCATGTGGAAGCGATGGGTAGCCGCGGTTGGAAACTTAACCACCGAGTCGACGCTTCCGACGTCATTGCCATACGGCGCCGGCGCCACTGCCTGGGCCGCGGTAAAGCCATTGGCGGGCTCGCTGAGCTGCCCTAATGCGTTGCCGATCCGAGCGACCAGTTCGTTAAGCTCCGGGCTGACTTGGCTCGGAACCAGTGCGACGCATCTGTCCACCACCGCCAGACGAAGGCGCGGCATCTGAAACGCGACACTTTCCTCGACCAGCAGTCCAAGGACGTGCTCGAGTGCGAAGAAGCTGAGATCGGCACCGAGGTGGAAAGGCGCCTTGACCACGGCATGGAACCCGTGGCTCCGGGCGTGCTGGGTGATTGCCGTGGTGTCAAAGGCGAGGCCGCTAAACGCACCACGGACGCGGCGTTCGCCCTGTTCCGCGCACCAGCCGGTCCAGGAGGCGCCGAACCGGGCGAGCGCATCGGTGCGCTTGGGTACCCAATAGACCGCGTACTTCTCAAAATCGTCTGACATGGTTCTCTCCCTTCCCGTTCAGTTCTCGCATCCAGCTTCTTCGGATCTGGATTTGTAGGCTGTGACGAAAGTCACAAAGATGAACGGAGTGTGAAGATTTTATTATAGCCGTTCGGTTTGGCAAAATTTTGGCGCCGGGTGTAGACGTTTCTGGCCAGGTCACTTCCGCCGATCTAGTGCCTGTGTTCTACGGGGGAGTGATGATTCTGTGCGGCGAGCGCGACCAGAGAGTCCGCGTGAATGTGGGGTATTATGGCAGACGGATCGCAGCCGAAACTGGATACCAGCCCGCATGTCTCGGACGAGATACGCAAGACTACCTGCTACATGTGCGCCTGCCGGTGTGGCATCGACGTGCATCTGCGCGACGGGGCCGATGGAAAGCGGGTTGTCAGCTATATCGAGGGCAACCGCGATCACCCGGTGAACCGGGGTGTGCTGTGCGCCAAGGGCTCGGCCGGGATCATGCAGCATTATTCGCCGGCCCGGCTGAAAAAGCCGCTGAAGCGCACTGGTCCGCGCGGTTCGGGTCAGTTTCAGGAGATCGAGTGGGACGAGGCGCTGGAGATTGCAACCGGCTGGCTTGACCCGATCCGGCGCAGTGATCCGAGCAAGCTGGCGTTCTTTACCGGGCGCGACCAGTCGCAGTCGCTGACATCATGGTGGGCGCAGCAATACGGCACGCCGAATTATGCCGCCCATGGCGGGTTCTGCTCGGTCAACATGGCGGCGGCGGGAATCTATACGTTGGGCGGGGCGTTCTGGGAATTCGGCACGCCCGACTGGGAGCGCACCCGGTTGTTCATGATTTTTGGCGTGGCCGAGGACCATGATAGCAACCCGATCAAGATCGGTATCGGCCAGTTGAAGACCAATGGCGGCAAGGTGATCGGGGTCAACCCGGTGCGCACCGGCTATAATGCGGTTGCCGACGAGTGGGTCGGGATCACGCCCGGCACAGATGGGTTGTTCATCCTGGCGATGGTGCATGAGTTGCTGCGCACCGGCCATGTCGATCTCGACTATCTGTGCCGCTGGACCAATGCGCCGTATCTGGTGGACCGCAATCCGGGCGCGAGCTTCGGGCTGTTCGTACGTGACGGCGACGGCAAGCCGCTGGTCTGGGATCGCGCCAGCGGTCAGGTGCAACCGTTTGACAAACCGGGGCTGAAGCCGGCGTTGAAGGGTGATTTCCCGAGCCCCGACGGTGGACGCGCGGTGCCGGTGTTCGAGCTGATGGCCGAGAAATACCTGGCGCCGGAATACACCCCCGATGCGGTGGCCGAGCGGTGTGGCGTCACCGCCGCGACGATCAAGCGGCTGGCGGCGGAGTTGGCCGATGTGGCGTTCAATCAGGCGTTCGAGATCGAGCTGCCCTGGACCGATTTTCGCGGCGAAAAACATGAGAGCTTCATTGGCCGCCCGGTCAGCTTCCATGCTATGCGCGGGATCTCGGCCCATTCGAACGGGTTCCAGACCTGCCGGGCGCTGCACGTGTTGCAGTTGCTGTTGGGCACGGTCGAGGCGCCGGGCGGGTTCCGCTTCAAGCCGCCCTACCCGAAGCCGGTCGAGGCGCACCCCGCCCCGCACAGCAAGTCGCGGCCGGATTCGCCGTTGAACGGCCCGCATCTGGGCTTTCCCCGCTCGCCTGACGATCTGGCGCTGCGCGAGGACGGCTCGCCGGTGCGCATCGACAAGGCGTTCACCTGGGACGCGCCGATGTCGATCCACGGCATGATGCATATGGTGATCGCCAACGCCCATGCCGGCGATCCCTACAAGATCGATGTGTTGTTCATTTACATGGCCAACATGGCCTGGAATTCCTCGATGAATACCGCCGGTGTCATCGACATGCTGACCGACAAGGATGATAGCGGCGCATATAAAATCCCCAAGATCATCTACTCCGATGCCTATTCATCCGAGATGGTCGCCTATGCCGACCTGGTGTTGCCGGACACCACCTATCTGGAGCGCCACGACTGCATCAGCATGCTGGACCGGCCGATCTGCGAGGCGGACGCGGCGGCGGATGCGATCCGTTGGCCGGTGGTCGAGCCGGCCACACAAGCTGAAGGGCGCGACGTGCGCGGGTTCCAGTCGGTGCTGATCGATCTGGGCGCGCGGCTGCAGCTGCCGAGCTTTGTCGACGAGGCGGGCAATCCGAAGTACCGCGACTACGCTGACTATATCGTCAACCACGAGCGCCGCCCAGGCGTTGGCCCGCTGGCCGGTTGGCGCGGCGAGGACGGCGAGGCGACCGGGCGTGGTGCGGTGAACCCGCGCCAATTGGAGCGCTACATCGAGAACGGCAGCTTCTTCCAGACCCATATCCCCGAGGAGGCGCGGTTCTTCAAGCC
The DNA here is from genome assembly GCA_035527255.1 of Thermohalobaculum sp. Classification (GTDB taxonomy): domain Bacteria; phylum Pseudomonadota; class Alphaproteobacteria; order Rhodobacterales; family Rhodobacteraceae; genus Thermohalobaculum. The sequence continues at coordinate 21,967 of DATLAW010000006.1, read as the reverse complement.
GTTCAACGCTGCCTATCAGGATTGGGCGGTGAAGATGGGGTTCTTCGACAAACCGCAGCCCTACATCTTCCAGATCTATGTCGAGCCGGTCCGCAAGTTCCAGTTGGCCGCCGAAGGCCACGGTGAGCGCCAGCCGCCGGAGCATCTGCGGGCCCAGGTCAAGGCGGCGTTCGATCCGCTGCCGGTGTGGTGGCAGCCGTTCGAGCAGGCGGCGGTAAGTGGCGAGGAATTTCCGCTGCACGCGATCACCCAGCGCCCTGCCGCGATGTACCATTCCTGGGGCACCCAGAACGCCTGGCTGCGCCAGATCCACGGGCAGAACCCGCTCTATGTGCATGGCTCGGTGCTTGAGGCGCATGGGTTGAAGGACGGCGATTGGGCCTATCTCATCTCGCATCACGGACGGATCAAGGTGCCGGTGGCGCGGATGGACGCGCTGAACCCGCACACGGTCTGGACCTGGAACGCCATCGGCAAGCGCGAGGGGGCGTGGGCGTTGGACCCGAAGGCGCCGGAGGCGCAGAAGGGGTTCTTGCTGAACCACCTGATCCATGAATTGTTGCCGCCGAAGGGCGACGGGCTGCGCTGGTCGAACTCGGACCCGGTAACCGGCCAGGCGGCCTGGTATGACCTGCGGGTCAAGATCGAGAAGGCCGAGGCTGGCGCGGAGGTCTCCGAGCCACGGATCGGGCGGCAGAAGTCGCCGGTCGGGCAGGGGTCGGGAAACGTGGCGCATGGGGAAGGGTGGAAATGACAACGCTGCCTGAATCCACCCAGCGCAAACTGGGGCTGGTGATCGATCTCGACATCTGTGTCGGGTGTCATGCTTGTGCTGTCAGCTGCAAGGAGTGGAACACCGGCGGCTATGGCGCGCCGCTGGCCGATACGGACGCCTACGGCGCCGATCCGGTGGGTGCTTGGCTGAACCGGGTCCATACGTTTGAGGTCCAGCCGCCACCTAGCCCAACCGGGCCCGCACCGGCGCAGATCGTGCATTTCCCGAAGTCCTGCCTGCATTGCGATGACGCGCCTTGCGTGACGGTTTGCCCGACCGGGGCCAGCTACAAGCGGGTTGAGGACGGCATTGTGCTGGTGAACGAGGACCATTGCATGGGCTGCGGGTTGTGCGCCTGGGCCTGCCCTTATGGCGCGCGCGAGATGGATCCGCTGGCCGGGGTGATGAAGAAATGCACCCTGTGCGTCGACCGCATCTACAACGAGAACCTGCCGGAGGAGGACCGGATCCCGGCCTGCGTGCGATCCTGCCCAGCCGGAGCCCGGCATTTTGGCGACCTCGGCGACCCGGATAGCGATGTCAGCCAGCTGGTCACCGAGCGCGGCGGGTTTGATCTGATGCCCGAGCAGGGCACCAAGCCGACCAATAAATACCTGCCGCCGCGTCCGCGTGATGCACAGCTTGGTGGCTGCGGCGGCGGGGCAGTCAATTTGGCGGAGTTAGCCGAGCCGGAGGTTAAGGGGTTCCTCGGCTGGCTCGACAAGGCGCTCGAGAGGATCGGCTGATGCATCCGGCACCCTCGATCGTATTGTTCACCGTGCTGTCCGGCCTCGGGCTGGGGCAGATGGCTTGGCTGAGTCTGGGGCTCGGCCCCGATGAGGGGCTGTTTCGCTGGATTGCCTGCGCCTTGGCGCTGGCGGTGGCGGGGAGTGGCGGGTTGTGCTCGACCGGGCATCTCGGGCGCCGCGACCGGGCCTGGCGGGCGTTCAGCCAATGGCGCTCGTCGTGGCTGTCGCGCGAGGCCTGCCTGATGGTCGCGGCGATGGCGGCGTTCGGGTTGTACGCGGCGATCTGGTGCCTGGGTGGGGTGCGGCTGTGGGGCCTTGGTATCGTGGCGTCGGTGTTGGCGGTGGCGACGATCTATTCGACGGCGATGATCTATGCTCAGCTGAAGACGGTGCCGCGCTGGAGCATGACGCCGACGGCGTGGTTGTTCCTGGCGGTCGGGTTGACCGGCGGGCTGCTGGCGAGCGGGGCTGTTGCCGGGTTGATAGGGGGGGCCGTGCACGGGTGGTGGACCGCCTTGGCATTGGTGATAACCATCGGGGTGGTGATCTGGTGGCAGACCGCTGCGGCGGGGGCGGTGCGTTCGGCCGATGGTTCGACCATGGAAACGGCGACGGGCCTAGGCTTCATGGGCCGGGTGCGGTTGTTCGAGGCGCCGCATACCGGCTCGAACTATCTGTTGAAGGAAATGGCCTATGAAGTTGGCCGCAATCGAGCTTTCGAGTTGCGCCGCATCGGCGCGGCGCTCGGGTTCCTGACGCCGCTGGTGTTTAGCGTGGCGGCATTGCTCGTTGGCGGCTGGTTGATGGCGCTGGCGCTGGTCGCCCATGTGGTAGGGATGCTGGCGCTGCGCTGGCTGTTCTTCGCCGAGGCCGAGCATGTGCAGGCACTGTATTACGGGCGGAAGTGACAGCGGCCATGGGAGAGTTCGACCGGATCCCGGTGATCGATCTGGCGCCGCTGAGCGACCCGGCAGGCGCTGGGATTGACCGGCTTTGCGCCGATATTCTGGCAGCCTATGGCACGGTTGGGTTCGGATACCTGGTCAACCACGGTATTGAGCCTGCCTTGATCGACGGTGTTTTTGATGCATCCGCCAGGTTCCACGCCCTGCCTCGGGCCGAGAAGATGAAGGTCGAGCTGAATGCGATCCATCGTGGGTTCATTCCGATAAACACCTCGACCGACCGCAATTCGAAGCTGGCCAAGGTGACCAAGCCGAACCAGAGCGAATCCTTCATGGTGATGCGCGAGGCCGGGCCGGATAAGGCGGAGGTGCGGGCCGGGGCCTATCTGGCCGGGCCGAACCAGTGGCCGGAGGAGTTGCCGGGATTTCGCGCGGCGGTGACGGCCTATGATGATACGCTGTCGGGGTTGGCGGGCAAGCTGGTGCGGGTGATCGCGCGCGCACTGGGTGCCGATGTGGCGGATTTTGCCGCCGCCTTCGACCCACCAACAACCTGGTTGCGTTTGCTGCACTATCCGCCGCAGCCACCGGCCAGCCCGGATGACCTATTTGGCTCGGCCCCGCATACGGATTTCGGCTGCATCACGTTATTGGCCCAGGATGGGGTGGGTGGGTTGAAGGTGATGACGCCGGCGGGGGTTTGGGTCGATGCGCCGCCGCTGGCGGGCAGTTTTGTGATGAATGTCGGCGATATGCTGCACCGCTGGAGCAACGGGCGCTTGCTGTCGACACCGCACCGGGTGATCAACCGATCCGGCCGCGAGCGCTATTCCTGCCCGTTCTTCTACGACCCCAACGTTAGCGCCGAGATTGCCCCGTTGCCGAGTTGCAGCGGGCCGGGGAACCCGCCACGGTTCGCGCCGCAGGTGTTTGGGGAGTTTTTGCGGGCGGAACTGGAGGCGTCGTATCAGAAGCATGCCAAGGGTTGAGCGTAGTGGGAGGGGGTGTTCTACGGCGTTCAGCGGTGCCTCACACACCCTTGCGGGGCCTTGGCTTTTGTGCGCGCTGTTCCTCGTGGCGTTGGCGTAGCGCTGCTACCTGTTCGCGTGAGCGGAGCCGGTTGGCGTCGCGTAGCGCCTCGGCAATGAAGTCCATATGCGCTTCGATCGCCGCCCGCGCCGCCTGCGGGTTGCGCCCAATGACCGCGTCGCGGATTGCCCGGTGCTGATCAAACAGCCTGATACGGCTTTCACGCAGGGAATAGACGGCACTGCGGTTGTAGAAAACGCCGCGAACCAGCAGGTCATACAGCGAGCGCATCATGTGCAGCATCACCACATTGTGCGCCGCCTCGACGATGGTCATGTGGAACTCGGCGTCGATGGCCGCTTCCTCGGCGGGGTTACGCTTTTGCGTGGCGTCCTCCATGCGCCGGAAGACGCTGTCGATCACCGCGAGGTCGGCGTCGGTGGCATTGATCGCGGCGCGCTCGGCGGCCAGCCCCTCCATGTCGCGGCGAAAGGCGATGTAGTCGAACAAGGCAGTGTCGTGGGTGGCGAACAGCTCGATCAGCGGTGCGGCAAAGGCCGAGCCAAGGACTTCGGCGACAAAGGTGCCGCCGCCGGGGCGGGTGGCGATCAGGCCGCGCTGCTCCAGATCCGCCAGGGCCTCGCGCAGCGTCGGGCGCGAGACATCCATGGTCTCGGAAAGCTCGCGCTCGGCCGGCAGGCGGTCGCCGGGGCGGAGCACGCCCTGGAGGATCAGCTCCTCGATCTGCTGGGTGACCGTGGTGGATATCTTCTCGGCTACGATCTTCTGGAATGGCATGAGCGTCTTTCCGGCCAGGTTAGGCGTCGATCATAGTCGGTGGGCCGGCGGGATTAAACAGCGATCTTGAACGCCATGCGGTCAATGTTCCGGGGGAACTTCAGCATTTGATCGCCAGGACAGGGCGCTTGCGCGGGTTGGTCAATTGGCTAGTCTGACGGAGGGTATCGTATTTTCAGGGTGGAGGGCAGGTTGACGAAATGATCGCTGATCTTTCGATGTATGACTGGCCCGGGGTTCGGGCGGAGACCGACGTCTTTTGGGGCGAGGTTGCCCGGCGGCTGGGGGAGGCAGGGATCGAGGCGCCGGCGGGGTTGACGCGGGGGCCGGATGCGGGCGTTTTTTGGCGCGACCCCGATCTGTTGTTGGGCCAGACCTGCGGGATGCCGTTTGTCTGTGGCCTTTGTGGCGATGCGCGGATTATTGCGCGACCGGACTACGGACTGCCGGGGGCGAGTGGCGGGTTTTATCGCTCGGTGATTCTGGTGCGGGCCGAGGATGCGGCTGGTACTGGACCCGAGGCTGTGCTGGCCCAGCGGGGGCGGCGGGTTGCGGTCAACGAGTGGCGCTCGTTCTCGGGCCATGTGGCGTTGCGGGCCTATCTGGCGGGGTTGCGCGTCGGCGCCAGCGATCCGTTCTTCGGCGAGGCTGTGATGAGCGGGGCGCATGTCAATTCGGCCCGCATTGTGGTCCGCGGCGAGGCCGATGTGGCGGCGCTGGACGGAGTAGCCTGGGTGCTGTTGCAGAGGCTGGAGCCGGAGATTGCGGAACGTCTGGCGGTGCTCGACATGACGGCGTTGGCTCCGGCGCTGCCTTTCATCGCCGCGCCCCGCTTTGCCGGTCTTCGGGCCGAGCTTGTGTCGGCATTGGCTGGTGCTGCGGCGGCATTGCCGCCGGTTCCCGGACGGCCCCGCGCCGTCGCTCCGGCGGATGACGGCGACTACGAACCGGTCCGCGCGGTGGCCCACAGTGCCGCCACCGAACGGTTCGCCTCCGGCGCGCCGGAGATGTCGAATCTGCTGGGCTGACCCCAACCTGGCCCCGGCGGCGATCAAAGGTGGCGATTGCAATCAAATCCGGGCTTGCGCGCGCGCGCCCGCTCGATCAAGCTTCAGTGAAAACAACAAGGACGTGGAATGGCGCGGGAATATCTTCTTTCGGTCGAGGATCTGTCAGTCTGCTTCGGATTGCCGGGAACGGTGCGGCCGGTGGTCGATGGCGTATCCTTTGACCTGACCGAGGGTGAGACCCTGGCCATTGTGGGTGAATCCGGGTCCGGCAAAACGCTCATCGGCAAGGCGCTGATGGGTCTGTTGCCGAAGGCGGCGCATTGCTTTCAGGGCCGGGCGATGTTCCGTCAGGGCGGCCGCGAGATCGACCTGCTGGACCAGAGCCGCGAGAATTACCGTGACCTGCGCGGCCATACCCTGTCGATGATTTTCCAGGAGCCGATGAGCGCATTGTCGCCGCTGCACCGGGTTGGCGAGCAGGTCGGCGAGGTGTTGCGGACCCATCATCTGGTCCGGGGTCTGAAAACCGATCTGCGCAGCCGGGTGTTGGAGATTTTCGGCGAGGTTGGTTTCCCCGACCCCGAGCGGATCTATCGCTCCTATCCCTTCGAATTATCGGGCGGGTTGCGCCAGCGCGCGGTGATCGCCATGGCGATGATCGCCAACCCGACGCTGGTGATCGCCGACGAGCCGACCACCGCACTGGATGTCACCACCCAGGCGATGGTGCTGGACCTGCTGCGCCGGTTACAGGGCGATCACAAAATGTCGGTCATCATGATCACTCATGATCTGGGGGTGGTTGCCAATATGGCCGACCGCGTGGTCGTGCTGAAACGTGGGCGGCTGGTCGAGTCCGGTGCCGTGCGCACGGTGCTGGATACCCCGGGGCATTCCTACACCCGCAAGCTGGTCGCGGCGGCGCCGCATGTGCCGCTTAACATCGCCTGCTACGAGCCGCCGGGTAACGACCTGATCATGCGGGTTGAGAACCTGTCGAAAATCTATCCGGGTCGAGCCCGGTCCTTTGGCCCGCCGGATAAACCGACCGTAGCCCTCGCCGAGTTCAGCATGGCGATGGAGCGCGGCAAAACGCTGGCGTTGGTCGGCGAGTCGGGGTCGGGAAAGTCCACCGTCGCCCGGCTGATCCTGCGGGCGGAGCGGCCTGATCCCGGTGCGACGATTGAGTTCTGCGGCGAAGACGGAATCAAAGAAGATGTCACCGCGATGGACGGCCCGGCGCTGAAGGCCTACCGCCGCCGGGCGCAGATTGTGTTTCAGGACCCGTATGCGGCGCTGAGCCCGCGCATGTCGGTGCAGGATATTCTGACCGAGCCGCTGCGCATCCACCGTATCGGCACCTCGGTCGAACAGCGCGAGCGGGCCGCCTATCTAATGGGGAGGGTCGGGCTGTCGCCGGATCATCTGGCGCGGTTTCCCTATGCCTTTTCCGGCGGCCAGCGCCAGCGCATCGCCATTGCCCGGGCACTGGCGCTGGAGCCCGAGTTGCTGATCTGCGACGAGCCGACCTCGGCGCTGGATGTCTCGGTTCAGGCTGAGGTGCTGGAGCTTCTGGCGGAACTGAGCGCCGAGTTGGGGCTTTCATATCTGTTCATCAGCCATGACCTGGCGGTGGTGGCGCAACTGGCCGACCGGGTGATGGTGATGCGCGGCGGCCGGGTGATCGAGGAGGGTTCGGCCGACTGCATTTTCGGCGACCCGCGCCACCCCTATACCCACGCCCTGATCGCCGCCCATCCGGAGCCGGAGATTGACCGACGCCTTGACCTGGCTGTGGTTGCCCGCGGCGCCGGTGGTCCCGAAAGCTGGCCCGACCCGTATCGCTATGAGGGCGACGCAGCACCGGGTTTCGTCGAGGTTTCGCCCGGCCATCTGGTGAGGAGTGCCGCATGAGAGCCTTCGTCCTCGTCCTTGCATCGGTAATCGCGTTTGCCATTCCCGCCGCCGCGACCGATTTGATCGAGACCCCTTCGCTGGTCGAACGCGTGGCCTCCGGCGAGTTGCCGCCGATTGCCGAGCGGGTGCCGCAGGAGCCGTTGGTTGCCGATCTTGCCGCCTCAAAACGCGAGCTTGGCCGATCTGGCGGAACCCTGCGGATGTTCGTCACCCGGGCCAAGGATATCCGCTACATGGCGGCCTATGGGTATGCCCGGCTGATTGGTTATGACTCGGCGTATCGGCTGGCGCCCGATCTTCTGCGTGACATCACCGTCAGCGAGGACGGAAAATCAATCACCCTGCATCTGCGGCGCGGCCACAAATGGTCCGATGGGCAGCCCTTCACCACCGAGGATTTCCGCTATTGGTGGGAGGATGTGGCACAGAACCCGGATGTGAGCCCGGGTGGGCCGCCGGTCGAGATGATGGCGGGCGGGCTCATGCCCACGGTCGAGGTGATCGATGCGGTGACGATCAAATACTCGTGGATCATGCCAAACCCGTTGTTCCTGCCAGCGCTGGCGATGGCGCGGCCGGTCTATATCTACTCGCCGGCTCACTACATGAAGCAGTTCCACGCGCGTTATACCGATTCTGAAAAACTGGCGGCGGCGGTTGAGGAAAACAAAACCCGTAATTGGGCGCAGCTGCATAATCGCCGTGACAACCTTTACAATTTCGACAATCCGGAATTGCCGGTCTTGCAACCCTGGTTCAATACCTCGAAGAAAAACGGTCAGCGCTTTGTTCTGCAGCGTAATCCCTACTATCATCGGATCGACGCCAATGGCCGACAGCTTCCCTATATCGACCAGGTCGACCTGGAAATTGCGGCCTCCGGGCTGATCCCGGCGAAAGTTGCGCTGGGTGAGGCGACTCTGCAGGTACGCTCGCTCGGGTTCTCCGACGCTCCGGTGCTGAAGAAGGGCGAGGCGGAGGGTGGCTATGTCGTCAACTTGTGGCGCTCGGGGACGGCCTCCGAGGTGGCGCTTTATCCAAACCTGACCTACGGCGATCCGGTTTGGCGGAACCTGTTTCGCGAAGTCGATTTCCGCCGCGCGTTGAGCCTCGCAGTCAGTCGCAAGGCGATCAACAAGGTGCTGTATTTTGGTCTGGCCAAGGAACGCGCTGTCGCGGCGCTGGAGGAGAGCCCGTTCTACGACGTCGAGAATGCGGTTGCCTGGGCACGTTTCGATCTCGACGAAGCCAACCGGCTGCTTGATGGACTGGGGCTCGAGAAGCGCAATAGTGCCGGCGTTCGACTGCTGCCTGACGGTCGGCCGATGGAGATCATCATCGAGAGCGCGGGCGAGCGGCGCGAGGAGGCCGATACGCTGGAGCTGGTTGCTGCGACCTGGGCGCAGGCGGGCATCCGGCTGCTGGTTCGCACCCTCGATCGCGACATCCTGCGCAACCGGGCTTATTCCGGCCAGTCTATGATGGTCGCCTGGTATGGTTGGAACAACGGCATTCCGACGGCGGACGCGCCGCCGTTCGAGCTGGCGCCGGTCGATCAGGCCAACTATTCGTGGCCGCGCTGGGGGCAGTACCACCAGACCAAGGGGTCGGCTGGCGAGGTGGTCGATATGCCCGAGGCCGAGCGGCTGCTGAGGCTGTATGAGCAGTGGGCGCTGACCAGTAGCGCTGAGCGCAAGGCCGCAATCTGGCGCGAGATGCTGGATATCCATGCCGATCAGGTCTTCATCATCGGCACCGTCAGCCGGGCGCCGATTCCGGTGGCGTCGGTGGCGAAACTGCGAAACGTGCCGACCGAGGGCCTTTATGCCTGGGATCCAGGCGCCCATTTGGGAGTCCACCGGATGGATGAGTTTTTCTTCGTTGATGGAGAAGGCTCGTGACAGTCTATCTGATCCGCCGCTTCGCTACGATGCTGCTGACGCTGGCGGTGATCTCGGCGCTGGTGTTCATCATCATCAACCTGCCGCCGGGAAACTATCTGTCGAACCAGATCGCCGAGATGCGCTATTCCGGCGAGGCCTCCGGGATCGCCAAAGCCGAGGAGATGGTGAAGCAATACTCGCTGGATAAGCCGATCTGGCAGCAATACTTCATCTGGCTCGGAGTGATGCCCGGACCTGACGGTTTCACCGGGCTGTTGCAAGGCGATTTTGGTTGGTCGTTCGAGCTTGGGCGGCCGGTCGCCGAGGTGGTTGGCGAGACCGCCTGGCTGACCGTGTTGGTCAATCTGTCATCGTTGTTGTTCGTTTATGTGGTGGCCTTGCCGTTGGGCACCATCGCGGCGGTTCGCGCCAATACCTGGATCGACTACGCCGCCTCGCTGATCGGCTATATTGGTCTGGCGACGCCGAATTTTCTGCTGGCGCTGATCATGCTGTTCTACGGCGCGCGCTATTTTGGCATCCCGATCGGCGGGCTGATGGGGCACGAGTATGAAGGCGCGGAGATGAGTTGGGGCAAGATGCAGTCGATTCTGATCCATCTGATCGTGCCGACGATCGTCATCGGCACCTCGGCGGCGGCGGCGGTGATGCGCCGGTTGCGGGCCAATTTGATGGATGAGTTGAACAAGCCCTATGTCGAGACCGCGCGGGCCAAGGGCGTGCCGCCGGTGACCAGGATCATCCGCTATCCACTGCGCATGGCGCTGAACCCCTTCGTCGCCGATATCGGCAATCTGGCGCCACAGCTGGTGTCCGGCTCGGTGATGATTTCGGTGGTGATGAGCCTGCCGACGATTGGCCCGATCCTGCTGCAGGCGCTGAAAAGCCAGGATATCTTCATGGCCGGGTTCATCCTGCTGTTCGTGTCGATCCTGACCCTGGTGGGCATGCTGATCTCGGACATTCTGCTGACGCTGCTGGATCCGCGCATCCGGCTGTCATCGGCGCGGCGGGAGGCATGAGTTGACGATCCAGCCCGTGCATTTTGTTGGCCCCGATGACGAGGATGTCGAGGTTGATCGCCAGTCGCTCGACCGCGCCGATTTCGATGCGCCGACCCGTGTGCTGGTCTGGCGCCGTTTTAAGCGGCACAAGCTGGGGGTCGCATGCGGGCTGTTCCTGGTCGCTCTCTATGCCATGCTGCCGTTCATGGAGGTGATCGCGCCCTACGCGCCGAACACCCTGGACGAGGACAACATTTTTGCCCCACCGCAGGGGCTGTATTTGTTCCACGACGGCAAATACGTCGGGCTGCACACCTATCCAACAGCGACGGTCTATGACGCCGACACAGGGCTAGTGAAGCCGGTCGCCAACACGACCGACGCTTTGGCGGTGCCGGTGCTGACGACTTGTGGCGAGACCTACTGGCTGCTGGGCCTGATCGAGAGCCGGTTCCATCTGATCTGCCCGCCGGAGGGTGGCGCATTGTATCTGTTGGGGTCGGACCGGCTGGGGCGCGATGTCCTGAGCCGAATCCTGCATGGGGCAAGGCTGAGCCTGACCATCGGGTTGATCGGGGTCACCGTCAGCTTTGCGATCGGGCTGACATTGGGCGGCATCGCCGGATATTTCGGCGGCTGGATCGATGCCACCGTGCAGCGCGCCATCGAGGTTTTTCGCTCGTTGCCGGAGCTGCCGATCTGGCTGGCGCTGTCGGCGGCGGTGCCGGTTAACTGGAACTCGTTGGCGGTGTTCATGATGATCTCGGTGATCCTGGGGCTGCTCGACTGGCCCGGGCTGGCCCGTGCCGTGCGATCCAAGTTCCTGGCGCTGCGCGAGGAGGATTATGTGCGCGCCGCCGAGTTGATGGGCGCCTCGCCGGGCCGGGTGATCCGCGACCACATGATGCCGAATTTCATGAGCCACCTGATCGCCTCGGCCTCGCTGAGTATCCCGGCGATGATCCTGGGCGAGACGGCGCTGAGCTTTCTGGGCTTCGGCATCCGGCCGCCGTCGGTTTCGTGGGGACTGATGCTGAACGACGCGCTGAATGCCGGGCTGGGGGCGCTGGAGATCTACCCTTGGGTTCTGTATCCGATGGTGCCGGTGATCCTGGTGGTGCTGGCGTTCTCGTTTGTCGGCGACGCGCTGAGGGACGCGCTGGATCCGTATTCGTGATTGGTGGCTAGGGACGAGGGACATGGCGGGATCGCTGAGCGAAGCGCAGGTTGAGCAATACCGCCGCGATGGGTTCCTGTGCCCGGTCGATGTGCTGACCCCGGCCGATGCCGCTGCCCACCGGGCGGCACTGGAGGGGAACGAGGCGCGTTATGGCGCTGGCGGGCTGCCGCGGCCGATCAGCCAGTATTACCGGGTCAACGCCAATCTGGTGTCGGAGGCGGCCCGCATGGCGGCGCTGGACGCGCGCATTGTCGATGCGGTGGAAAGCATCCTGGGGCCAGATCTGCTGATTTGGGGCTGCGAGTATTTCATCAAGGAGCCGAGGTCGGGCAAGGTCGTCTCCTGGCACCAGGATCTGATCTATTGGGGCATGGATGGCAGCGACCACGAGGTGACCGCCTGGGTGGCGCTGTCGCCGGCAACCGAGGCATCCGGCTGCATGAAGTTCGTGCCCGGCTCGCACAAGCAATCGATCGTGCCGCATCATGACACCTTTGCCACCGACAATCTGTTGTCGCGCGGGCAGGAGATCGCGGTCGAGGTTGACGAGGCGGATGCTGTGGCGGTGGCATTGCAGCCGGGCCAGATGTCGCTGCATCATGGGCGGCTGTTCCATGCCAGCGGACCCAATGTGACCAGCGACCGGCGGATCGGCTTTGTCGCGCGCTTCATCCGGCCGGATACGCCGAAGGCGGGCAAGGGCAACGACTACGCCATGCTGGCGCGGGGCTGCGACCGGACCCGGAGCCGGATCAATGTGGCGCCGCCGCCGGGAAGCTTTTCACCGGCGGCGCTGGCGTTGTATGAAGAGGTGCTGGCGGCGCAGTCGTCAACGCTGGCCGAGGGTGCTGAGGCGCCGGTCGGCTTCTATCAGACCGAGGCGGGAGGATCGTGATGAACGAGGTCAAACAGGTCTCCTTCACCCAGATGAAGGACGGCTCGAAGGAAGAGTACGAACTGCTGCATCAGCTGGAGGGCCCCTATCTGGCCGGAACGGCGGACCGGCTGATGCGCGAAATGGCGAACCAGGGCGACGAGACCCTGGCGGGCTACAAGATCACTCGCCTGCAGCATGCGTTGCAGACCGCGACCCGGGCCCGGCGCGACGGCGCCGATATCGACTGGGTGGTGGCAGCCCTGCTGCATGACATCGGCGATGGGCTGGCGCCGCAGAACCACGACCGCTTTGCCGCCGAGATCCTGCGCCCGTTCCTGCGCGACGAGGTGACCTGGGTGGTCGAGCATCACGGCACCTTCCAGATGTATTACTACGCCCACCACTACGGCTGGGACCGCGAGCTGCGCGAAAAATATGCCGACAGCCCGCACTACCAGGCTTGCGTCGATTTCTGCGAGCGCTGGGACCAGTCGAGCTTCGATCCGGATTACCCGATGGACCCGCTGGAAAGCTTCGCTGACGAGGTTCGGGAAGTGTTCGCCCGCAAGGCCTATGATCCGGCGGTGGTGCAGACGGGGGTGGTGATCGGGTTGCCCTGAGTTTGCGTGTGTGTCCAAATTTGGACAGGGGGTTAAGGTGTTGAGTTTAAAGGTGAATCACGTGAGTGATATAAATTGCCGCCGCCCCGCAGGGTCAGGGGCGCCTTGATTGAGTTCACCGAGTCGGTGTCGTCTTTGAAGGGGTCCTGATCATCTGCCAATCCGGTGGCGTTACCGGCGGCGCTGGCTGAATGATGTTTGAAGCCGGATGCTTGCAAATTCATCTGCGAGCGTCGGTAAGTGACACTCAGCGAAACTACAGCGTTCCTGGTTCCGGACGCAAAAATTTGCGCGCTCGAATGACCTTGAGAATTGGCAGCGGCAGCATCGAAACGCCCCCGACAATTTGCTGCTTCCTCAATTGCGCAACTCTGTGTGTATACTGACACCGAAAGCCATTACCGGGGCCGGGACATGCGCAAATTCTTTATCAGCTACAATAGCAAGGACAGCCAGAAAGCGCAGTGGATCGGCTGGACGCTCACCGACCTCGGCCATGAAGCATTTGTGCATGAGTGGGAAATTGGCGCTGGCGGAAACATTGCTCGCTGGATGAAAGAAAAATTAGACGAATGCGATCACCTAATTGGTGTCTTCTCCGAAGACTATCTCAATGCTGCATATTCTAATTCAGAGTGGGAAGCAGCCTATTGGAATGATCCGAATGGCGAGGATAGGTTCGCAATACCGGTACTGGTCCGTCCATGCAAATTGCCAAAGCTATATAATAATCAAAAGTGGCTGGATTTGACCGATTGTAACCGGGATCAAGCGCGTGCCGAGCTTGCAACTATCATCACACCGCCAACAGCGCCCATCGGCGAACCGCTTTTCGAGGAAGTCCCGACAGGCGGCCATGCCACCGAACCTGAGCCTCAATTCGAAGCACCCGCGATCACTCATGATTCCCACCGTTTTGAGATCAACCGGCTCCCCACCCCCCATTCCCCGGACCTCATCGGCCGCACCCGCGAAAAAGCGCTGCTCACCCGCGAATGGAAAAACCGCGCCAGGCGCAACATCCTGGCGCTGATCGCCGAGGGCGGCACCGGCAAGTCGTTTCTGGTGTTGCGCTGGCTGGCGGAACTGAAGAACAAGCAGCCCACCCCCTTTGCCGGGGCGCGGCGGATCTTCACCTGGTCGTTCTATTCGCAAGGCTCGAAGGGCCAGATCACCAGTTCGGAAGGCTTCTTCTCCGACCTGCTGCGCAGTTTTGGCGAAAATCCCGAGAGCTATGATTCGCTTGGCAAAGCGGACAAGGCGCTGGAACTGGTGTGCCAGCAGACCATGATCCTGGTGCTGGACGGGGTGGAGCCGCTGCAGAACCCGCCGGGCCACAATGATGCCGGGCGCTTCCACGACCGCACCATGGGCGACTTCGTCAACCGGCTGGCCGGCCAGGACTGGCCGGGCCTCGTCATCGTCACCTCGCGCCAACCCCTGGCGGAATTGGCGGCTTATAAGGGCGAGGCGGTGCGCCATGTGGATGTGGAGAAGTTGAAACCTGACGACGGCGCCGCCTTGCTCGCCTCGCTTGGCGTCACCGGCCCGAAGGAGGAGATGCAAGAGGCGTCGGCGGAAATGGGCGGCCATGCCTTCGGCCTGGTGCTGCTCGGGCGCTATCTGGTTGATGTGACCGGCGACGGCGACATCTACAAGCGCGATCAGGTGAAGCTGCTCTATACCCATATGGACGGTGCGGAAAAGGCCAAGGCGATGCTGCAGGCCTATGCGGACTGGTTTGGGGCGAAAAGCGCCGAGACCGCCATGCTGCATCTGCTCGGCCTGTTCGACCGTCCCGTGCCGATGGCCGCGCTGCAGGCGCTGGTGGCCGAGCCGGTGATTGCCGGTCTCACCGACGCCTTCGACGGCGCCAAGGCGCCGCCGCTTAACGTTGTGCTCAAGCGTCTCGAAGAGCTGAAACTGATCACCCGGCCGGACTTGGCCACGGTGGATGGCCACCCGCTGGTGCGCGAACATTTCGGCGCGGTCCTCGTGCTGCAAAGCCCCGAGGCCTGGAGAGAGGCCCATTCCCGCCTGTTCGACTATTTCCGCGCGATTCCCGACCAGGAACTGCCCGATGACCAGGCCGGCCTGATGCCGCTGTATCAGTCGCTCCACCACGGCGTCGCCGCCGGCCGCGCCCAGGAGGCGCTGGACGAGGTTTATTACCGGCGCATTAGTCGCAGCGGCCAATTCTATGGCGTAAAACAGCTCGGCCTGTTCAGCACCGAACTGGCGGCGCTCGCCGCCTTCTTCCCCGGAGGTTGGAAGGCGCCGGTGCAAAAGGTGACCCGGCCGGACCAGGGATTGCTGTTGAATATGGCCGGCTCCTGGCTGCGGGCGCTGAGCCGGCTCAAGGAAGCCCAGACCCCTTTCGAGCGCCAGATTGCCATGGCGATCGAAGATATGGACTACAAAAATGCCGCCGTGAACAGCAACAATTTCAGCGAACTCCTGCTTGTGCGTGGCGAGCTGCAAGCCGCACTGCAGCGGGCGAACGACGCGGTCGACTTCATCGACAAGACAGAGGACAAGATCCGGCAAGCCGCCTATCGCACCCAACGCGCCCATGTCATGGCTATCCGGGGCAAGATGCAGGAGGCGAGACCCTATTCGAAGAAGCCGAGCAACGGCAAAAGCAGGAGCAGCCGGAGCAGCCCTACCTCTACTCAATGGGAGGCTTCCACTACACTTCCTTCCTGCTCCGCGCCCCCGCAACCTCAGCGCTCCCCACCCTCGCCGAACGGGTGCAGGCGACGCTCAAGATCGCTGAGCGAAGTCACGTGTTGCTCGCCATCGGCCTCGACAGCCTCAATCTGGCCCGCATTGCCGCGAGTCGTGGCGACGAAACCGCCGCCGCGCAATTCGGTGCCGCCATCGCCGCGCTGCGGAAGGCCGGCTCCCGGCATCATATCCCACGGGGCTATCTCGCCCGCGCCGGTTTCCGGCGGGCGCAGGGCGAGCTCGAAGGGGCCTGGGAGGATCTGGAACAGGTCCGCCACATCGCCGAACCCTCCGGCATGCGGCTCCACCTCTGCGACGCCCTGATCGAGGAAGCCTGGCTCCACCACCTCGCAGGCGATGCCGAAAAGGCCGGCGCGGCGTTTGATCAGGCCGAGGCCGAAGTCAAAGCCATGGGCTACCACTGGCAAGATGACGAACTCGAGAAATTGCGCCAAGCCCTCGACTGAACGGAAATCTCCCCCGCCGGCCTCAGATCGCGGGCGCGACTATCGCGGTTGGCACACCCCAAAAATCCCTCACCCCACATCACCGCGACCGGCTTCGGCCTCAAACCCAACCTCGCCCCCCTTCATAACACCGCCTTCGCCATCATCATATGGCAGCCCTTTTCGCCGTCAACCGTCTGGGTGACCCGCAGGTTGCCCTGGATCGAGCACAGCATGTAGGCCTGCTCGCGGGTCAGGGTGGTGCGGCGGCAGATGTGGTCGATCATTTCGCGCACGGCGATGCGGGCGGCCTCGTTCAGGTCGGCGTTCATACCCATGCTGATCAGGTGCGTTCCGGTCTCGGCGAAGGGGTAGTCGTAGCCGAGGTCCTTGCGCAGGGTCAGTCGGAAGGTGCCGGTCAGGCCGGTTTCCAGTGCGGTGATGCAGACCTCGCCGTCGCCTTGCACGGCGTGGCCGTCACCGGCGCAGAACAGCGCGCCGTCGTTGAAGACAGGCAGGTATAGCGTGCTGCCGGGGCGCAGTTCCTTGTTGTCCATGTTGCCGCCGAACTTGCGCGGCTCGGCACTGGAGCAGCGGCCCCAATGGGGTGGCGGGGCGACGCTGATCACGCCGAAGAATGGCTCGAGCGTGATTTCGGTGCCCCAGGGCAGGCGGGCGGTGCCCTGCTGGATGTCGATCTCGGGGTGAATGATCGCGGTCTGGTCAAACTCGCCGGGCAGGGTGCCCTTCAGCGGCCGGATCGCGACATAGCCCCAACGGTCAATCAGGGTGATGTCGAGGATATCGATCTGCAGCACGTCGCCGGGGACGGCGCCCTCGACATGGACCGGGCCGGTCAGCATGTGGCTGGTCGGGCCGGGGGTGCAGCGCCTGATCGCCTCGATCTGGCCGGGTTGGACCAGCGAGCGATCCGGTGGCAGCGTGGCCTCGCTGGCGGCGGCCCAGCTGGTCAGCCGGATTGTGTCGCCTGAGGCGACGGTCAGGATCGCGGGCCGGGCGGCGTCGAGATAGCCCCAGGCGATGTTCTCGGGCAGAGCTGGGAGTTCGTGATGGGTTGGCATTGAAGGCGCCTCCGGTTGCGGTCTGTTCGATATGCGTGCGTAAGATTTTTCGCGTGACAAGGCAAAATGGATTTACCTCAGGCGCCGCTCGCGCCACAGCCGCCACAGGATGAACGGGGCTGCCAGCCAGGGCCAGCGCCGCTGCCAGGGCGACACCTCGACCGGGCGGCCGGAATGGCGCTCGACCTTGGACAGCGCGTAGGCGAAGCCGCCCCGGTAGGTGAAGGCAGCCTTGATCAGGCGGGCGAGGTTGCGGAATTTCCCGACGATCTGGCGGCGGCGCCAGGCGCCGGCGGCGGCGCTGCGATCGCCGGATGGCGTCCCGGCGATCAGCAGCCGGTGGATTTGGCGGTACCGCTCGGGCGCCGAGGCGATCAGGTCGCGGGCGCGGCCACCGCCCTCGACCCGCAGCTCCGAGCCGTAGGTGTAGTGGAACAGCGCCCGCCAGGTTTCGTCCGCATCGGCATCCCCGGGCGCCAATCGTCCGGCCCACCAGGCTGCCGTCTCGACCGCTGCGGTCACAGCGTCGACTACCGCGTCGTGATCGGCGGATGCGCGCGCCCAAACCAGCGCTGCCGGTTGGGTGAAACGCGCCCAGAGGGTGGTGTCCATCGCGCCGGGGTGCATGCGCTCACGGAATGCCTCGAGGGTCATCACCGCCACCTTGGCCTCGATCCGGGCCGATGCTTCAATCACCTCGTGATAGACATTTGGTGGCAGCAGGAAGTTGGTCAGGGCGGACAAACCAAAGCCATGGAAGGCAATGTTGCTATCGGTCAGCACATAGAAATCGAGCGGCCCCTCGCCAGTACCCTCGCGGAGTCTGGCGCCGTAGAACAGCACCGCCGCCACACCGGGCCGCGCCGCCAACCGCACCGCCATTGACGCGGCCTCGGGGCCGACCGGGCGGTCGAGCTCCATGGCGATCAGGGCGCGCAGTTCGGGCGCGGTCAAAGGTCGCTCAATTTCTCCAGATTCTCGCTGGCCCGCTTGGTCGCGGCCTCGAACCTGGCCTCGAAGTCCCGAATGTTCTTCTTCGGCTCCTGATAGAACGCGGTCAGCTTCATCAATTTCATCAACAGCCAATTCATGAAACGTCCGCCCAGCCGCATTGGCCGGTCGAAATCGAGCAGCAGGACCACGCGTTCCTCGTCGGTATCGTTCCAGACCTCGTGCTCGTAGGTATCGTCGATGATAAAGACCTTGCCATCCCGCCAGGTCCGGAATTGATCGCCGACCCGGATCCGGCATTTCTCGTGATCTTTGGGAATGATCAGGCCCAGATGGGCGCGCAGGATGCCTTTGGTGACCCCGGTATGGGGCGGGATGTGATACCCCGGCGCCAGAATCGAGAACCATGCGGTGTGGATCGTCGGCACACGACTGATGATATCGGCGGTCGCCGGGGCCTGCTCACAGTTGCGCTTTAGCTGGTTGCCAAAGCCATACAGAAAAAAGGTCTTCCAGTTCGCCGCCGTTGCGATCCGATACTGGTCGGGCGACACGTCCTGGAAACCGGGGATATGCTCGCGGAACTTCAGGATGCCGATGGCCTCGGCGCGGATCTCTTCCCAGCGCGCCTCGAACTCCTCGAGAAATGGAAAATATCCGGTATCGAGGAATGGCGCGTCGGGTACCAGGCTTTGGCGCGCCTGATAGGCGGAAAGCCAGCGGGTGAACTGCTTGCCATAGCGTTTGACGCGACGCCGGACCGGCCCCTTCAGCGCCTCTGGCTTCACCGGCTTTTCAGGTTTTCGCGCGGTATCCGTCGTGTCTGCCATTGCAGCTATGTCCTCGCTTTGTCAGCGCCTAATTAGTCTTGCCGAACTTGTATGTCGAGCCGGTGTTGTCCATGTCATAGCGAGATAAAGGTGATTTCTTCACGGGCGCTGAGGATCATTGGCCCGCTCGCGGCGGATGGGAAGGCCTCGCCGTCCATGATGAAGGGGGTATCGAGTTCCAGTTCGATCCGTGCCGCGCGGCCGCTCGTATAGCCGGAGCGGCTCATCCAGCGGCGCGGTTTCCCCAACGCGAGAAACGGCGCGGCAAGGACCAGGCGGTGCCCCGGAGCATCGATATCGAGCCAACGGATCGGTCCCGGCCCGGCGCCCCAGAACGGGTTCAGCCCGGCGACCAGCGACTGTTGCAGGGTGGTCGCCAGACCCAACAGCCGTTCCGAGCGGGCGACCGGCCCGCCGTCGATCGATATCCCGGCGGCGACACCCCGGCGCAGTGCAGCGCGTTCGGCCCCGATCAGCGCGCGGCGCAAGGTTGAGAGAACCGCCAGCGTCGCCTGGCCCGACCCCCGAGCGGCGATCTCGTCGCGGGCGATCCGGGTCCCTGTCGCATAGGCGCCCCACCCCATCATGAACCCGCGCAAGGTCGGGTGTTCGCCCGCCGGATAGTCGAGACGTAGGATGGCGCGCTGGCGCTCGGGCAGTGGCGGCCCGGATTCGAGGCGGCGCAGCAGCTGGGAGATCGCATCTGCCGATTGGAGCCCGCCAACCTCGCGGGCGATAAGATTGGTGTTGCCGTGCGGCAGGATGCCGATGCGGGGAAGGGCAGCACCCCAGATCTCCGGTAGCCGGCTCAGGACCTCGCGGACGGTTCCGTCGCCGCCATCGATCAAAATCAGGTCGATGCCGGTCGCATGCGCCGCCACAAGGTCGGTGGACAGCGTGTCGAGGGTACTGCCGTCGATCAGCCGAATTTCAGCCGGAATCCCAGCCCGAGTCGCAGCGCTCGACGCCGACCGCAGATTGCCGGTACTGTTGGGGTTGCGGATCAGCGCAACCCCGCTCACGCCTCCGCTAGCCACGAGCTGAGCGGGCCGGCCCGCCGGGCGATAAATGCCTGACCGATCCGCACCAGATGGATCAGGAAGCAAGCTACTGTCCAAATCGCAACCGCGATCATGCCTTCGCGCGGCGCGCCCAGCAGCGTCGCTATCATCAGGATCAGCAGGTTCGGATTGCGCCGTGCGGTAATTTGGCGGAACAGGCTGTCGAAACGCCGCCAGACATGCATATCCATGCCGAACAGCACCAGGAACAGCCCCTCCTCGCATCGTTGCAGAATATAGCCTGCGACGATGACGCCCAGTGTCCAGCCACCGTCGTTCAGTGGCATGCCCGACGCAGCGCAGCCGACTGCCCATGCCCAGTACCAGAACGGTGGGTGGATCAGATCGATGCCATGATCGAAGGCTCCGCCCCATGGTGAGGATTGCAGGGTCACCCGGGCGAGTTTTCCGTCGATCGTGTCGAGCAAGGTCATCGCCCAGGCAGTGGCCAATCCGAGGCCAAAATACCCATGCCAGAACAGCCAGACCGTAACCCCGACCAACACCGCGCTGACCAGGGTAACCTGGTTGGGCGTGATGCGCCGGATCGCGCACCAACTGGTTGCGGGTCGCGCCAGATAGGGCCAGACATGCTTGGTTACCAGATCGGTGACCCCCTTGTAGCTGTCGGCAAACAGAGCCTTCTCGATGGTGCGGTGGTCGGTCGCCGGGATCAGCAGCGGTGGCCGCTTCTTGCGCAGTTGCGCATTGTGGTTCCCAGCCAGCGTAGCCGCGTTGATGGCCGCGCCGCCGCTGGGCAGATCATTGCTTGGCGTTTCAGTGTCGAGGAGGCGGGCGGCCCAGTCGCGGCTTGTGGCATCGACGCGCGCCGCCAGCGCCCGTCCGGCGTCGTCGGTCAGCACGGTGCCTGGCGCCGAGCCGACCAGCGCATCAAACAGGTTCGCGCCATAAACATGGTCGCCGCGAATTATGACATCGGCATCGCCGGCGGCGCTGGCCATCGTCAGCCGCGCGCGTTCCGACAATCGCACCAATCGCTCCGCCGGGGTCATGCCGAACGCTGCCGGGCCATTCGGCCGGACAATCAATACTTTGCTCGAAGTCATGCCGCTGCCACTATTCTGGGCCTTCATCCTGCGCCTTCATTTTTTGCCTGACACTTGATAACGCTGTTGGATACTCTTGAACAGCGCGGGAAATGTCATTGTCCGATCCCCTGGTCCTCGCTCACCTGACCGACCCGCATCTGCCGCTTGGCCAGCCTTCGCTGCTTGAGTCGCTCAGCAAGCGCGGCCTTAGCTATGCCAACTGGCTCCGCAAGCGCCGCCTGCTTCACCGGCCCGAGATCACGTCGCGGATCGTTGCCGATCTGAGGGCCGCTGATCCCGACTTCATCGCGATGACGGGCGACCTTGTCAACTTTTCGCTGGAGAAGGAATTTGCTGCCGGGGCCGAATGGCTGTCGGCGCTTGGCCCGCCTGATCTGGTCGGTCTGGTTCCAGGCAATCACGAGGCCATCATGCCGGGCTTCGAGGACCACATGATGCGTCATTGGAGTGCCTATGTAACCGGCGACGATGGGCGCCCTGGCTTCCCCTGGCTGCGGCGACGCGGTGAGGTGGCGCTGATCGGCCTGTCCAGCGCAGTCGCAACCTTGCCGACGATGGCCACCGGCACCGTTGGTGGCACCCAGCTTGCCGACCTGGCCCGGTTGTTGGCCGAGACCGGTCGCGAGGGTCTTTGCCGTGTCATCCTGATCCATCACCCGCCAACCCCGATCACCGTTTGGCGCAAAAGCCTGACCGATTGGGCGGAGCTCTGCCAGGTGATTGCAACGCAGGGCGCCGAGCTGGTGCTGCACGGACATACTCATCGGGCCGATTTATCGTGGATCGACACCAATGCCGGGCGGATACCGGTCATCGGCGCTCCGGCCTGCGGTATGCGCACGGGCGCCGGTCATGACGAAGGCGCATGGCGACGGCTTGAAATCTCGCGGCAGGAAACCGGTTGGGAACTGGTCCTGCGCGAGCGTCGGATCGACACGACGGGTGAAGTGATCGATGGTCCGCATCTGAGATTCAGGCTGCCCGACGCGCGGGTTGCCGGTGGCGGCGCCAGGTCATAGATATGTAGCCATA
>DATLAW010000005.1:0-7137 GCA_035527255.1 Thermohalobaculum sp. | reverse complement strand
TGACCGAAGCGCGTGGTATGTCGCCCGCGGACGCAGCAGCTCTGGCAGCGGCATTCGAAGCTGCAAAGCCGCCTGACGATACTAACCTGATCAGAAATGTCCCAACTGACCATGATCTGGTCAAACAAGGGGGACAACCCAAGACCGAATCCGGGTTGGTGGAAATCCACCCGTCGATGCCGATGGTCAATCCCAATCTGGCATTTGGCGCAACCATGGCCCTATTCCGCCCGCCGCGATTTACTTCCCAAGAATTGCTCGACACGATCAACGAGATCCTTGAGGGCACCGGGGCGGTTGCCGGATTTGATGAGAAGATGGAACAGGCTGGCTCACAACAAAAGTTCAGTCTGTTGAAGCGCCGATTGAAGGGGCCGCCCAGCGCGATGTTGCGGGTCAATGGTCTCCTTACGCTGGTTGGCGGTGGCGACAATCCGGCATTCGTCGGCTCGGCCTTACAGGAACGCGTTAATCCTGCGCTGTGGAGCGAGGGTGTCAAGCGCCTTAGCCAAAGCCGCGGCCATGTGGTGATCTCCGATGCTCATCCCGCCAACGTGCATGACGTCGACCTGAATTACGACCGCGCGGTAGCAACTACGGTGACCGCTGCGGCGGTGTCGCTGTTGACCGATCCGGTCGGCATCATTTGGCACCCAGCGGGGAACGCCACGCCGCCCGATGTGATACCGGACTTTGTCCAGTCTTTGGCGGATGGACTGGCGCCACTTCCTTTGTGGTTGCGCTGGCTTTTGGTGCCGCCTGTCGAGGGTCGCAATCCGGGTGCCGCGTCGCGCGGTTTGGAGGCGTTGTTGGGCATGGAGCTTGAAATTACGCCCAATGATTTTTCATTGGAAAAAACTGTCCACGACCTGTTTCAGATCGCCGCGGTGCATGTCCGGACCGGTAAAGCACCACCTAATGGGGCTCAGGTTGGCACGAAGGACAAGACTTGGTATCACGTTGTACATCACGAGCACAGCGTCATTACGAAGACTCCCGTCTTCCGTTTGACCCCCGTTTCAGACTATAGTGGCAACTAGTCGGCTGTAGGGACGGTCGGGATGGCAGCAAGCGTCACTAAACAGTTTGTCGGTATCGGTTTGGTTTGTGCGCCGCGTTAGCGGATGCGGGCGAGTCCGTTTGGGAGGGCTTCCATGGTTGGCTTAAGGGACAGAGGGGATCAGCAGCCGATCTATGGCGCTGCGGTTCCGCTCGCAAAATCGGTCAAGATGGACCGGGAAACCTTGCACGACACCCTGCGCGAGCTGGTCGGGCAAGCCGGTGCGCGCGTGCGAATGATCGATGAGGGAACGGGCAAGCGCGGCATTCTGGCGGGGCTCCGCTCGCAGCCAACCGAGTTTGGTTGCGAAATCGCCGGAGTGCGACTTACGATCCGCGCAGCATCCCAGCCGCTGTGTAGCTCGGCGACCATGCATTCCTTTATCAATCCCGCGATCTGGCGTGGCCCCTTGACTGGCATGACCGGCCACCGGGCGCATCTGTTGGTCGCAGAGGCTGAGGGTGGGAGTATTGGAAAGGGTCGCGACGCGATGTTCGATCGCGCTACCGCCGTGACCCTCGCGACTGCCGCGATTGCCAACATGGCTGAGGCCCAGGGGGTGATTTGGCTGCCGGCGCGCAATGCGGTACCGATGAGTACTTTTGGCTCCGAGATGGAGCGTTTCCTTGATGGGCAGGCGCCGCTACAATTTTGGCTGCGCTGGCAGATATTGCCACCACCGGTGCAAGCGGAGCATGAGTTGGGCGCGCTCACCGGCGAGGCGCTACATCCCGGCGTATCCACCATGGGGCTGACCGCGTTTATTGGCGCGGAAATCATCGCGCCGCCGTCGAATTGTGAGCGCGACGTGATGCTGGACCATGTCTTTGCCTTGGCGAGTGTGGTGATTGACGAGAACGCTGAACTGAAGGACGGCGATGTTTATGGGAAGGCGGGGGGCGTCATGGTACGCCTGAGCCAGCGCAAATCCGGGCAATACTCCGATAAGCCATATTGGGAGCTGTTACCGCGCCCCGCGCCTGCATCGAGGGCGTTGCCTCATCAAAATGCGAGCGACGAACCGGCAAGCAATGACACTGGCGTCGTACTGGAGCCACGCTTGCGGCTGGTAACACCGGGCCGCTGAGCCTGCTGACCGGTCGAGGCGAAACTCTGTCACGAATGATCACAGTCCAGCTTCCCTGCTGGGCCGCCGTCAGATGCCTTGTTTGCGGCAGATCAATGCCTGCGGCATCAAGGCCCGTAACAATGCCAAACCGATAGCGGGCGACGCATTGCGGGGAGAACACCCATGAACGAGGCTCTGATCGCAGGCGGCGGCATTGCCGGGACGGCGGCGGCACTGGCTTTGGCACGCGCGGGCTGGCGGGTCACGGTTTGCGAGGAAGCCCCGGCCGCAACTGAAGTGGGCGCCGGGCTGCAAATGAGCCCGAACGCCGCCAAGGTGCTTCGCTGGCTGGGTGTGCTCGACACCACGGCGGCGCAGGCATTTCACCCCCGCGCGGCGGAGATGCGCGATGGGCGCACCGGCGTCCGGATCTATCGCGCCACATTGGGTGCTGCCGCCGAGGCGCGCTGGGGTGCGCCATATCTGCATGTCCACCGGGCGGATCTGCTGGCAGTGCTGACCGACGCCGCCCGCAATGCCGGGGCCGAGGTGCGGGGTGGGGCGAAGGTCGCGGGCTATGTGCTGCGCCCCGAAGGGCCGGCACTGAAGCTATCCAACGGCGAGACGTTGGCTGCTGATTTGGTCATTGGCGCCGATGGCATCCGTTCGGTCTTGCGGGCTCAACTAAACGGTCCTGAAGCGCCGGAATTCACCGGCCAGATCGCGTGGCGTGGCACCATTCCGGCCGAGCGATTGCCCGATGGGCTGGTGGCGCCGAATGCGACCGTCTGGGCTGGGCCGGGGCGCCATCTGGTGACCTACTATCTGCGCGGCGGGTCTTTGGTGAACTTTGTCGCGGTCGAGGAACAGGCCGAGTGGAGCGCCGAGGGTTGGTCGGCGCCGGGCGACCCGCAACAACTGCGCCGCAGTTTTGCCGGCTGGCATCCAGATGTGACCCGGTTGCTCGACCATGTGGATGAGACGTTTGTCTGGGGCATATTTGGTCGGCCGGAGCAGGTCCGATGGGTCGATGGGCCGGTGGTGCTGATCGGCGATGCGGCACATCCGATGATGCCCTTCATGGCCCAGGGGGCGGCGATGGCCCTGGAGGATGTTGCGGTGCTGATGCGGGCGCTGCAAACGGGCGGCGATTTGGCAACGGACATGATCGCCTATGAGACGCGGCGCTGGCCAAGGGTAACCCGGGTACAGCACAGAAGCAGCGCCAACGGGCAGTTCTTCCATCAACGATCCGGCGTTGCCCGGTCGTACCACTGGGGGATGGTATCGGCGGTTTCGCGACTAGCGCCGGGCCTCGCCGCAGGGCAACTCGACTGGCTCTACAATTATGATGCGACTGAGGGATTTGGATGACGATTTCTGCCAAAGGGGTGGGCGCACTGCGGCAGCAGTTGATGTTCGGGTTGTCGCCTCTACCCGCGAGATGAACCGCCCCGCAGCCTGGATTAACATTAATTGCCGGGGTAAATTAATCAGACCATGCTTATATTCGAGATGAACCTGTTATGTCAGCCGGTCACAGAACAACGAAAAAATACCGGGTGCCCTTCTTTTGCCGTGCTTTTGGGTAAGCCTGCCGCCGAACCAACGTGGAGCAAATGATGCACCGATTCCTGACAGCCACGGTCTTCGCTGCCGGCCTTTTGTCCGGATTGCTCGCTGTGCTGCCCGGTGGCCGTGCAGCTTCGGACGAGGTTGAGAATCTTTTGGCGCTGTGCTCGGATCCTCAGACGCCGGTGCAGGATGCTATGAACGCCTGTCGCCGGGTCGCTGAGACGGGCCGGTTGGATGCAAGGCGCCGGGCGCTGGTCTGGTTGAATGCCGGGATCGCCGCGCACGCGCTCGGCCTCTACACCGAGGCGGTTGAATCACATAGCGCGGCCATCGTTGCTGATCCACGATTGTCAGCAGCCTTTGAGAACCGAGCCCTGGCCTATGAAAAACTTAATCAACTCAACGAGGCACTAACCGACTACGCTGCCGCGATCTCGTTGCGCCCGAAGGCGCCGGGAGCCTATTTGGGGCGCGGGATCCTGATGCTGAACCACGGAGCGCCGGAGCGTGCGCTGCCTGATTTTGGCCAAGCGCTCGAGCTTGATCCAACCCTGATTGCCGCGCGCTACAATCGCGGATTGGCTTTTCTGCAGCTCGAGCAAAGCGAATTGGCCGAGTTGGATTTCTCGGATGTAATTGGGCGCAGCCCGCAGGATGCGGGGGCCTATCTGAACCGGGGCCGTGCCCGTTCGGATCAGAGCAAGGAAACAGCGTGGAACGATTTTGATCGGGCCATCGCACTGAAACCCGAATGGGCGGCGGCATGGTACATGCGTGGCCGGTTCCTTGACGCGAAAGGCATGGTGGATGAGGCGAATGCGGATTTCCTGCGCGCCTATCAGTTGGGCCACGCAGATCCATGGCTGATCGAGCGAATTCGGCGAATGTCCGGTCAATAGGGGCGGCGTCGGAGCTTAACCGAGCAACCTCGGCAAGGTCAGGGCGACCGCCGGGAACGCCATCAGGATCGCCAGCCGGATGATGTCGGTCAGGACGAAGGGCAGGACGCCGATCATTATGTCCTTTAGCTCCAGATCATCGGCAGCGCCGCGCACTACGAACAGGTTCATGCCGACAGGAGGCGAAATCAGCCCAGTTTCAACGGTGACTACGGCGATCACCCCGAACCAGATTGGGTCAAACCCGGCATCGATCACCAAGGGATAGAAGATTGGCACAGTCAGCAAAATCATCGCCAAGCTTTCCATGAAACAGCCCAGCACCAGATAGAAAACCACGACGCCCAACATCAACTGCCAGGGCGCCCAGCCGGCCTCGCGGATCATGTCAGCCATACTGAACGAGATTTGGCTGACCGACAGCAAAAAACCAAAGATTTCGGCGCCGATCAGGATGACGAAGATGGTCGCGGATACGCGCACCGTTTCTGTCAATGCGCCAACCAGGTCGGGCCAACGCAAACCACGGAAAATGGCTAATATCAGCGCTAATGCTGCGCCCACACCGCCCGCCTCGGTGGGGGTGAATAAGCCGCCATAAAGTCCACCCATGACCATGCCAAACAGTATCGCCACCGGCAGGAACCGG
Organism: Thermohalobaculum sp.; assembly: GCA_035527255.1. GTDB lineage: Bacteria > Pseudomonadota > Alphaproteobacteria > Rhodobacterales > Rhodobacteraceae > Thermohalobaculum. The sequence continues at coordinate 1,885 of DATLAW010000005.1, read as the reverse complement.
CGGAATGCAAGGCCGAGCGAGCCGGGGTCGGTATCCATGTGTGCCGCCGAGGGCCGCCAGAACCGCGCCATTATAGTGACGCAAACGACATAGAGGGCGAAGGCGAGCAGTCCTGGCAGAAACCCGGCCAGGAACATGGTGCCGACCGACTGCTCGGTGATCAGCGCGTATAGCAACAGTGCGATCGAGGGTGGGATCATGATCCCCAGTGTTCCTCCCGCCGCCAGAGAGCCCGCCGCCAGACGCGGGTCGTAGCCCTGCGCCCGCATCTCCGGGTAGGCGACGCGGGTCATCGTCGATGCGGTTGCGAGCGACGAGCCCGAGACCGTTGAGAAGGCTGCACTTGCGATCACGCCGGCGACCGCCAATCCGCCGTTCCAACCATAGGTGAAACGTCGAGCTGCGAGGAACAGGTCGCGTGACAGCCCGGCGCGGCTGACCAATGAACCCATCAGCAGAAACAACGGCACCAGGGTGAACGAGTAGTTCGAGGCAGTCTCGAATGCCCCAGATTGAAGGATATTCAGTGCCGGAGCGATGCCGATGATCGCAGCAAAACCGGCGAAGCCGACCAGGATCATCGCGATCCCCACCGGGCATCCCAGTGCCAGCAGCACCAGCAAAACCGCGATGCCGAGGAAACCAGTTTCCTGTGAACTCACCCTCTGGCCCCGCGCAGCGCGAGCCACAGCCCGACCAGCGTCAGCGCCGACATCGCGAGCCCGGCGAAGCCGGTGAGCAGCCACATCGGCAGCTCCAGATCCTGGGTCGCATCGCCGCGTGTGATTTGCAGCAGCGCCTCGCTTATCAGCAGCCATGCTGTCGCGGCACCGAATGCGGCGATTGCCAGTGCCCACAGCCGATCGAGCAGAGTGGCGAGCCCAGGTGGCAGGTGATCTATCAGCAGGTCGACCCGTACCATGCCGGCTTCGGCAGCGCGTGGCAACGACGCCAGCACGGTCACCATCAGCGCATAACGACTGATTTCGATGGCGCCGGGGATCATCAAATTGACCGCGTGCCCGGTAGCGTCGAACAGCGCCCGGCCGAGCACGTTGAACGCGACAACGGCGAACAATGTGCCCAACCCGGTCAGCGCGACGGCGTCGCAAAGGCTCAGCAGGCGCTTCAAGTGAGTTCCCGCATCATTCCATGGAAGCCGTTCCGCGCCCGCCGCCTCGCCTCAGCTCTTCAGCTCGGCCCTGCACTCGGTGACATAGCCCTTGACCTTGCCGTAGGTCTCGGTGCCGGGCAGTCCCTTGTCGTCAAGCTCCTTCAGGTAGGCTGTCGTCGCCCGGTCGGCGGCGGCCTGGAACTCGGCCTGCGCCGCACCCTCGATCTTGTGGATCTCGCCGGTACCCACGGTCGCCTCCAACCCGGCCACGTCGCCCTGGTCAAATCCCTTGCCAGCTCGGATTGCCCAGTTCAGGCCGGAATTGTCGTCGATGACCTTCTTCAGATCGGCGGGCAGGCCGTCATATTTTGCCTTGTTCATCGTCAACACAAAGGCGGCGGCGTAAAAGCCGAACTCGGTGTGCTGGTCCGAGACCTCGTAGACGCGAAAACCCTTCACCGCCTCCCATGGCAGCATGTAGCCGTCGATGGTGCCACGCTGCATCGACTCGTAGATGGCCGGCGCAGGCATGCCGACCGGCTCGGCGCCCAACTCCTGCAGCAGCCTGCCGATCACCGCGCTCGGGCGGCGGATCTTCAAGCCCTTCAGATCGGCTAGCGTGGTTACTGCTTTGCCCGTGGTGTGAAGGTGTCCGGGACCGTGCGTGTGTACGAACAACACATGGATTTCGCCGTATTCCGCGTCGAGCGCGCCCGAGTCATATAGCTTTTGGAAGGCGCAAGAGCCGACCTCGGCAGTCTCGAAAAGCCC
>DATLAW010000004.1:0-16013 GCA_035527255.1 Thermohalobaculum sp. | reverse complement strand
ACCAGCCAGACAGCGGTCGCTTTGGGCATCAGGGGCAGATCGGTCATGTCGTCAAACCTTTGTGTCTTTGCTGCGTCGAACACGGCTTCGCCGCGCTCCGAGAACCGGGCGCGAGGCGCAACTGACGGTTTCGAGGGTTATTCCAAGTCGCTATATAGTGAGGGACTCAGCTAAAATAAAGCCGAAAAGAGGAGCGCCCCCGATGAGATGCCTTGCCGCCCTACTGGCCGCCCTTGTGCTTGCAATGCCCGGTACGCTCGGCGCCGGCGGCCGCGCTGGCGAATTCGACTATTACGTCCTCGCGCTCAGCTGGAACGCTGCCTGGTGCGCATCAACCGGTGACGCGCGCGGCAACGCGAAATGCGCTCCCGGCGGCAACACCGGATTCGTTGTCCACGGACTGTGGCCGCAGCACGAGTACGGCTGGCCACAAGATTGCACCACAAGCCAGCGCGACCCCAGCCGGGCCGAGACCGCGGCAATGGCAGATATCATGGGCTCAAGCGGCCTCGCCTGGTACGAGTGGAAAAAGCACGGCCGTTGCTCCGGCCTTGCACCAGCCGCCTATTTCGCGCTGATCCGCGAATCATGGCAAATGATCGAGCGGCCACCGATCCTGCGCCGGATCAACAAACCGATCCGCCTGGCGCCGCAGGTGATCGAACAGGCATTCATCGAGGCCAACCCGGAATTATCGCCCGGACTGAAGCCCAGCGGCGTTACTGTCACCTGCAAGGACCGCATGATCAGCGAGGTCCGGATTTGCCTGACCAAAAGCCTGGTGCCCCGCGCCTGTAGCGGGTCGACGGCACGCGACTGTTCGATCAGCGACCCTCTGTTCGAGCCGATGCGCTGACGTCCGCCGCCGGTCCCGAAATGTCTCCGTGATCTCGCATCGGTTGCCATCGCAGACATGCGCATGATCGCTGACCCAAGGAACATTGCTACCGCTGAACAGCATCTCGCTCGACCAAAACAAACAAGCCCGCACGCGCGCCCAAAAGGATCGCGATGATCGCGACCGGCGCGCTGGCCGACAGGACCGAGAAAGCCGACAGCCCCTGCCCGACCGTGCACCCCGCCGCAAGCACCCCGCCGAAGCCCATGCTTGTTGCGCCCAGCATCTGGCGGCGCAATTCACGGGCGTCGTCGCAGGCCTCCCAACGGAACTCGGCCCTGAAACGCGACCCCACCGCAGCGCCGACAATCACGCCTGCGACCGCACCGATGGCGAAGGTCGGCTCGCTGAGACTCGCCGTCATTGCATAGAGCAAGCTTTGCCCGATCGGAGCGGAGAAACTGAACGATTCGACCTCGACCGGGTCGAAGCCGGTAGCCGCAATCCAGGCGGTAGCAGCCCAGGCGAAGACGATGGTTGCGCCCACCGCGATGGACCACAACAGATGCCCGCTCGGCCGTCGGAACCGTGGATCGAGTAGCGCCCAGCCTGACAGAGTCGCCGCGATCGCCAGTGCCGGGACAAGGGGGGAAACCGAAAACGCCGTGCCAATCATATGCGCCAGCCCGTGGTCCTCGGTGCCCGCCGCGATGGGATCTGGTGGCACCAGCCAAAGCCGCAGCGGCGCCAGCGGCCCGGCGATTGTAGCATAGGCGGCGATGCCGAGGACCGTTACCATGACCAGCCCGCGCAGGTCGCCGCCGCCCACCCGCGCCAGTGATCCAAACCCGCAGGTGCCGACCATCGCCATGCCATAGCCGAACATCAGCCCGCCAATCACCGTGCCGGCCGGCGACCACTCGGTGCGGAAATACCGCGTCACGTCCGGGTCGAGCAGCCCCGCCGCGATCAGCCCGAAAGTTCCGGCAATGGCAACCGCCGCCGACATCGCCAGCATGCGCACGCGCCCCAGATCGGCGCCGTAGACCGCATCCTCGACCGCACCCATGATGCAGTAACGGCCAATGCGAGCCGCGAGCCCGAGCACGATGCCACCGGCGAAGCCGGCCAGCGTGGCCACTTGCCCATCGGCCAAACCGAACATGGGCGCAATCCTCCAGCGGCTTTGGCCCTGATTCAAGCCGCCGCAGAACACGGGGCCTAGGGCCTCGCGCTTAGGGTCTCACGATTTCTCGGTTTTGTCAGCGCAGAATATCTCGTAAATGAGTTCCAGCACCTCCCGGGTCCGGCCGTCCGCCAGACGGTAGTGGATCGTCTTGCCGTCACGCCTGGTATCGACCAGCCCTTCGAGGCGCAGCCTGGCAAGCTGCTGGCTGACCGCCGCCTGACGCTGCGCCAAGAGGTGCTCCAATTCAGTCACCGAGCGCTCGCCCGAAGCCAAATGGCACAGGATCATCAGCCGCCCCTCATGGGCCAGGGCCTTGAGGAATTCAGTCGCACGTTGCGCGTTCGCCATCATTCGATCAAACTCGGCCTCGTCCGGACCGTCCTTGAGAACTGGTAGTGCCATGGTTCAACCTGTCTCTCTAAAATTCAAGTCGTTCGGAAATAGCCGCAATTCCGGCCTTTGCACAGCCCTCATCGATCTCCGGTCCCGGCGCGCCGGAGACACCTACGGCACCGATGATCGACCCGGCTGCCGCCACCGGAACCCCGCCACCGAGGATCAGCGCCCCAGGAATATCGCGTAGACTCTTGCTCAGGGTACCCGCCTCGATCCCGCGATCCAGCTCCAATGTGGCGGTTCTGAAGCTTGCGGCGGTCCAGGCCTTGGCGATCGCGGTATCTACGGTGTGGACCCCAGCATAGCGGTCGCGGATCACCGCCTGGGTCTGGCCAAACCGGTCGACGACAGCAACGGCGACCTGGTAGCCAGCGTCGCGGCAATGTGCCACGGCAGCCTGGGCCAGTTCGACGGCAAGTTCCGGCTTCATCGAGTTGAAGCCGACCAGCGCCTCGGAATCTTGACTATGGGCGGGCGTCGCCGTCGCGAAGGCGGCGGCCATTGCGGCGGCGATGATCGTGCGAAGCGATTGTCGCATTCGTTATCCTCTCCTCAGCTTTCGGGCTTTGCCGCCCGGTCGAGCATCTGTTGAAGCATCCCGTAGAAGAAATCCTCGCCGGGATAGCCCTCGATACGGCCGATCTCGGCACCGTCCTTCACCAGGACGAAAGTCGGCGTGAAATGCGCCCGGCGCGTCAACACAATCCCTTCTGGTAAGGACTCGAATATGTTGCTACGCAGCAGCGGCGCACGTTTTCCCTCGGCAGTCATGGCATAGACGATGCCGACTTCCGCATCCCAGCGCTCGCACCATTCACAGGCGGACCGGTCGAGCATCAACAGCCGTGTCTCCGCCCAGGCAAATACCGGCCAGGCAAATACCGGGGCGAGAAGGAACACCGCCAAAAGCATCGATCGCAGCGCCATATTGACCTCGCTATCAGCAATACATATAAAAAACATAATGTGAAAATGTAAGAATAGCAACAGGGCATCCGGCACGATGGCGTTTGATATTACCTATTGGGGGGCGGCGCTGGCGGGGCTTTTGTCCTTTGTCTCGCCCTGTATCCTGCCGATCGTGCCGCCTTATCTGTGCTTTCTGGCCGGGGTCAGTTTCGAGCAACTATCCGAAACTGGCGAGCCTGATTCGGGCGCGCGGCGGCGCGTCGTCCTTGCGGCACTGGCATTTGCGCTGGGTTTTGCCACGGTTTTCATCCTTCTCGGAGCTTCGGCCAATCTGATCGGGCAGGCGCTGAGCGAATACTACAACACACTGCGCTACGTGGCGGGCGGCATCATCCTGACTATGGGGCTGCACTTTATGGGGATCTTGCGCATCCCGCTGCTGTATCGCCAGGCGCGGGTCGAGGTCACACGGCAGCCCGCCACGCTGATCAGCGCCTATGTCGTTGGGCTGGCTTTCGCTTTCGGCTGGACGCCGTGCGTTGGGCCGGTCCTGGCGGCAATCCTGTTCACTGCGGGCGCGCAGGAAACTGCTGCCGAGGGCGCGCTGCTGTTGGCCGCTTATTCCTTGGGCATCGGAGTGCCCTTTGTGCTGGCCGCGTTCTTTGTCGGGCCGTTCATGGGGCTGATGCGCCGGTTTCGACGTCATATGGGGCTGGTCGAGAAGATCATGGGTGCAATGCTGGTGCTGACCGGCCTGCTGTTCATCACAAATATGATGCCGGACATTGCCTACTGGATGCTGGAATATATCCCCGTCTTCGGCTGATTCGGGGGCCGGGCAAAACACAGGAGAGTGATATGTTGGTTCGACTGTTGATCGCCGCGACGCTGGCCTTTGCCGCTCCGCTGTCCCTCACGCCTCAGTCTTTCGCGCAAAATGCGGACGGTGGGCTTCATACCGAGGATTGGTTCGCCGTCACCTTCAAGGATATGCGCGAGGATCTGGCGACCGCCAACGCGGACGGCAAGCGTTTGGCGCTGGTCGTCGAGCAGTACGGCTGTGTCTATTGCCGCAAGCTGCACGAGGAGGTGCTGTCCGACCCCGAAGTCGCTGATTTCATCAAGGCCAACTATGTCGTCGTCCAGCTCAACATGTTCGGCGACGAGGAAGTCACCGACTTCGACGGCGAGGTTATGAGCGAGCGCGATGCAATCCGCCGCTGGGGCATCATCTTTACTCCGACGGTGATCTTCCTGCCCGAGGAGGTGGCCACAGGCAGTACCGTCGCCCAGGCCGCCGTGCAGATGATGCCCGGCGCCTTCGGCAAGTGGACCACCCTGGATATGTTTCGCTGGATCAGCGAGAAGGGCTATGATTCCGGTGAGCACTTTCAAAAATATCACGCCCGCAACATCGAAAAAATGCGTGCGGAGGGAAAGCTTTAGCGATGGGCCGCAGTCGGGATCGGCTCCGATGTGCGTAATTATCTATTCATAGGTTTGAATTTATCGTTGTGTTGCGAAAGGAAATCGTGCAATTTCCGCGTAGCCAACAAGAAGAATCGATCTGGGGAGGATCAGGATGAAGCGTGTCATGCCTCTGATAGCCGGGGTTGCCCTTGCCGCCGCAAGCTTTGCCGCGGGAGCCGAAGTGGCGCCCGGCGATGTGAAGATCGAAGACGGCACGGTCTCGCAATCGCTGACCGGCCAGCCGGGCGATCCGGCCAAGGGTCGGGAATGGGCCGCAGGCCGAAAATTGGGCAATTGCCTCGCTTGCCACGCCAACTCAGACATGAAGGACGAGCAGTTCCATGGTGAAGTTGGTCCCCTGCTCGATGGCGTCGGAGATCGCTGGCAGGCCGAGCAGCTGCGGGCGATCCTGGTCAATTCCAAGGCAGTGTTTGGCGACGCGACGATGATGCCGGCCTTTTATCGGGACTCGGGCTACTTTCGGGTGGCCGAGAAATTCGACGGCAAGACGATCCTAACCGCCCAGCAGGTCGAAGACGTCATCGCTTATCTTCTGACGCTGAAGGAGTGACGGAGTTGCCGCTCCAAGATGCCCACACGACCCCAGATGTCCACACGGCCAAAGACGGAGAGATTTCATGGAACTGACCAGACGTAACCTGGGCGCGATGTGCGCAGGCGTCGTTGCAGCCGCCGCGCTGGCCGGAAAATCCGGTCTGGCATTCGCCGCCGAGGACAATGGCACTGCGGCGGCCATCCAGGCGTTCACTGGCGGGGCTGCGGTTGCGGAGGGCGGCGTGACGATTGGGGCCCCCGAGATCGCCGAGAACGGCAGCACGGTGCCGATCGAGGTCAACGCCGATGGCGCCGACGCGATCATGATCCTGGCGTCGGCCAATCCTAACGCGGGTGTCGCGACATTCGAGTTCTCAACCCTGTCCGGCTCCAGTTCCGCTGCGACCCGGATACGCCTGGCCAAGACCCAGGATGTGATCGCAGTCGCACGCATGGCGGACGGCTCGTTCAGCATGGCGAAGCGCCAGATCAAAGTGACCATCGGTGGCTGCGGCGGCTGAACCAGGGTAGAAGGAGTTAACAAATGGCAACAGTTAAACCCCGCGTGAAAGTGCCGAAGAGCGCTGCGGTAGGTGAAGTGATCACGATCAAGACGCTGATCAGCCACGATATGGAAACCGGCTTGATCAAGGACAAGAAAACCGGCGAGCTGATCCCGCGCAAGATCATCAACAAGTTCGTCGCCAGCTTCGAGGGCACGCCGGTGTTCACCGCGAATATCGAACCGGCGGTATCGGCCAATCCGTATTTCGAGTTCACCATGAAGGTGCCTGGTCCGGGAACGATGCGCTTCGAGTGGACCGATGACGATGGCACCGTCTACGAGACGGAAAAAAACATAGCGGTCGCCTGAACCGGCCGGGGAGGAATCACGTTATGAATAAAGCACTTGCCCTGATCGGCGCGGTCGCACTGGCCGGTACAACGGCAATGACCGCAGTTGCCGGACCGGGACCAGACGATGACCAGTTGGTCATCGACGGCATGATCATCGTCACCGAGGTTGCGGCGCCCGAGGGAAGCCCGTTCGACACGCTCTATTCAGGCTGGCGGTACCGCAGCGACGAAACCCAGGCATTGCAGGTCGACGACATCGAGAACCCGGGCTTCTCCGCCGTAGATGACGGCATGGAGATTTGGCAGACCGCGGCCGGCGCTTCCGGCAAGTCCTGCGCCGATTGCCATGGTGATATCGACAGCTTCAAGGGTCTGCGGGCCGGCATGCCGAAATGGAACGCCGCCGCCGGCAAACCGTGGGCGCTGGAGCACTGGATCAACTGGTCGATCACCGAACACCAGGGCGGCGAGAATTGGAAATGGGAGAGCAAGAATATGCTCGCCATGACCGCGCTGATCTCATCGGTATCACGTGGAATGCCGGTTGCTGTTCAAGTCGATGGCCCGATGGCTGCTGCCTTCGAGGCGGGCAAGGAGCTTTACTACACCCGCGTAGGCCAGCTCGATATGTCGTGCTCCAACTGCCACGAAGACAATTCGGGCAACATGATCCGGGCCGACCATCTGAGCCAAGGCCAGATCAATGGCTTTCCGACCTATCGCTTCAAGTGGCAGGGTCTCGGCTCGATCCATCGCCGTTTCAAGGGTTGTATGGATAACATCCGCGCAACCCCGTTCGACCGTGGTTCGGACGAGTTCACAGCGCTTGAGCTGTATGTGGCCTGGCGCGGGACCGGCCTTGGCGTTGAGGGCCCGTCAGTCCGTAACTAATCGATGCCTGAGAGCCGTCCCCGAAACGGGGCGGCCCGCTACCCGGTTGCACCCTTTCGCAGCCGACCGATGAGGTTTGTCCTCGCGACCTATGGGCGACACATTGGCCAAGGAGCCGACCATGATTTCACGGCGCGATTTCCTCCAGGCCTCGGTTGCCGCCTCGGCGATCTTTGGCGGCGGCGGCTTCCCACGGCTGGCAGCGGCCCAGGCGATGACCGAAGACCAGCTTACCGCGTTCGAGACGACCGGCAACGTCACGCTGATCCACATCACCGACATCCACGCCCAGCTGAAACCGCTGCATTTCCGCGAGCCCTCGATCAATCTCGGCGTCGGCGCCCAGTACGGCCTGCCGCCCCATGTGACCGGCGCGGATTTCCTCAAGCTGTTCGATCTGACGCCCGGTAGCCCGGAGGCCTATGCCCTGACCTCCCAGGATTTCGTGGCGCTGGCGCGGGAATACGGCCGCATGGGCGGCATGGACCGGGTCGCTACGGTGATCAAACGCATCCGCGCCGACCGGCCCGACGCGCTGCTGCTGGACGGCGGCGACACTTGGCAAGGCTCGCTGACAGCGCAGCGCACGCTCGGCCAGGACATGGTCGACGTGATGAACGCGCTGCAACCCGACGCGATGACCTCGCATTGGGAATTCACCCTCGGCATCGACCGGGTGACCGAGATTGTCGAGGCGCTGCGCTTCCCGTTCCTCGGCGCCAATATCTTTGACAATGAATGGAACGAGCCGGCCTACCAGCCCTACAAGATGTTCGAGCGCGGCGGTGTCCAGGTCGCGGTGATCGGCCAGGCTTTCCCCTATATGCCGATCGCCAACCCCGGCTGGATGTTCCCAGGCCTCAGCTTCGGCGTCCGCGAGGAGCGGATGCGCGCGGTGGTGCAAGAGGCGCGCGACGCCGGCGCCAAGCTGGTCGTGCTGCTGTCGCATAACGGCTTCGACGTCGATCGCAAGCTGGCATCCCAGGTCGATGGCATCGACATCATCCTCTGCGGCCACACCCACGACGCCTTGCCGGAGCCGGTCAAGGTTGGTTCGACCCTGCTGGTCGCTTCGGGTTCCAACGGCAAATTTGTCAGCCGGGTCGATCTGGATGTGGATGCCTCGGGCATCAAGGCGGTGCGCCACCGGCTGATCCCGATCTTCTCCGACGTAATCGCGCCGGACCCGGAGATGGCGACGCTGATCGACAATCTCCGCGCGCCCTACCAGGCGGAACTGGACGAGGTTCTCGGTACCACCGAGACGCTGCTCTACCGCCGGGGAAATTTTAACGGCACCTTCGACGACCTGATCTGCCAGGCGCTGATCGAGGAACGCGAGGCCGATATCGCACTGAGCCCCGGCTTCCGCTGGGGCCCCAGCCTGCTGCCGGGCGAGCCGATCACCCGCGAGGCCCTGCACAACGCCACTGCGATGAACTACCCCGCAGCCTACCGCACGCCGATGACTGGCGAGTTCCTGCACACCATTCTGGAAGACGTGGCCGACAACCTGTTCAACCCCGACCCCTATTACCAGCAAGGCGGCGACATGGTTCGGGTCGGTGGCATGGGCTACAACATCGATATCTCGAAGCCGATCGGCAGCCGGATCACCGATATGACCCACCTGGAGACCGGCGAGAGGATCGAGCCGGCCAAGGAATACATCGTCGCCGGCTGGGCCTCGGTTAACGAGGCCACCGAGGGGCCGGCGATCTGGGATGTCTGCGAGGATTACATCAAGCGGGTCGGCACGGTCCGGCTCGACCCCAACAACACCGTGAAGGTCACGGGTGCCTGAGACAGGGCCCGGTGATACGGTTCGGAGGACAGGGATGACCGACAACAGACACACCGCCTCGCGCCGCGCCTTTCTCAAGGGCGGCCTGGCGCTGGGCGGCGCGGCGGTCACGGCCACGGCGGCGCGGGGAGACGACCCGGCGATCATTGAGATGCAACCCTGGACCAGCCAGCTGGGCGAGGGCGTTGACGCACGGCCCTATGGCCATCCCTCGCCATATGAGGCCGAGGTCAAGCGACGCAACGTTGCCTGGCTGACTGCCGACCCGATCTCGTCGGTCAATTTTACGCCACTGCACGAGCTTGACGGCATCATCACACCGAACGGCCTTTGTTTTGAGCGCCACCACGGCGGCATCGCCGAGGTCGATCCGGCCAATTGGCGGCTGATGATCAACGGGCTTGTCGACAAACCATTGGTTTTCACGCTCGACGACCTGAAACGCTTCCCGCGGGTCAACAAGATCCATTTTCTCGAATGCGCCGCGAACAGCGGCATGGAGTGGCGTGGCGCCCAGCTCAATGGCTGCCAGTTCACCCACGGCATGATCCACAATGTGATGTATACCGGCGTGCCGCTGCGCTACCTGCTGGAGGAGGCGGGCCTCAAGCCTAATGCCGAGTGGCTGCTGCCCGAGGGTGGCGACGCCTCCGGGATGACCCGATCCTTGCCGCTGTTCAAGGCGATTGACGACTGCATGATTGCGTTCAAGATGAACGGCGAGGCGCTGCGCCCGGAGCAGGGTTACCCCGCGCGGCTGGTCGTTCCCGGCTGGGAAGGAAATATGTGGGTCAAGTGGATCCGCAGAATTGAGGTCGGCGATCAGCCCTGGCACCACCGCGAGGAAACCTCGAAATACACCGACCTGATGGCGAATGGACAAGCGCGCCGGTTCACCTGGGAGATGGACGTCAAATCGGTCATCACCAACCCCAGCCCGCAGGCGCCGATCACCCACAGCCATGGCGCGACGGTCCTCACCGGCGTTGCCTGGTCGGGCCGTGGTACCATCACGGAAGTGCATGTCACCCGCGACGGCGGCAAGAACTGGGATCGGGCGCGGATCGACGGACCATCCTTGGACAAATCGATGCATCGTTTCTACTACGAGTTCAACTGGGACGGGAAACCGATGCTGCTGCAATCGCGCGCGATCGACAGCGAAGGCATGATCCAACCAACCAAGAACGAGCTGCGCAAGGTGCGCGGCGTGAATTCGATCTATCATAACAATGGGATCCAGACCTGGCATGTCCGCGAAACCGGGGAGGCCGAGAATGTCGAGGTATCTTAAGGGCCTGGCCCTGGCGGCACTGATCGCAATACCCGCGCAGGCCGGCCAGTTAGGGCTGGGCCGCGAGGCAACGCCAGCCGAAATCTCTGCCTGGGACATCGATGTCCGGCCCGATGGCGTCGGCCTGCCGGAGGGACGTGGCACGGTCGCCGAGGGCGAGGAGATCTTTGTCGAGCGATGCGCCGTTTGCCACGGCGATTTCGGCGAGGGTGTTGGCCGCTGGCCGGTGCTGGCCGGGGGCCAGGATACCCTGAAGGACGATCGCCCGGTCAAGACCATCGGCTCGTATTGGCCCTATCTTTCGACGGTTTGGGACTATGTCGACCGGGCGATGCCGTTCGGCGATGCCCAGTCGCTGAGCGATGACGAGGTCTATGCGATCACCGCCTATCTGCTGTATCTGAACGATGTCGTTGATGACGAGGAGTTCGAACTGAGCCGCGACAATTTCACTGAAATCCGGCTGCCCAACGAGGAGAATTTCTTCGCCGATCCGCGCCCGGATATTGCTGTTCTGGCTGATGGTGCTCCTTGCATGGAGAACTGCAAGGACAAGGTCGAGATCACCGCCCATGCCACCGTGCTCAATGTGACGCCGGATGAAGAGGCGGCAGGCGGGGACAACCAGTCCGATGCCGGTGAACCGTTGGCCGCTTCCGAGGTGGCTGCGGCCGAACCCGAGCCGGTTGACCCGGAACTGATCGCGGCGGGCGAGACTATCTTCAAGAAATGCAAGGCCTGCCATCAGGTCGGCGACGGCGCCAAGCACCGCGTCGGCCCGCAACTCAACAACCTTCTGGACCGGGCCGCTGCCAGCGCTGACGGCTTCAAATATTCCGAGACACTGAAGGCCAGCGGCGCGGACGGACTGATCTGGACCGCCGAGACATTGTCCGCCTTTCTGGAAGCACCGAAAATGTATATCCCGAAGACGAAGATGTCGTTCAAAGGGCTGGAATCCGCCGACGACCGGGCCGCGATCATCGCCTACCTCGGTCAGTTCAATGAATAGCAGTGGCGGCGGCGCGGCTGGAAATAGGAGAAGGACCATGCGCAACCTCATTGTCGCCGTTGCCCTGTTCGCGGCAGCAATCCCTGCCACCGGCGCTATCGCGCAATCTGGCGGCGTAACCACCTACCCGGTTCAGGCTGAATTCGACGACCTGACCTTCGGCGTCGAGACGGCAATCGTCGGGCGTGGTTATGTTGTCGATCATATTAGCCATGTCGGCGAGATGCTGAACCGTACGGCGGGCGATGTTGGCGCGGCGGTGCAGATCTACAGCCAGGCCGATATCTACCTTTTCTGTTCGGCAGTTCTGTCGCGCAAGATGATGGAAGTGGACACCAACAATCTCGCACATTGCCCCTACAGCGTGTTCGTCTACGAGCTAGCGAACCTGCCCGGCACAATCCATGTCGGTTATCGCCACATGCCCGAGGGCGCGATGCAGGAAGTGCAGGAGTTGCTGGACGCGATCGTCAAAGAGGCGGCCGGGATCGATTGATCCGATCTGTCTCGCAGGGGTGACCGGTCGTTTTCAACGGTCGAGCAGTAATTTCGGCGGGTGAAAATTGCCGTCGATCTTGCCTGTACGTGCATTTCCACCCGTCAATACCAGGCGTCGTCCATCCCCGCCTTCTTCCGCGCCACGAAGTCCCGCAGCGCCTCGTCCACTGCCGCATCGATTTCCGGCGGCTGATACTCGCCCAACAGCTGGTTCCAGCGCTCGTAGGCCCGGCGGGCGGTGTCCTTCGAGCCACGCTCCTCCCATTGTTCGCAGCTTTCGCTGTCCGACATCACCGCGTCGTAGAAGGCGGTCTCGTAGTTCGCCATAGTATGGGCCGAGCCGAGGAAATGTCCGGCTGGTTCCACATCCTCATAGGCCTGCCGCCCCAGCGCATTGTCGTCGGTCGCCATGCCGGTCAGCATCACCTGATAGCCGCCCAACCGATCGGCATCGATGATCAGTTTCTCGTACCCGGTGCAAAGCCCACCCTCGAGCCAGCCCGCCGCGTGCAGGACGAAATTTGCCCCGCCCAGCGCCGTCGACATCATCGAATCGGCGCTCTCGGCGGCGGCCTGCGCGTCGGCGACCTTTGCGGCGGTAAGGGCACCCCCACAACGCAGCGGCACCCCCAGTCGTCGCGCAAGCTGGCCAATGGCGAAGTTCGATTGAACCGGCTCGGGCATCCCGAAGGTCGGCGCGCCGGATTTCAGGCTCATCGACGAGAGGAAATTGCCCAGAATAAAAGGGGCGCCCGGTTTCACCAGCTGGCTGAAGGCGCCACAGATCATGCCCTCGGCCAGCGCCTGCGCCACCGACGCGGCGGTGGTCACCGGCCCCATCGCGCCGCCCAGGATGAAGGGCGCCACGATGATACCCTGACCGGCACTGCAATAGGTCCGGATCGCCTCGGTCACCACTTTGTCGACCATCAGCGGCGAGTTGGTGTTGACGTTACCCATGATCACGCATTTGTCGTCGATATTGCCGTGCAGGATCCGGGCCATCGCCACCGAATCCTCGGCCCGATCCTTCGCGACGATGGCACCCAGATGCGGTTTGTCACTCCACCGCATATGGGTATAGACCATGTCCAGATGGCGCTTGTTAACGGCGATGTCACAGGGCTCGCAGGTGACAAAGCCTGAGTGATGCAGGCTCGGCAGCATATAGGTCAGCTTCACCAGACGTTCGAAATCCGCAATCGAGCCGTAGCGCCGCCCACCCTCCAGATCGCGCACGAACGGCGAGCCGTAGACCGGAGCGAAAACCTGGTGCTTGCCGCCGATCCGCACGCTGCGCGCCGGGTTTCGCGAATGCTGGGTGAATTCGGCGGGGGCGGTCTTGCAGAGCGCCCGCGCCATGCCGCGCGGCAGCCGCACCCGGGTCTCCGTGACATCGGCACCCGCCTTGCGCCACAGGTCCAGCGCCGCCGGGTCCTCGCGAAACTCGATGCCAATTTCCTGGATCAGCCAATCCGCCTGATCCTCGATCCGGACCAGCTGCTCCTCGTCGAGGAAGTCGTAGAATGGGATCGCGCGGGTGATATACGCGGGCGACGCCACCACGGCACGGACCCGGCGTTCGCCGCGCACCCGGCGTTTGGATGCTTCAGGCGATGTCTCGGCGGTGGTTTCTGCCATCTGGTCCTCCGTGGCCCAAGGTTAGCTCTGGACACATGTGTCAAGTAGCGGGAATTCGCCGCTATTCCATCCGATTCCGTCATCAATAACCGGATACGCCACCGGATGCGTCCAGGGCATACCTACACACCGCCCCCCAAACCATCGCGCCATTCACAAACCCGAAATGATCCGCCATACTCCCAGCCTGTTCAACCAAGGGGAAGCTTTCATGACCACGAAAACTGGATTTGCGTCCGTCAAGCTCGACAAGCCCGGCCGTGGGCGGATTTACGATTCGATTGTCGAGACCATTGGCAACACACCGCTGGTGCGGGCGCCGAATCTCGCCGCGCGCGACGGTATCGTCGCCGATCTTTGCCTCAAGCTTGAATTCTTCAACCCGATCGCCAGTGTCAAGGACCGCATCGGGGTCGCGATGATCCTGGATCTCGAGGAACAGGGCTTGATCGGCCCCGGCTCAACGCTGATCGAGCCTACCTCCGGCAACACCGGCATTGGCCTCGCCTTCGCCGGCGCGGCGCGCGGCTACCGGGTGATCCTGACCATGCCGGATTCGATGTCGGTCGAGCGCCGCAAGATGCTGGCGATCCTGGGCGCCGAGCTGCACTTGACCCCGCGCGAAAAGGGCATCGGCGGTTCGATCGCCTAGGCCGAGGAACTGTTGGCCGAGATTCCCAATTCAGTCATGCCGAGCCAGTTCTCCAACCCCGCCAACCCGGAAATCCACCGCCGCACTACCGCCGAGGAAATCTGGAACGATACCGGCGGCGAGGTCGACGTCATCGTCTGCGGCATCGGCACCGGCGGCACTTTCACCGGCGTCTCCTCGGTCCTGAAGCCTCGCCGCCCTGGCCTGCGGATGGTCGCCGTCGAGCCGGAGCTCAGCCCGGTGCTCTCCGGCGGCGCGCACTCGCCGCATGTGATCCAGGGCATCGGCGCCGGCTTCATCCCCGAAGTGATGGACACCGACGCCATCGACGAGATTATCCTGGTCGCTAACAACAACGCGGTCGAGACTGCGCTGGCGGTCGCCAAGCTCGACGGCATCCCGGTCGGCATCTCGTCCGGTGCTGCCATCTGGGCGGGTCTTCAAATCGCCAAACGGCCCGAGATGGCCGGCAAGCGGGTCGTCGTCGTGGTGCCTTCCTTCGCCGAGCGCTACGTCACGACGGTGCTGTTCGAGGGGTTGTAAGAATAGGCCGGGCCGCCGCTACTCTGGCAGCCCGGCCTCGCGGAAGGCTTCGATCCAATGATCCAGTTCAGCCGGGTCACGGAACTGCAGCGAATGGGAGAAATAGGCCCGCCAGGCGGCGGTGTCCTCGCCCGGATAACTCGAATGCTCGGCCGCCGCCAGCGCTAGGAACGTCGCCATTTCCCGCTCTGCTTCGTCAACGCGACCGAGTCGCGCGCAGGCCGCCGCAATCTTGGCATGGATAACGGTGGTCGGATCCTTCATTTCGCGGAATGCGGCCAGGGCCTCGTCGTAACGCCGCGCCGCGTACAGGGCGACACCATAGATCCACAGGTACCATCCCGGCGTGAACGGATTGAGCCGGATCGCATGTTCGATCAGCCGCAGCCCCGATGCCGCCTGGCCGAGGCAGGCGTCCATATTGCCGCGCAGAACAACGATCTCGGCATCGTTCGGGTTAAGTTTGTACGCGCGCCGGGCATGGACGTCGCCAGCCTCGAAATCGCGGCCGGCCATGCAGGCACAGGCCAGCGCCATCTCGGCGCGGGCCTCGGCGGGGTCAAGGTCGGTCGCCCGCTGCGCCGCAGCGCGCGCCTTGGCGATCAGTTCCTCAGGCGGGCCGCGCCAACCCAGCTCGAAGTCGATCAGATAGGTCCAGGCCAAGCGGTGATGAGCGATGGCGAAGCCCGGATCGACCTCGATAGCCTGCATGTCGAGCCGCCGCGCCTCGGCGTTGCCCTCCTTGGTCATCCGCAGGTAGATTTCATGCCCGCGCAGCACCAAGTCGTAGGCGGTCGGGTTCGCCAGAGGTTTGCGCTTCCGCTGTTCGCCCTCGGCCGCGTCGAGCCGCTCGGCCAAGGTCGAGACGATCAGCTGCGCGATCTCGTCCTGCACCGCGAAGATATCCTCAAGATCGCGATCATAACGCTCGGCCCAGAGGTGATTGCCTGTTGACGCCTCGATCAACTGCGCGGTGATCCGCACCCGGTTACCAGCCCGCCGCACACTGCCCTCGACGACATAGCGCACCCCCAATTCGCGCCCGACCTGGCGCATATCGACCGCCGCGCCGCGATAGACGAAGGACGAATTCCGCGCGATCACGAACAGCGACCGGAACCGCGATAATTCCGTAATGATGTCCTCGGTGATCCCGTCCGAGAAATAGCTCTGCTCGGGGTCGCCGGACATATTGGCGAATGGCAGCACCGCAACCGACGGTTTCTCTGGCAGCGCCAGCGCCTTTACCCTCGGGCGAGCCTGCCCAAGGACAATCCGGTAGACCCGGACCGGCGCGGCGATGTTCTTCACTTCCTGCGGGCCCAGGTCTTCGTAGACCAGGTCAAGCTTCTCGCCGACCTCGTCGTGGACCTTGGCCGAGACGCAAACGCCCCCCGGCTCCGCCAGTCCCTCCAGCCGCGCCGCCACGTTTACCCCGTCGCCGTAGAGATCGCCGTCTTCGA
>DATLAW010000003.1:0-32252 GCA_035527255.1 Thermohalobaculum sp. | reverse complement strand
ATGGTACCGGGGCATGATTGGTGGTCGGGCGGGGAGGTGGGGTGGGTGGCGGAGCCGTCAGGGCAAACAATCTACTCCGCGTTGGGGAAGAACAGTTGCCGGCCGTCGCGCTGGTAGGCGGCGATCGCCGCTTGGCCCTCGCCTGACAGGATCCAGTCGATGAAGGTCTGACCGTCCTTCGCCTTCACGTTCGGGCATCTCTCCGGACTGACCAGGATCACCCCATACTGATTGAACATCGCCGCATCGCCCTCGACTGCGATCCGGTAGTCGCCCTTGTTGCCAAAGGCGATCCAGGTGGCCCGGTCGGTCAGCGCATAGGCCCCCATGCCGACGGCAACGTTCAGTGTCGCCCCCATGCCCGAGCCGGTCTCGCGGTACCAGCCGCCGCTGTCGGTTGTAGGGTCGATCTCGGCGGCCTTCCACAGCGCCATTTCGGCCTGGTGGGTTCCGCTATTGTCACCGCGCGAGGCGAAAGGCGCGTCCGCCGCCCGAATCGTGGCCA
Source organism: Thermohalobaculum sp. (assembly GCA_035527255.1). Classification (GTDB taxonomy): domain Bacteria; phylum Pseudomonadota; class Alphaproteobacteria; order Rhodobacterales; family Rhodobacteraceae; genus Thermohalobaculum. Next base: position 31,747 of record DATLAW010000003.1, on the reverse strand, counting down.
AAGCCCCCGCAGCATCGCGCGCCCCGGCGATCCCAGCCGGATCGGCCGCCGGGCCGACGATGATGAAGTCGTTATACATCAAGTCAGTACGGGCGACGCCGTAGCCCTCGGAGACAAATTTCTCCTCCGCTGATTTCGCGTGCACCAGCAGCACATCGCCGTCGCAATTCTGTGCGTTCTTGATTGCCTGGCCGGTGCCAACTGCCACGACCCTCACGTCGATCCCGGTCTTGGCGGTGAACTGCGGCAGCAGCACATCATACAGGCCGGAATTCTGCGTCGAGGTTGTGGATTGGACGATGATGAACCGATCCTGCGCCATCGATGGGCCACCCAGCATCAGTGCAAGAACGATGAGGATCAGGCGTGTTATCACGGTCGTTCTCCCTTTGGTTGGATTGGTCAAAGCAGTAGCCGCCCGGCCAGATAGGCCTGCGCCTCGGATGATTGCGGCTGATCGAAGAACGTGTCAGCGTCGCCGCGCTCGGCGATCCGCCCATGGTGCAGGAACACCACATCGTCGGCCATCCGCCGCGCCTGGTCGCGATCATGGGTCACCAGCACCACCTTCACCCGCTTGGCCACCGCCGCGCGGATCAGCGCCTCGACCGCGGCTGTCGCTTGCGGGTCCAGGCTTGCCGCCGGCTCGTCCAGCAGCAACAGGTCGGGCCGTGCCGCCAAAGCCCGGACCATCGACAGCCGCTGTTGCTCGCCGCCCGACAGCACCCGGGCAGGCCGCCCGGCCAACCCCTCCAGCTGCCCCAGCGCCAGCAACTCGGCGATGCGCCCGGGCCGCTCGGCCCGCGCCACGCCGTAAGTCTTCAACGCATGATCCAGATTGGCCGCGACCGAGCGGCGCAGCAAAACTGGGCGCTGGAACACGAAGGCGATGTGGCTTCGCCCGGCCCCCCCCGTTTGATCAGATGGCGCGCCGCCATAGCTGACCCGCCCACTGCTCGGCTGGATGAGCCCGGCGATTAGGCGCAACAGCAGGCTCTTGCCAGCCCCGTTCGGCCCCATGACGCAGGTCAGTGACCCAGGCTCCAACCGCAGCGAAACACCATCGATCAGCCGTTTGCCCCCGGCCTCGAGTACCACTTCGGACAGCACCACCGGCCACATTCCAGCCATCACGACATTGAGCCGGGTGTCACGCATAGGCCATCCGGGTTGCACTCGCGCGCAGCCCCATGACGCCCGCGCTGACGATCACCGACAGCGTTACCAGGATGATCCCCAGCCCCAACGCCAACGCCAGCTCGCCCTTCGAGGTTTCCAGCGCGATGGCGGTAGTCATGGTCCGGGTAACGTGGTTGATGTTGCCGCCGACGATCAGCACCGCGCCAACCTCGGCCAGCGCCCGCCCCATTCCGGCCAACGCCGCCGTCAGCAACGAATAGCGCGCGTCCCACAGCAGCGTCGCCATCGTCCCGGCGCGCGAAGTGCCCATCGAGCGGAGCAGCTCGTCATATTCGCCGTGCAGGTCCTCGACCACTTGCCGGGTCAGCGCGGCGATGATCGGCGTCACCAGTAGCACCTGAGCGATGATCATGGCGCTGGGCGTATACAGCAGTTGCAGCACCCGCAGAGGGCCAGCCGCCGACAGCATCAGATAGACGGTCAACCCGACCACCACCGGCGGCAGACCCATCAGCGCATTGACCAGCACGGCCGCTGCCATCCGCCCGGGAAACCGCCCGACCGCCAGAACCGCGCCCAGCGGCAGGCCGATGAGGCAAGCTATCGCCACCGCGCTCACCGTGACCCGCAGGCTCAACGCGATGATCTCGACCAGATCGGCGTCGAGTGCAGCGATCAGCGCGAAGGCTTCGCCAAATGATGCCCAGAAGTCCTGCATCGAACCCCGCCATGTGTTGTTTCATGGTGTATTGATGCATTCTTTGTTGTTTTGTCCGGATAGCAAGGGAAAAGCGCCGGAACGCCTGTCATTCGCCAGTTGATATCGTCGTAACTTGCGACCGGATGTTATCGAAATGATAGTTACCGGGATGGCGGGCAGAAAGCCGCCGATCCGATGATGAATGCTGCGAGTTTCATTCTGAAGACTCTTAGTGATCAGGAGTTGGGGCATTCCAAAAGCTCCGGACCTCAAAGCGGATCTGGCCAATCTTTGGCTTCAATGCACCCGAATCGGGTGCGAAAGTGCGCGACACGGTCGCGTGCGGTCACTACAGAATCCGGAACTGCAGGTTGTCAGTTAGTCCGTTTGGGCGGAAGTTCAGCGATCAACGCCCGCAGTGGCTCCGAAGGACGCGACCGCGGCTGCGGTTCCGTCCTCGTCGTATTCCAGTGTGTTCCGGCCATAGCTCACGACCTGCTCACCAAAACCTGCAATATCGCAAGCGAGGCTTTGGCGCTCGATGATTCGCCCGTCGGCGTCCCTGGCGCAGCTACCATCCGCCTCGCCGCTCGCAAGCTGCTGCTCCTGTGCAGCTGGCGCAGGTTCCGGGGCGCGGGGCGTGGCCGCGGCCCTCTGTCTGAAGGCCTGATAGGCGTCTTCGGTGCGCTCGCTCAGTTCAGCGTAGATCGAAGGTTCAAGATAACCGGTGGCGGGGAATCCCCAGGCGGCTTGGAAATCGGTGATCGCGCCGCGTGTCCGTACCCCGAAAACTCCATCGATTCCGTTTGGGCTGAAACCGGCCAGCGACAGTCGATGCTGCACCTCGACCCGTCTGTCACGATTTAGCTCCATTGCTACTTCGGTAGCTTCTGAGGCGACGATGCGAGCCCTGGGTGATCCTGGCACCGGGGCGTAAGTTATGACCGCATCGCTATCCAGATCCAAACCAGCCGGTGCGGAAACGGCGACACGTGGACCCTCGTATGCAATCGGGGCGCCGATCGCCGAGCGGGAAATGAGTTCCGGACCCTGATGCGGATCCTGGGCGTCCGCCAGCGCATTTGCGGCCACCGAATCGTCCGCCAGCGCATCGGCCGCAGGATTGATGGCTCCAGCATCGGTATTGCCGAAATCCAGTGGTGCATACGCTAGCATCGCGCTCAGATCGCCTGCGCCATCATAGGCGGGGGCCGGAACGCTCGAGGTGTCGACAAGCCGCCAATACGGATCGCTTGCCGACATGCTCCACAGCAGCGCGGATGAAACCGCGCCCGCTAATGTCACAATCGACAAGAGACCATATTTCATTCTAACGCTCCGCCGTACTACAATCGGAGGTTGAGCTGCGAATTCACTACACATGGTGTATATTACTCGCTCTTACATGTAACCAAAGAAACCGTCCTCAGATCTGAGTATAGTGGGAATCACTAATTCACTCAACAAATGGGTAAATCATATTTGACTTAAATAGATTTTTTACAATCTATTGGAGAATTTCGCGCGAGTTGGTGCATTTGTTGATAGTGGATTGCAACTAACTCTGGGTGCCAAGGATTTTGCGACCACGGCCTTGGTCCAATTTTCAATCTCTGCGCGAATGACTGCGCCCGATTCGAAAGCGGCAAACCAGGCCCACATTGCCGTCGCGTGTCGGAGAGCGGTCAACCAAACGGTCGCCAATTGAGGCGAAAACCCGAGATTTTTCGAGGCGGTCAGTGGCCGGTTGATAACCGCGATAAGTGCTGTTCCGGCTGCGAATTAGAACAAAATGCGCCAGCGCCAGCAATGCTGATCGTCGCCGGTATGTGGCCATTAAATTTCGCGAATTCTCGACTCACCACCAGCAGGCAAGGTGATGGCGTGCTTTCCGAGGCATCCGCCTCCGACCGCCAAAAAATAGACCGGGAGGGAAACGTCCCGCCCGGCCCATCTCGGTTCCTTAGAACATGAAACCTGTGCTGTGTACGCAAGCCTGCACAGAGGGAGACGCTGTGCAAGCAAGGGGAGTTAAACACAAAAAGGGATGAGATGGAAGAAAAAACCTTGAAGTGGGATAGAATGGTAGTGTATATACTGATTCAGGGCGCCCGCCGGGTTAACAAAAAAAGACTGGGCAGTTTCATACAGGCATCGGCGGGCGCCTCGAACACACACACACGGACGTGGCAAAGGCGGCAGACAACAAGCAGACAAAACGCAGGGTCGAGCCGGACTGAGGGACAGGGGGCGGACTGATAGGCGCAATGCCAGGTCCGCCCTTTCACGTTCCGGACCCTGCCGCGGCCAGCATACGACGGGTGGAATACGACGGGGTGGCGTGGGAAAGTGTTGAGGTTCTTTTCAGGAAGTTGGACGCACAAGGTGGACGCCAAGGGCCGCGTCTCGCTTCCTGCTGACTTCCGCAAGGTTCTCGAGGATGTCGGATCGAGCCATGTTGTCGTCCTGCCCCGGATGCAGCATCCGGACGCCCACGTGGTTTTGTCGCAGACCGGCTATGAAAAAGTTGTTGAACAATTCGAAGCGATGGACCTCAGCCACGACGACAGCGAGGCGATGGCGCAGCTGATCCAGACGGATGCCCATCCAATCAACTTCGACGAGGTTGGCCGCATGGTTCTGTCAAAGGACCTGCGCGAGCAGATTGGGATCGAGACCGAGGTGCGCTTTGTCGGGCGCGGTTCGACTTTCCAGCTGTGGGAGCCCAAAAAACGTGCGGCCTACGAGGCGGCTACGAAAGACCACGGCCGTGATCTGGCCAAATCGATTCGGCTTGGAGGTCTTCACTGATGACGCGCGGTGGGGATCCTGCTCCGACCGCAGCCCCGCACAATCCCGTCCTTCTCGACGAAGTGATGGCGGCGCTGGCACCGATCGACGGTGGCATCTTTGTCGATGGCACTTTCGGCGCGGGCGGCTACAGCCGCCGCTTGCTGGAGCAGGGCGCCGCGCAGGTTATCGCGATTGATCGCGATCCGCAGGCACTGGCGACCGGCTGGGCTCTGGTAGCGGAGGCGGGTGGGCGATTGGTCCTGGTGGAAGGCGTGTTCGCCGATCTGATCAAGATTGCTGAGGCGTATGCAGACGGGCCGGTGAGCGGCGTGGTGTTGGACATCGGCGTCTCGTCGATGCAGATCGACCAGGCGGATCGCGGATTCTCTTTTATGCGTGACGGGCCGCTCGATATGCGGATGGCGCCGGCAGGGCCTTCGGCGAGCGATCTGGTGAACCGGGCCGACGAGCGCGGCTTGGCGGACGTCATCTTCCATTATGGCGAGGACCGGGCGGCGCGGCGCATCGCCCGGACCATTGTTGCGGCACGGGTGGAGGCACCGATCACCCGGACCGGCCAACTTACCCAGATCGTGACCGGATGCCTGCCACGTCAGCGTCCAGGACAGATCCACCCGGCAACCCGGACCTTTCAGGCTCTGCGCATCGCGGTGAATGACGAACTTGGCCAGCTGGTCGAGGCTCTTGCGGCGGCCGAATCCGTGCTGGAGCCCGGCGGGCGGCTGGTCATCGTGACCTTCCACTCGCTCGAAGACCGGATCGTCAAACGTTACTTCCGGATTGCGTCAGGCCAGGACGGGCAGGGTTCGCGCCATGGGCCGGCGCGGCTGAGCTCGCCGCCGCGCTATTGCCGCCCAGCCAAAGCGTTGCAGGCCAGTGCGGCTGAGGTTGGCCTCAATCCGCGTGCCCGTTCCGCACGATTGCGGGCCGCGGTCCGAACAGATGCACCTCCCCAGCGTATTGAAACGGCGCAGCTTGGCTTGCCGGATATGCCGGCATTGGCCGAGCTGATCACTGGGGCGCGGCGATGAACCGCCTCGGATTTGCCCTGGCGATTCTTGCCGCTGTGGCCACGGCTGCATGGGCATACAATATCAACTACCGCACCAAGACAGCCCTCAGCCGCGTGAACGACCTGCGCAGCCAGATCGCCACCGAGCGCGAGGATGTCGAGGTGTTGCGGGTGGAGTGGGCCTATCTGAATGCTCCCGAGCGTCTCGCCCGCCTGGTAGCACGGCATAACGATCAGCTGGGTTTGGAGCCAATGACCCCCCAGGGCTTCGACGATGTTGCGGAAATTCCGTTCCGGCCGCGGCCGCAGGAACCGGGATCTGACGATGCTGGGCCGATGAAAAATTTTGACGTGGTTTTGGTCGTTTCTGAACGCACCGCGTTGGTTGTTGAGCGAGTTCCAATGCCGGCGCCGCGGCCAATCGACTGGAGTCTCCAATGAGCGATGTTGCGCCATTGCCGCTTCAGCCGACGCGTGGCCATGGGCAGGCGGCATCGCGTAATGGCGTAACCACAAGACCACGTGACGACTGGCGTTTGATTGTTGTGATGCTGGCTATGCTGTTGGTCTATTCCGCCGTCGGCCTCCGCATGGGACTGATGGCAATGGACGAGCCGGTCGAGCCGCAGCTGGCGGGCGGCGCCGGCAGCGGCGCCCCGGAGCGGGGCGAGATTGTCGATCGAAACGGCAATTTGCTGGCCGCCAACCTGCCAGCGTTTTCGCTGTATGCCCATCCCCACGCAATCAAGGATCCCGCAGCGGTCGCAAAAAACCTGGCGGCGATCTTTCCAGATATGACGGAGCAGACGCTGCTCAAGAGTCTATCGAGCGCCTCAAGCTTCGTGTGGGTCAAGCGGCCAATCACGCCGCGGCAAAGGCAATTGATCTTGGACCTGGGTCATCCGGGGCTAAAGTTCGGCTCGCGGACAATGCGGATCTATCCGGCGGGCAGCACCGCCGCACATATCGTCGGCGGCGTCAGGGCGGTGAACGAGGATGTCCGGTTCGCCGAGTTAGTTGGCTCAGGTGGCGTCGAGGGTTTTTTTGACGAGCGATTGCGCAATCCGGCACGGGTCGGTGCGCCGCTGGAACTGTCGATTGATCTGACCGTGCAGGCGGCGCTCCGCGATGTGCTGGCGGCCGGGATGGCTGAGTTCACCGCCAAGGGCGCCACCGGTGTGCTGATGGATGTGAATACTGGCGAGGTTGTGGCGATGGTCTCGCTGCCTGACTTTGACCCAAACCGTGATCCGAAGCCATTCACCGGGAACGCCGACGAAAATCCGCGCTTCAACCGCGCGGCGCAAGGTCGCTACGAGCTGGGTTCGACCTTCAAGGTGCTGACCGCGGCAATTGCGCTGGAGACTGGCGCGGTTGGGTCCGATACGCTGCTCGAAACCGGGTCGGCGTTGCTCTATGGTCGCCACCGCATCCGCGACATGCACCGTATGCCGCCCGAAATGACGGTAACGGACATCATTGTGCGCTCGTCCAACGTTGGCGCGGCCCGGATGGCATTGCGGATTGGAACGCCGCGATTCAAAGACTATTTCAAACGTTTGGGCTTCTTCGAACCGCTTTCGTTGGAATTGGCCGAAGCCCGGAATGCGGCGCCGCTGTTGCCGCACAAATGGACGGATCTTTCATCGGTGACGATTTCCTTCGGCCACGGGCTGGCAGCCTCGCCGGTGCATCTCGCGGCGGCCTTTGCAACCCTGGCCAATGGGGGCAATCGGGTGCGCGCGACGCTGATCAAAGGCGGCGCCGAGCCTGGCGAGCGGGTATTCTCTCCCGAAACTGCGCGCAAGATGATGCAGATGATCCGCGAGGTCGTCCGCCGTGGCACTGGCCGCCGCACCGATATCCCGGGGTACGACGTGGGCGGCAAGACCGGGACCGCTGACAAATATCGCCCAGAAGGCGGCTATTACAAAGACCGGGTAATCGCGACTTTCGCCTCGGTTTTCCCGACCTCGAACCCTAAATACGTGCTGACGATTTCGCTCGACGAGCCGGTTGATCGTTCCGGCAAGGAGATCAAGCGCGAGGCCAGCAGGACTGCGGTTCCGGTTGCCGCCGCCGCGATCCAGAGGATTGCGCCTTTGCTGGGTTTGCGCCCCCTACCGGTGAGCAAGCCGGTGGGCATTGGCGCTGTCGCCGTAGGTGGCCTGTAGGGATGTGGTGATGAAGGAAACCCGCATCCGGCCTGCTCGCACCACCACATCGCTGGGATTGACTGACTTGCCGTTTCGCGGCCCCGATCCGGACCCGGATGCGGTTGTCCTTGGTCTGGCCGTCGATAGCCGCGCGGTGCGCGATGGGTTTGTTTTTGTCGCGATCCCGGGAACGCGCCTCGATGGCGCCAGTTTCGCACAGTATGCGGTACGCCAGGGGGCGATCGCCGTTGTCACGACCGCGGCGGGGATCGAGACGGCGCGCAGCGATATTGGCGGACTGCCGGTTCCCTTTTTTGTTGCCGAAGAACCCCGCGCGGTCATGGCGCAGCTGGCGGCGCGGTTCTATGGGGCTCAGCCGACGACCATGGCGGCGGTGACCGGCACTAACGGCAAGACCTCGACGGCGCATTTCCTGCGCCAGATCTGGGCGTCGGCGGGACATCGGGCGGCGGCGTTCGGCACCACAGGGGTCGAGGGCGATGGCTTCGACGAGCCGCTGTCGCACACTACTCCGGAGCCGATCACGCTGCATGCCCTGCTGGCCCGGTTGGCGGAGAAGGGCTGCACCCATGCGGCGATGGAGGCGTCGAGCCACGGCTTGGCGCAGCATCGGCTTGACGGGGTGAAACTGACGGCGGCGGCGTTGACCAACATCACCCGCGACCACATGGATTATCACGCCGACCACGAGGACTACGTTTCCGCGAAGCTGCGGCTGTTCGCGGAGGTGTTGCCGGCCGATGGGACTGCTGTTTTGAATGCGGATGACCCGGTTTTTGGCCGGGCGCGGGCGATTGCGACGGCGCGTGGGATGCGGGTGATCTCGGTTGGCCGGGCTGTGGGGTCTGACCTGGCGATCCTGGAGACGCGGTATAGTCCCCATGGGCAGAGCGTGAAGTTTGGCTGGGCTGGGGCGACCTATCGGGCGGAGCTGGCGCTGATCGGCGGATTCCAGGCCGAAAACGTGGCATTGGCGGCGGGGCTTGCGATTGCAACCGGGGTGGCGCCGGACGCTGTGTTTGCGGCGCTTTCCGGATTGACGGGGGTGCGTGGCCGGATGGAGCCGGTTGCGCGGCGGGCGAACGGCGCCGCGATTTATGTCGATTTTGCCCATACGCCGGATGCGCTGGCGACCGCCATCGACGCGCTGCGACCACATTGCCCTGGGCAGCTTGTGGTGGTCTTTGGTGCTGGTGGCGACCGCGACCCCGGCAAGCGCCGGTTGATGGGCAAGGCGGTGGTCGAACGCGCCGACGTCACTATTGTCACTGATGACAATCCGCGCAGCGAGAAGCCGGCTGCGATCCGCGCCGAAATTCTGGCAGCCTGCCCACAGGCGCACGAGATTGGCGACCGGGCGGCAGCGATACTGGCCGGTGTCGACGCCCTGAAGGAGCCCGGCGATTGCCTGCTGATTGCCGGAAAGGGTCATGAGCAGGGGCAAGAGGTTATGGGTGTCGTTCGACCGTTCGACGATGCGACGCAGGCCCGCTCGACCGTCGCGGCGCTGAATGGGCTGGAGCACGAATTCGGGGGCGGGCGATGAGCCAGTTCCTTTGGACCGCCGAAGATGCCGTTGCCGCGACCATCGGTAAGGCCAGTGGCGACTGGCAGGGGGTTACCGGAATTTCGATCGATACTCGTCACATCGCGCCGGGTGATTTGTTCGTGGCGCTGGCCGGTGAGAACCGCGACGGCCATGCCTTCGTTGGCCAGGCCCTCGCGGCCGGGGCCGTGGCGGCAATGGTCAGCCATGTGCCGGAGGGGGTGGCGCCCAATGCGCCGTTGTTGGTGGTCGGCGATACGTTGGAGGCACTCGGAGCACTGGGTGCGGCGGCGCGGGCGCGCTGTGCCGCCCGGGTGATCGCGGTCACCGGTTCGGTCGGCAAGACCTCGACCAAGGAAATGCTGCGTACCATGCTAGGGTGTCAGGGCAGGGTGCATGCCGCTGAACGCAGTTTCAACAATCACTGGGGCGTGCCGCTGACCTTGGCGCGGATGCCGGTCGATACCGAATTCGCGGTGATCGAGATCGGCATGAACCACGCCGGTGAAATCACCCCGCTATCGCTCATGGCCCGGCCGCATGTGGCCATTGTGACCAATGTCGAGGCGGTTCATCTGGCCGCGTTCAACTCGGTCGAGGAAATCGCCGATGCCAAGGCCGAGATCTTTGCCGGGCTGGCGCCAGGCGGCGTCGCGATCCTGAACCGCGACAATCCACATTTTGCCCGGCTGTCGGCACAGGTCGGCGGGGCAGGGATCGCCAGCTTTGGCAGCGATGCAGGTGATTTTCTGCTGGAGCAAGCGACGGTTTGTGCTCTGGCGACGGTGGTGCGAGCACGGATCGGCGGTGTACCGATTACCTTCAAGCTGGGGGCGCCCGGCGCGCATTTTGCCTTGAACGCGGTTGCGGCCCTGGGCGCTGTGACCATTGTTGGCGGCGATCTGGCGCGGGCCGGTCTGGCGATGGCCGCGTGGGCGTCACCCGAGGGCCGGGGCCGGCGCTGGCTGATCGAGTTGGGTCCGGCCGGCATCGACGGCGAGTTCACCCTGATCGACGAGAGCTACAATGCCAATCCCGCCTCGATGCGGGCCGCTCTGGCGGTGCTGGCGGCCAGTCCGGTCACCAACGGCGCGGGCCGGGTCGCGCGCGGTCGGCGGATTGCATTCCTTGGCGACATGCTGGAACTTGGCCCAACCGAGCAAGAACTGCATACTGGTCTGGCTGGGTTGGGCGAGCTGGAGGCGATCGATCGGGTTCATCTCGCGGGACCGCGCATGCGGGGGCTGCACGCGGCGCTACCGGCGGAAAAGCGCGGTGAATGGTTCGCGGATAGCGAGAAATTGGCACAAAAGGCGCGGCGAATGGTTGACGCGGGTGACGTGTGCATGGTCAAGGGCTCGCTCGGCATGGCTATGCGACATGTGATCGAGGCGATCAAGGCGCTGGGCACCCCGCGCGACCCCAATGCGCGCGGCGAGGAGTAAACGCGGATGTTCTTCCACCTTCTGACCCCGCTCAGCGATGGCGGCGATGCATTCAACCTGTTTCGCTACATCACCTTCCGTTCCGGTGGCGCCTTTATGACCGCGTTGACCTTCGCCTTCCTGTTTGGTCGCCCGATCATCAACTGGCTGCGCCGGATGCAGAAGAAAGGCCAGCCGATCCGCGATGATGGGCCGGAGCGTCATATTATCGAGAAAGCCGGAACGCCGACCATGGGCGGCGTGATGATCCTTGGGGGACTGCTGCTCTCGACGCTGCTGTGGGCGCGGCTCGATAACGGGTTTGTCTGGATCGTGATGCTGGTGACTTTCGGCTTTGGCGCCATCGGGTTCGCCGATGATTTCCTGAAAGTGCGTCGGTTCTCGCACAAGGGCGTGTCGGGGAAGGTTCGCCTGGGTCTGGGGTTTCTGATTGCGCTGGGCGCATCGATCTGGGCGACCTCGCTGCAACCGGAGGCGTTGCAGAACACCATCGCCCTGCCGATCTTTAAGAATGCGGTGATCGATGCGGGGATGTTCTATGCACCCTTCGCGATGCTGGTGATCGCCGGGTCGGCCAACGCGGTCAACCTGACCGACGGGCTGGACGGGCTGGCGATCATGCCGGTAATGATCGCCGCCGGGTCGCTCGGCATCATCGCCTATGTCGTCGGGCGGACCGATTTCACTGAATACCTGCAACTGCATTACGTCCCGGGAACCGGCGAGATCATGGTGTTTTGTGCGGCGCTGATCGGGGCCGGGTTGGGGTTCCTGTGGTACAATGCGCCGCCGGCGATGGTGTTCATGGGCGACACCGGATCGCTGGCGTTGGGCGGCGCGCTGGGCGCCATCGCCGTCTCCGCCAAGCACGAGATTGTGCTGGCGATCATCGGCGGGTTGTTCGTGCTGGAGGCGGTCAGCGTGATCGTCCAGGTCGCCAGCTTCAAGCTGACCGGCAAGCGGGTGTTCCGCATGGCACCGATCCACCACCATTTTGAGCAAAAGGGCTGGGCCGAGCCAACCATCGTAATCCGCTTCTGGATCATCTCGGTGATCCTGGCGTTGATCGGGCTGGCGACCCTGAAGGTGAGATGATCCCGCTCCCCGCATATGCCGACCAAAAGGTCGGGGTTCTGGGGTTGAGCCGGTCGGGCTTGTCTACTGCCCGGGCGCTGAAGGCAGGCGGTGCCGAGCCGTTGTGTTGGGATGATAACGAGGCGGTGCGGGCGGTGGCGGCGGCTGAGGGGTTCGAGATTGCCGACCTGAGCCGCGAGCGCGAGGCCGCAAGTGTCGTGCGCCTGATCGTATCGCCGGGCATCCCGCATTTGTACCCCCAACCGCATAAGGCGGTGGCGCGGGCGCAGGCTGTAGGTGTGCCGGTCGACAATGATATCGGGCTGTTCTTCCAGTCGCTTCTGGCCGTCGACCCGGAGGGTTTCGACGATGACGAGCCGTCGCCGCGGGTGATCGCGGTGACCGGCTCGAACGGCAAGTCGACCACCACGGCGCTGATCCATCACATATTGAAGGCTGCCGGGCGCAAGACCCAGATGGGCGGCAATATCGGGCGCGGTGTGCTGGATCTGGACCCGCCGCAACCGGGCGAGATTGTCGTCATCGAGCTGTCCTCGTATCAAATCGAGCTGGCGCGGACGCTGGCCCCGGATATTGCCGTGTTCCTCAACTTGTCGCCCGACCATCTGGACCGCCACGCCGGGGTCGGTGGTTACTTCGCCGCCAAGCGGCGGTTGTTCGAGATGGGAGCGCCGACGCGCTCAGTGATCGGCATCGACGAGATTGAAGGGCGTTACCTCGCCGGGATCACCGAGACGCCGATCAGGGTCTCGGCCGAGACGCGGCTGCGCGGTGACGGCTGGTCAGTGTTCATGAACAAGAGCCATCTGACCGAATGGCGAAAGGGCAAACAGGCCGGTGCGATCGATCTGCGCGATGCGGTGGCGTTGCAAGGTATGCACAACCAACAAAACGCCTGTGCCGCCTATGCTGCGTGCCGGGCAGTCCGGCTGGGGCCGCGCCAGATCGAGGGCGGGTTGCTAAGTTTCCCCGGCCTTGCACACCGGATGGAGCGGATTGGCGCGGCGGCGGGCATCACCTTCGTCAACGATTCAAAGGCGACCAACGCCGATGCGGCGGAGAAAGCTTTGTTGGCCTATCAGAACATCCGCTGGATCGCCGGTGGGCGGCCCAAGGAGGGAGGAATCGAGGCGCTCCGGCCGCTGTTCGGCAGGATCGCCAAGGCGTATCTGATCGGCGAGGCTGAGGCGGAATTTGCGGCGACGCTGGGTGACACGCCCCATGCTCGCTGCGGGACGCTGGCCGATGCCGTTGCCGCCGCGCGGGCCGATGCGCGAACTGGCGACGTGATCCTGTTGTCGCCAGCCTGCGCAAGCTGGGACCAGTTCACTAGCTTCGAGGCGCGAGGCGATACATTCCGGGCGCTGGTGGCGCCCTATCTGGGGTCGGATCTTCTGGTGGGGGCCGAGCGATGACCGAAATGACTTTCCGCAACATGGCTGCGGGCCGAATCGAAAGTTCCGTTGTCGGCGATTGGTGGCACTCGGTCGATCGCTGGACGTTCGGGGCGGTTGTGGCGCTGTTCGCGCTGGGGCTGGTGCTCAGTCTGGCGGCGTCGCCACCGCTGGCGGACAAGAACGATCTCTGGACCTATCACTATGTCGTCCGCCATGTGGTCTTCATGGTGATGGCGCTGGTGACGATCGCGACAATCTCGATGTTCCCGCTCACCATGATCCGCCGCTACGGGGTGTTCCTGTTTGTGGGTGCGCTGGTGGCGACGATGGCGCTGCCCTGGCTCGGGACCGATTTTGGCAAAGGCGCGGTCCGGTGGTATTCGCTGGGCTTCTTCAGCCTGCAGCCATCCGAGTTCCTGAAACCCGGCTTCGTTCTGCTATCGGCCTGGCTGATGGCGGGTTCGTTCGAGCGGTTCGGCCCGCCGGGGCGCACCCTGTCTGGAATGGCCGCAATCGGCATTGCGGCAATGCTCGCTTTTCAGCCGGACTTCGGCCAAGCGGTGTTGGTGCTGGCGGTTTGGTCGACGATGGTTTTTGTTTCCGGGGCACCGACCCTGATGCTGCTGGTCATCGGCGGGCTGATCGGGGCGGGCGGCGCCTTCGCCTATTATAACTCGGACCATTTTGCCGGGCGGATCAACGGCTATTTGGCCTCGGAAGTCGATCCGCACACCCAGCTCGCCTACGCCCAGTCGGCGATCCGCGAGGGCGGGCTGTTCGGGGTTGGCGCTGCTCAAGGGTCGGTTAAATGGACCCTGCCGGATGCCCACACGGACTTCATCATCGCCGTCGCCGCCGAGGAGTTTGGCCTGATCCTGACCTTGGTCATCATCGGGCTTTATCTGTTTATCACCGCGCGCGCGCTGATGCGATTGATGGAGGAGCGCAGCCCCTTCATCCGGCTCGCGGGCACCGGGTTGGCGGTGCTGTTCGGCTTGCAGGCCTTCGTCAACATGGCAGTCGCGATCCGGCTGTTGCCAGCCAAGGGGATGACGTTGCCGTTTATATCCTATGGTGGCTCGTCGATGCTGGCGGCGGCCATCGCCATGGGGACACTGCTGGCTTTGACCCGGGTACGCCCGCATGACGCCGCCGCCGACTTCCGAGGCAAGATGTGAGCGCACCCCTCCTGGTCATCGCGGCGGGTGGCACGGGCGGGCATATGTTTCCGGCCCAGGCGCTGGCCGAGGAAATGCTGCGGCGCGGCTGGCGGGTGCGACTATCGACCGACGACCGGGGCGCGCGTTATGCGGGCGGATTTCCGGACGCGGTCGAGCGTCAGGTCGTCAGCGCCGGTACCTTCGCGCGAGGCGGATTGTCGAAGCTTAGGGCGCCGTTCCAGATTGCCGCTGGCATCGTGACCGCGATAATCGCGATGCGCCGCGATCGCCCGGCCTGCGTTGCCGGCTTTGGCGGCTATCCGGCGCTGCCTGCGATGGCGGCCGCCTGGGTGTTGGGCTGCCCGCGTCTGATCCACGAGTCGAATGGCGTGCTGGGGCGGGTCAATGAAGTTTTTGCCCGCCGGGTCAACCGCGTTGCCTGCGGTGTTTGGCCAACCGAGCTGCCGGCAGGTGTCGAGGCAGTCCACACCGGCAATCCAGTCCGTGCCGCGGTGGCAGCCCACGCCGGCGCACCTTATCATGCGCCCGGCGACGACCGGCTGAATGTCTTGGTGATCGGCGGCAGTCAGGGCGCCAGCATTTTGTCACGCCAGGTTCCTGCCGCCCTCGCTCACCTTCCCGATGACCTGCGCACGCGCCTGATGGTTGCCCATCAAGCACGCGATGCTGACCACGATGAAGTTGTGGCGACCTATGCCAACGCCGGGATCGACGCGGTGGTTCAGCCATTTTTCAACGATGTGCCGCAGCGGCTGGCCGATGCGCAGCTTGTTGTCTCGCGCGCTGGCGCCTCGTCGGTCGCTGATATCGCTGTGATCGGTCGCCCCTCGATCCTGATCCCGTTCGCCCTTGCCGCGCGTGATCACCAGACCGCCAATGCGCGCGGGTTGGTCGAGGCCGGTGGTGCCTTCATGATCGCTGAGGCGGCGCTGACGCCCGAGCGGCTGGCCGACGAGGTCAGCGCCATCCTCGGCAATCCTGGTCGCGCCGCGAACATGGCCCAGTCGGCGTTATCGATCGGGCGCGCCGATGCCACCGGAAGGCTTGCCGATCTCGTCGAGGTGCTTGCCGGGGCGACGCCCGCCTGATACCTCCGCCGGCATCCCAGACAGGAGACGCCAATGAACCCGCCTACCGCCTTGCCGCTCGATATCGGGGCCATCCATTTCGTTGGCATCGGCGGTATCGGCATGTCCGGAATCGCCGAGGTGATGCTGAACCTGGGTTATACGGTTCAGGGCTCGGATCTGAAGGAGAGTCCGATTTTGGAACGGCTGCGCGGTCTTGGCGCGGACATCCATATTGGCCAGATGGCCGAGAATTTGGGCGCGGCCCGTGTGGTTGTTGTCTCGACGGCGATCAAGCCCGGCAACCCGGAGCTGGATGCGGCCCGTGCCCACGCCCTGCCGGTGGTGCGCCGGGCCGAGATGTTGGCCGAATTGATGCGGCTGCGCTCGAACATCGCCGTCGCAGGCACCCACGGCAAGACCACTACGACCTCGCTGGTCGCCGCACTGCTGGATGCCGGCGGCGAGGATCCGACCGTGATCAACGGTGGCATCATCCAGTCCTACGGCTCGAACGCGCGTCTGGGCGAGGGCCGCTGGATGGTGGTCGAAGCGGACGAGTCCGATGGCACCTTCGTCAAGCTGCCCGCCACGATTGCTATCGTCACCAATATCGATCCGGAGCATCTGGATCACTATGGCTCGGTCGATGCGCTGCACGATGGCTTCGAGGCCTTTGTCTCGAACATTCCGTTCTACGGCGCGCTGATTGCCTGCATGGACCATCCGGAGGTGCAAAACCTGATTGGCCGGGTCACTGACCGCCGGGTCGTAACCTACGGGTTCTCACGCCAAGCTGATATCCGGGCCGAGAATGTGCGCTATGCTGATGGCGCGATGTGTTTCGATGTCGTGACCCGCGCCGGACCCGACCAGCGTCATGATGGCCTTAACCTGCCGATGCCGGGCGAGCATAACGTGCTGAATGCATTGGCGGCGATCGGGGTGGCGCGAGAGTTGGGGATCGGCTTTGATGATATCCGGCGCGGGCTGGCCTCGTTCACCGGCGTCAAGCGCCGTTTTACCCGGGTTGGTGCGTGGAACGGCGCCACCATCATCGACGATTACGGTCACCATCCGGTCGAGATCGCCGCCGTTCTGAAGGCCGCGCGCTCGGCGACCGACGGCAGGGTGATCGCCATCCACCAGCCGCATCGATACTCGCGGCTGCATGATCTTTTCGAGGAGTTCTGCGGTTGTTTCAACGACGCCGACGTCGTCGCAATCGCCGATGTCTATGCGGCAGGCGAGGCGCCGATCGAGGGCATCAGCAGCGAGGCGCTGGTCGGCGGGCTGCGCGCCCATGGCCACCGCGAAGCCCATGCGATCAAGGCGCCTGAGGGAATGGCGGAATTCGTCGCCGCCCATGCGGCACCGGGCGATCTTGTGGTCTGCCTCGGGGCTGGTACGATCTCGGCCTGGGCCAATGCGCTGCCCGATGAGTTGGCAAAGCGCAGCAGTTGATCGGAGATATCTGATGGCCGCGGAGACGACCCAACCCGGCCTGAAGCGGCGGCTGGGGTTTGGCCTCCTCACGCTTTACGGCGTTGGCGTCATGGTCGGCGCTGGCATCTATGTGCTTGTGGGTGCGGTCGCCGGGCAGGCCGGAGTTTGGGCGCCGTTGGCCTTTGTACTGGCCGCCATCATCGCCGCGCCGACTGGCTTGTCCTATGCCGAGTTGACCGGGCGCATCCCGGAAGCTGCCGGTGAGGCGGCATATCTGCGCGCCGCCACTGGCCAGCCGCTTGCAGCGGCGGCGGTTGGGTTGGCGATCGAGGTTGTCGGGGTCGTCTCGGCCGCCGTCGTGCTGCAAGGCGGCGTCGGTTACCTGCGGGCTATCGTCGATCTTCCCGAGGCACTGCTGATTGTGACGATCGGCTCCGCGCTGGGGATCGCGGCGTTGATCGGAGTTCTTGAATCGTTGATGCTCGCCGCGGTTCTCACTGTGATCGAGGTCATCGGGCTGCTGGTCGTGATCGGAGTTGGCGCAACCGGTCCAGTCGCCATCCAGCCGGACATCGCCTTGAGCTTTAGCCTCGTTGGGATTGCGGCTGGTGGCATTCTGGCTTTCTTTGCCTTTTTGGGGTTCGAGGACATGGTCAACATGGTCGAGGAGACCCGCGACCCCGCGCGGACGGTACCGCGTGCGATTTTTGCCGCGCTGGCGGTGACAACCATTTTGTATGTGCTGGTTAGCTGGGCGGCAGCGCGGGTGGTGCCGGTCGACCAGTTGTCGGAAAGTCGGCAACCGCTGGCGCTGGTATTCGAGACAGCGACCGGGCGGAGTGCGGGATTCCTCGCGATGATCGCGGTGGCGGCGGCGTTGAACGGGGTTCTGGCGCAAATTGTCATGTCGGCGCGGGTGCTCTATGGGCTTGGCCGCTTTCTGCGGCCGTTGCGAGTGTTCCACCATGCGCATCCCCGGTTTGGAACGCCGGTTCTGGCGACCCTTCTGGCAACGACCGTCACCGTGACGCTGGCACTGACAGCACCGCTGCTCGCCCTGGCCGAGCTGACATCGGCGGTGTTGCTCTTGGTGTTTATCGCGATCAACGGGGCGCTGATCGTTTTGAAGCAAGGCGGACCACCGCCGGTCGGCGTATTTGTTGCGCCACGCTGGGTGCCTTGGGCCGGTGCGGCGGGTTCAGGTGTGGCGCTGATTTGGGCGGTTGCGTCGTGACCGGGCGCACGCTTGATGGGGAAAAACTCATGGCGCGCTTACCCCAGGTGCGCGGCCAGTTGACTCCGATGCGCGCGCTGGCGGACCTGACCTGGTTGCGCGTTGGCGGGCCGGCCGAGGTGCTGTTCCAGCCAGCTGACACGGACGATCTTCAACAGTTCCTGAGCCAATGCCCGTCGGATATTCCGGTCACGCCGTTGGGAGTGTGCTCGAACCTCATCATCCGCGATGGCGGGTTGCCGGGCGTCGTCATCCGCCTCGGGCGGGCCTTTAGCGGAATCGAGATACTCGATGGCAACCGCGTTCGGGCCGGGGCGGCGGCGCTGGACGCCCATGTTGCCAAGCGGGCGGCGGATGCGGGGGTCGCGGGGCTCGAATTTCTGCGCACCATACCGGGCGCTGTTGGTGGTGCGGTCAAGATGAACGCCGGGTGTTATGGCAGTTACGCCGCGGACGTCGTGGTCGAGGTTTCAGGGCTCGACCGTTCGGGCGCCCGATTGACCCTGCTGCACGACGATATCCGGTTCGCCTATCGGACCTCGGCGATCCCCGACGATATGGTGATCGTCAGCGCTGTCCTCCAGGGGCGGCCCGGCGACCCCGCCGCGATCAATGCAGCGATGGACCACTACGTCGAACAACGCGCGGCAAGCCAGCCGGTTCGCGAGCGCTCCTGCGGCTCTACCTTCGCCAACCCGGCTGGATATTCCTCGACGGGTGCTGTGGACGACCCAATGGATCTCAAGGCCTGGCGGCTGATCGACGATGCAGGTTGTCGCGGGATGCGAATTGGTGGCGCTCAAATTAGCGAAAAACACAGCAATTTTTTGATCAACACCGGAACGGCCACCGCGACAGACCTGGAGCAGTTGGGAGAAACTGTCCGGGCCAAGGTTAAATCGCATTCCGGCATCGATTTGGTCTGGGAAATCCGGCGCATAGGGGTTATCCTCCCCGGATCAAAGACCGCATAAGCGGCGTTGGCCGAATCACCGAGCGAATCATGCAAATCGGGGTCGGCTAAAAAAGTTGGGGCGCTGATGTCGAGCAGGACATTTCCCCGCGTCGTGGTGCTGAAGGGTGGCCTGTCGGCTGAGCGAGAAGTCTCGCTGGTCTCGGGCCGTGAATGCGCAAACGCACTGCGTCGCGCTGGGTACGAAGTGATCGAAATTGATGCCGGGCGCGATGTCGCCAGGGTCCTCAACGATGCCGCGCCGGATGCCGCTTTCAATGCACTGCATGGACGCTGGGGCGAGGACGGTTGCGTGCAGGGCATCCTCGAATGGATGTCGATCCCCTACACCCATTCCGGCGTCCTGTCGTCGGCCCTTGCCATGGACAAGTCGCGTACCAAGGACGTCTATCGCGCAGCCGGGTTGCCGGTGGCGGAAAGCATGATAGTGCCGCGCTCCGAAGTGATCTCGGGTCATCCGATGGCGCCGCCCTATGTGGTGAAGCCGAATAACGAGGGCTCGTCTGTCGGCATCTACTTCGTGCATGAGCACGCCAACGGCCCCGCGCAACTGGATGATAACGCCCCTGAGACCATGTTGGTTGAGCGGTTCGTACCGGGGCGCGAGCTGACGGTCGCGGTGATGGGCGACCGGGCGCTGAGCGTAACCGATATCGTCGCCTCCAGCGGGTGGTACGACTACCATGCAAAATATGCCGAAGGTGGTTCTCGCCACATAGTGCCCGCTGAGCTGCCCGATGAAGTATTCGACGCCTGCATCGCCCACGCGCTGACAGCACATCAGGCGCTAGGGTGCCGGGGTCTCAGCCGGACCGATTTGCGCTGGGACGAGGCGCGCGGCCTGGACGGGTTAATCCTTCTGGAGACCAACACCCAACCCGGAATGACACCAACATCGCTCGCCCCGGAGCAGGCGGCCCATTGCGGCATCGATTTCGGGGAACTTTGTCACTGGCTGGTGGAGGATTCGTCATGCGCGAGGTAGCTCCGAAAATCACGGCAGACCAGGTGCGCCGGTCGGCACATCCGGCGTTGCGCCCGGCGAGCCCGGTGGGACGACAGCCGGTTGTCAAAAAAGGCCCTGGACCGTCGAAGTTGTCGTATCGCTTGTCGCGCGCCTGGGCGAAGCCGATGCTGCGCAACGCGGTGCTGGTATATCTGCCGCTGGTGGCGCTGGCTTTGGTCGGCTGGCGGGTAGTCGCCAATGACGAGTGGCGCGGCATGATCGAGGCGAAGGTCGCCGCATTGATCGAGCAAGTCGCGGCCCGTCCGGAATTCGCGGTGCGTGACGTTATTGTCGCCGGTGGCAGCGTTGACCTGCAGGCCAAAGTGCGCCGCATCCTGGACCTCCAGCCTGGCACCTCTTCGCTGAAGCTTGACGTCGAAGAATTGCGCCTCCGCGTTGAAGCCCTGGGTCCGGTCGAACGCGCGACCGTTCAGTTTGATCCGCAAGGCATCATGCGGGTCGCTGTGGTCGAGCGTATTGCCGTCGTTCTGTTTCGCGACGCGCACAAGGACCTGGTGATGCTGGACAAGGGCGGGGTTGAGATTGGTCCCGCGGGCCCCCGCGCAGATTACCCTGAATTGCCAGTGATCATCGGCGAGGGAGCGCCGCAACGGGTTGGCGAGGTGATCGAACTGCTCGCCGCCGCGCCCGAGATTCTCCCCCGGCTGCGTGCCCTTGTCCGCGTTGGCGAGCGGCGCTGGGATATTGTCCTCGACCACGACCTGCTGATCAAGCTGCCGGAAATCGGCAGTATCGAGGCGCTGTCGCGCATCATGGCGTTGCATTACGGCGAGGAATTGCTCGACCGCGATATCGCGGTCATCGACATGCGCCTGCCGGACCGTCCGGCGCTGCGGATGATGCCCGAAGCCGCCGAGACGTACCAAATCAGAAGAGCTGTCGCAGCATTGGACGGGGAGGACACATGAATTTTGCCCAGCTAATGCCGCATCGTAACATGCGCGGACGCTTGCATTCGGCGATCAAGCGCGGACGATTGGCAGTTCTCGATATTGGTTCGTCGAAGATTACCTGCCTGGTTCTCAAGCTCGATCCGGCGCGGCTCGCCGAAGCCGCGCGCAACGATCATCTCGGAACCAGCCTGTTCGGCGCTATCGAGGTGGTGGGCGCCCGGACTGTCCAATCGCGCGGCGTGCGCCGGGGCGAAATCATAGATATGGACGAGGTTTGCCGCTCGATTCGCCTGGCACTGCTGAACTCCGAGAAAATGGCGGCGCCAAAGGTAGGCCGGGTCGATCAGGTCATCGTGTCGTTCTCCGGCGGTAGGCCGCAAAGCTTTTCGACTTCGGCCGAGGTCGAGACCGAAACCGGTCAGGTTACCGAACGCGATATCTCCAATGCGCTGGGAGCTTGCCCGCCGCCCCCAATCGGCGAGGCGCGGCAGATCCTTCACGCACAGCCGGTCGAAATGTCTGTCGATTACCAGCATGGGATTACCGATCCGCGCGGCATGACCGGCGAGAAATTGACCGTCGCGATGCATGTATTGGCGGTCGACGCCCGGCCGCTGTCGAACCTGATGGAATGCATCCGCCAGTGCGACCTCGATCTCGCCGGAGTGGTCTGCGCGCCCTATGCCAGCGGTCTGTCGGCACTGGTGGAAGACGAGCAGCGAACTGGTGCTGTTTGCGTCGATATGGGCGGCGGATCGACCTCGTTTTCGGTCTTCCTGCGCGACCATCTGATATGTGCCGAACAGATCCGTTTTGGCGGCGATCATGTAACCAACGATATTGCTGCCGGATTGCTGATGCGTTCGGCTGCGGCGGAGCGCATCAAGACGCTTTATGGCGGCGTGATTCCGACCGGAGCCGATGACCGTGAACTGATCGACGCGCCACGGATCGGCGAGGAGGATGTGCCGAGTCGGCGCCAGATCAGCCGCGGCATGCTGATCGGTGTGATTCGACCCAGGATCGAGGAGACTTTCCGAATATTGCGGCAACGGCTGGTCGAGCTTGGCATCACCGATATGCCGGGTTGCAGCATCGTTCTGACCGGGGCCGCGTGTCAGATGCCCGGCGTGGATGAGATGGCGACCCGTATTCTGGGCAGGCGGCCACGGATCGGCCGTCCAATCCGAATTTCCGGGCTGCCGCAGTCACTTTCGGGGCCAGACTTCTCCACTGCTGTAGGCTTGGCGACCTATGCTTTGAGGCCTCATGACGAGCTTTGGGACTTCGAGGCGCCACGCGCGTTATCGGCACGGGGTAGGGCGACGGAAATGATCCGCTGGCTGAAGTCAAGCTGGTGAATTCCCGCGTGACGTGCGCGCGGCTTTAAGTTACGGTGAAGGAAAAACAAGAGCAGAACCAAGGCCCGAAAAGGGCCAGGAAAAATGAAAAGGCAGGAGTCATGGTACTGAATCTACGCGAGCCGGAAAATGATGAATTGCGCGCACGGATAACCGTGTTCGGTGTTGGCGGTGCTGGAGGAAACGCTGTCAACAACATGATAGAAAAGAAACTCCAGGGCGTCGAATTCATCGCCGCCAATACAGATGCACAAGCGTTGGCGCACTCGACGGCAGCGCGAAAGATCCAACTCGGCACCGGGGTGACCCGGGGACTCGGGGCGGGTTCGAAGCCTGAGGTAGGGACCTCGGCGGCCGAAGAATCACTTGAGGAGATCATGAATCACCTCGATGGCTGCCACATGTGCTTCATCACCGCCGGAATGGGCGGTGGCACCGGCACCGGTGCCGCCCCGGTGGTTGCCCGCGTCGCACGCGAAATGGGCATCCTGACCGTCGGCGTGGTGACCAAACCGTTCCAGTTCGAGGGCGTTCGTCGCATGGAACTGGCCGAAGCTGGCATTGCTGAAATGCAGGCGGTGGTCGATACGCTGATCGTGATTCCGAACCAGAACCTGTTCCAGGTCGCCTCGGAACGGACCACCTTTGTCGAAGCCTTCATGATGGCCGACGATGTGCTTTATCAGGGCGTGCAAGGCGTCACCGATTTGATGGTGCGGCCCGGCATGATCAACCTCGACTTTGCCGATGTCCGCTCGGTGATGGAGGAGATGGGCAAGGCGATGATGGGTACCGGCGAGGCCGAGGGCGAGACCCGAGCCATCGA
The DNA here is from genome assembly GCA_035527255.1 of Thermohalobaculum sp. Classification (GTDB taxonomy): domain Bacteria; phylum Pseudomonadota; class Alphaproteobacteria; order Rhodobacterales; family Rhodobacteraceae; genus Thermohalobaculum. Next base: position 8,413 of record DATLAW010000003.1, on the reverse strand, counting down.
CGCGGCTGAAAAGGCCATTGCCAACCCGCTTCTGGACGAGGTCAGCCTCAAAGGTGCGCGCGGCGTTCTAATCAACATCACCGGCGGCTACGATCTGACGCTGTTCGAGATGGACGAGGCGGCAAATCGGATCAAGGAAGAGGTTGATCCGAATGCGATGATCAAGTTCGGCTCGGCGATCGATCCGGAAATGAACGGTCGGATGCGGGTCTCCGTAGTTGCCACCGGCATTGATGCTGAGAGCTGTGTCAAACGGCCGCCGGTGGAGGCAGCAACGCGCCGGCGCCCGGTCAGCACAGATCCGGGCATGATGTCTGCGGTGCGCAGCGGCCAACGCCGGCCCGAGCCGGTCGCCGAACAGGAGAGCGTGCAGCGAACAACAGCCACAGTGCAGCCGGATCGGCAACCAACGCCAGCCGAACACAGGGCAGCTGACGCGGCAAAGACGTTCGAGACACAGGCCGCGACAGCACCTTCGCCTGACGATATCCGTGCCCGTGCCGAAGAAGTGCGTCAACGGGCGATGGCCGCACGGGCGCTGCGCGATGCGGAACAACGCCCCCCGGTTACCATCGGCGATGATGAGCCGGAGTTGTTTGAGACTGTTCGTAGTTCACTGGATTCCGCGTCGCTGCGCGCGGATGTCGACTCGCGTCCGCGCCTTGAGCCGAGTTTGGCGGCTGACCGTGAACCTCTGCGCCAGTCGACCGCCAATCCTGCCGAAACCGAGAGCCGTGGTCACACGGCACGCGCAGGACTGTTTGCGATCAACAGACTGATCCATCGAGTTGCCGGTACCGTGCAACAAGATCCGGCGTCTGACGAGACCCGTGCAACTCAACGCGAAAGTGTCGATGAGGACGAGGGCGAGATCCCAGCGTTCTTGCGCCGCCAGGCCAACTAGATCGAGCAGCACTCTCGCTCAAATTAATTGGGCCGCCCTTCACCGGGCGGCCCTTTTTCGTGAGCGGCCCTCGCGCGTCAATGTTGCAAAGGGTCATAAAGATTGATTTGAGCGCATGCCTTCGGTTCGCTAGACAAATCTCAACGTGAAATGAGGTATCGTCGATCGAGAGCGGCTTCACTCTCTGACCGGACGAGGGGTGTGCACGATGATGCACAGCACAGTGAATAACGCGGTAAAATTCCGCGGTATCGGATTGCACAGTGGGCGATCGGTCATGCTTTGCGTTGCGCCGGCTCCTGCGAAGTCGGGTATCATATTTCACCGAACCGACGCTGGCTTCGCTGCCCGACCGATTCTGGCCCGTTACGATTTCGTCGCCAGCGCACAGCTCTGCACTCGGCTTGCCAACAGTGATGGCCTGTCTGTCTCGACTGTCGAGCATCTGCTCGCGGCGCTGGTGGGCTGTGGTATTACCGACGCCAGCATTTCACTGGACGGCCCGGAAGTGCCGATCATGGACGGAAGCGCTGTCGAATTCGTACGCGGGTTTGCTCGTGTCGGTATTCGCAATTTGGGCGTACCGTGCCGCGCGATCCGGATGCTTGAGCCGATTTTGGTCACGGTGGATGACAAAATGGCGCAGCTTTCGCCAGCACCACAATTCGAGATGGATTTCAGCGTCTGCTTTTCCGATCCGGCAATTGGCAAGCAATCGAAACGGATGACGCTGACCGGCGGCGCCATCGTCTCGGAACTGTCAGACAGCCGAACTTTCGGCTGCCTTGCCGATGTCGAAACGCTTCGCCGCAAGGGGCTTGGGCGCGGCGGTTGCCTGGATAACGCGGTTATTGTCGATAATGGGCGCGTCCTGAATCCAGACGGCCTGCGCCACCCGGATGAGTTCGTCCGCCACAAGATGTTGGACGCAGTCGGGGACCTCGCGCTTACCGGCGCGCCCATCATCGGGCGCTATACCGGCGTCAAGGCAGGTCACGATATCTCCAACCTTCTGCTCCGCAAGCTGTTCTTGCACCCGAATGCGTGGGAATGGTGCGATCTGATGCCCGGTCAGATGCCAGGCGGTGCGTTTAACCCGCCAGCGGCTCGTGTTTTGGACGCGCCGATCGCTGTTTGAGGCGATACAGAACGCGCTCGTGGATCATGCCTCTTCCCGAACTGGTACGAGCGGACTATTCTGCGCCGCAACGCGCCATGACATCGCCGATTCCCACCCATCGGGGGGCGTGGTCCGCGAACCGGAAGGACCCGTTGGATGACCACACTGCACCTGCTCCGCCTAGCCACGACCCTGTGTATTGTAGCCGCACTGGCTGGTTGCTCGCTGTTTAGTAGCGACGAAGAAGTCACGCTCGATGAGACGCCGCCGGGTGAGATCTTTCAGCTGGGCGAGGCACAATTGGCCGATGGCAATGCGATCGAAGCAGCCAAGACATTCAATGAGATCGAGCGGCTTTATCCGTTTTCGCAGCTGGCGAAACGGGCAATCATCATGTCTGCCTTCTCATCCTATACTGCCGGAGATTTTGGCAGCGCGCGGGCGTCCGGGCGACGCTATCTCGATCTCTATCCGTCCGACAAGGATGCGCCCTATGCCCAGCATCTGATCGCGCTGACCTACTATGATAACATTGTCGACGTCGGTCGCGATCAAGCAACAACCGAGCGGGCGCTGACAGCGCTGCGCGAGGTGGTCAGCCGCTACCCCGAGAGCGACTTTTCTCGTGATGCTCAGCTTAAAATTGATCTGACGCTTGACCACCTTGCCGGCAAGGAAATGGAAGTCGGCCGCTACTATTTGAAGCGCGGCCACTACACCGCCGCCATCAATCGCTTCCGGGTCGTCTCTGAAAAATATCAGACCACCAGTCAAACCCCCGAGGCACTCCATCGGATGGTCGAGGCAAATCTGGCATTGGGCTTGGAAAGGGAAGCATTGGCATCGGCCGCGGTGCTGGGTCACAATTATCCAGGCTCAGATTGGTACGCCAACAGCTATGCTCTGCTGACCGGCCGGAATTTGCTACCTGAAGGCGAGGATCGCACCGGATTCCTTAGCCGCATCTATCGCCAGGTGATTCAGGGCAAGTGGCTCTGATCCAAGCCGAAAGGATTGGGGCACGATGCTCCTGAGCCTTGAGATCCGGAACATCGTTCTGATCGAGGCGCTGACGCTGGAGTTTCATCGCGGCCTCAACGTTTTGACCGGCGAAACCGGGGCCGGGAAGTCCATTCTCCTCGACGCTCTTGGCTTCGCGCTGGGGCGCAAGACCGGACGTGAACTGGTCGGCGTTACTGCAGGGCAGGGGTCGGTCACGGCGATCTTCGATCCCGCCGCGGATCATCCGGTGTTCGCGCTTCTGGAGGAACTGGGGCTGAACGCTTCCGCCGATGAGCTGGTCCTACGCCGAATCGCCGCGCAGGACGGCCCGGCACGTTGTTTCGTCAACGACCAGCGCACCAGCGCCGAATCGCTTCGTCAGGTCGGCGAACTCCTGGTCGAGGTTCATGGTCAGCATGACGACCGTGGATTGCTGAACCCGCGCGTACATCGGCCATTGCTGGACAGCTTCGGAGATCTCGCGCCGCTGATCGGTGAAACGCGCGCCTGTTGGGCCGGAGCCGAGACTGCCGAGCGCCAGCTCCGCGAGGCGCGCGAGCGCCTTGCAAGTGCGGCGGAGGATGCGGAATTCCTGCGCCATAGCTTGGCCGAGCTAAGCAAGTTGGCGCCGGAGTTCGGCGAAGATGACTTGCTAGATACCGAGCGCCGCTTGATCCAGTCCGCCGGGCGTATTCGCGATGATATTGCCCGCGCCGCCCAATCCCTGTCGCCCGATGGCGCCGAGGGGACATTGTCCGAGGCTTTGTCGTGGCTGACCCATGCCGCGGAAAAGGCAGATGGGTTGCTTGATGGCGCGATTGAAGCCGTCGACCGGACGCTGGTCGAGTTGAACGATGCGCAACGCAGGGTCGAAACTGTTCTCGAGCGTCTGAGCTTTGACCCAGGACGGTTGGAGGTGGTTGAGGAGCGTTTGTTCGCGATCCGGGCGTTGGCCCGCAAACATCAGACCATCCCGGACAACCTGCCTGACCTGGCCGTCGATTTCACCCGCCGGCTGGACGAGATAGATGTCGGTGGCGAACGGATTGCCGGGCTGGAGGTCGAGGCGGCCGAGGCGCGCCGGCGTTTTGAAGATCAGGCGCAAAAATTGTCGGTTGCTCGCGCCGAGGCCGCCAAGCGTCTTGATGCCCTGGTGACTGCGGAGCTTGGCCCGCTTCGCATGGAAAATGCCAGCTTTCACACGGTGATTGCGCCGGGCAAGCCTGGACCCGATGGTGTCGATGACGTCAATTTCACCGCCAGCATCAATCCCGGTGCGCCGTCTGGCCCGGTCGACCGCATTGCCTCGGGGGGCGAGCTGTCGCGGTTCCTGCTGGCGCTGAAGGTTTGCCTGGCGGCGCGCGCGCCCGGGTTGACGATGATCTTCGACGAGATCGACCGTGGCGTCGGTGGCGCCACCGCGGACGCGGTCGGGCGGCGGTTGGCGCAGCTCGCTGAAGGCGCGCAGGTGCTGGTGGTTACCCACAGCCCGCAGGTGGCGGCGCGCGGCGCCCATCACTGGCGCATCGCCAAGACCACCGACGGCACAATCACCCGAACCGACGTCGAAGCGCTTGGCCCGGACTTGCGGATCGACGAGATTGCGCGGATGCTTGCGGGCGAAGTGATTACTCCCGAAGCCCGGTCGGCGGCGCGGGCACTGATGGCCTAGGCGGTTTGGAATGCTTGACACGGTTCTAAAAAAGGCGGGGCAAAGCGCCGGCGACGCGGTTGGTTCCGGTGTCGAGGAGGTCGCTGGCGATTATATCGGATTCATGCTCAGCCCCTGGGGGCTTGGCATCGTCGGCGTGATCTTCCTGCTAGTCTGGGCGACTCGATAACCCCCGATAACACCCAATTTGTTCAGTTCCCCGGGACGATTTTACCGGGGTTGAGAATGCCGCGCGGGTCCAGCGTCCGTTTGATATCGCCCATCACCGCCCAGGCGTCGCCATGCTCCGCCTGCATGAACTTGCGCTTGCCGAGACCGACCCCGTGTTCGCCGGTCACCGTGCCACCAAGCCGTAGGGCACGCTCGGAGATGCGCGTTCCCAGCCGCTCGGCTTCAGCCACCTCGACCGGGTCGGTCGGATCGATCAGGATCGCCAGATGGAAGTTGCCGTCGCCGACATGGCCAACCAGCGGTGCGATCAGCGGGCTTGTCGCAAGATCCTCGGCGGTCTCGAGAATTGCCTCGGCCAGCCGTGAAATCGGCACGCAGGCATCGGTGACGTAGCCGCGCGAGCCTTTGCGCAACGACTGCTGGGCGTAATAAACATCGTGGCGCGCCTGCCAAAGGCGGCTGCGTTCCTCGGGGTTGGTGGTCCAGTCAAAGCCGAGGCAACCATGGTCGCGGGCAATCTCGCCCACGGTTTCGGCCTGTTCGGCAACACCGGACTCCGAGCCGTGAAACTCGAGAAACAGGGTGGGATGCTCCGGCATGTCATAACCGGAGTAGCCATTGAACCCGCGAATGGTCAGCGCGTCCAGAAGCTCGATGCGCGCCACCGGCACGCCCATCTGGATGGTCTGGATCACCGCGTTCACGGCATCCTCCATCCCTATGAACGCGCAGGTCGCCGCCGAGATCGCCTCAGGCACGCCGTGCAGCCGTATGGTCAACTCGGTGATGATGCCGAGGGTTCCCTCGGAACCGACGATCAGTTTGGTCAGGTCGTAGCCGGCCGAAGATTTGCGCGCCCGGCTACCGGTGCGGATGACGCGCCCGTCTGCCATCACCACTTCCAACGCCAGCACCGCCTCACGCATGGTGCCATAGCGCACGGCGCAAGTCCCCGATGCCCGTGTCGCCGCCATGCCACCCAGCGAGGCGTCCGCCCCCGGATCGATCGGGAAGAACAGGCCAGTGTCGCGCAAATATTCGTTCAGCTGCTTGCGCCTGATGCCGGGCTGGACCACCACGTCCATATCTTCGGCATGCACCGCAAGCACCTGATCCATCCGGGCGAAATCGAGGCTGATGCCGCCCTGAACCGGGATCACCTGACCCTCTAGCGACGTGCCGGTGCCCCAGGGCACGATCGGGCAGCCATGCGCATGACAGGTCCGCGCAACCAAAGCGACCTCGTCGGTCGAGCGCGGCCAGATGACCGCATCGGGTGGCTTCGGCGCGTGATGCGCTTCGTCGTGGCCGTGCTGTTCGCGCACCGCTGCAGTTCGGCTCAGCCGGTCGCCAAAATGTGGCGCCAGTTCCTCGATTGCGCTTTCGATCGTCATGACCTCTCTCCTGTTCCCTGCCGGGATATGCTGGTCTATTCTGACCGGCAATGGCAAGCGAGGGTTACATGGCGCAAGTGAATGATGATTTCGAGGCGGCACCGATCCGCAGCGGCACCCGCAGGGTGCTGCCCGAGTGGATCGACTATAACGGCCACATGAATGTCGCCTACTACACCCTGGCATTCGATCATGCGGTTGACGAGATTCTGGAGGATCATCTGGGGATTGGCGTGACCTTCGTTCGCCAAACCCGGATGGGGCCGATGGCGCTGCAAACCCAGATCCACTATATGGGCGAACTGGTCGAGGGTGCCGAATTTGTCTGCGATTTCCAGTTGCTCGACGCCGACGCGAAGCGCATCCATTTTTTCTCCACCATGATCAATCTTCAAACTGGCGAACCCGCAGCGACCTATGAGAGCCTGAGCATGAACGTGGATCTTGAGGCGCGCCGCTCGGCGCCCTATCCGGATTGGGCACTGGAACGGATCGAGCGACTGCGCGTGCTCCACGCCACCTTGCCGCGGCCGCCACAGGTGGGCAATACCATCGGTATTCGCCGGAAACCGTGACTGCGGGCCTTTTTCCCTCCGGCATATGGCCTTAGGGTCAGGGCAGGGGTCCTGCAGGTCATGCCGGGAAAACATGCCTTTGAGCGAGAAATACCGCACCATCAGGCAGTTCCGCGCCGGGGCATGGAAGTTGCGCCACTGGCTGCGCCGCGCCGATGTGCGCAGCCAGCTTATCCTGTGGCCGATCGCCGTCGTCATCGGCGTCGTGACCGGCTACGCGGTCATTCTGTTCCGCACGGCAATCTCGTGGCTGCAGTCCCTGTTTTATGGCGCCAGCGACGAGATGATACACTCCGCCGCCGCTGGGCTGCCCTGGTATGTGGTATTGCTGGTGCCGATATTTGGTGGGTTGGTTGTCGGCTTGATCCTGACGATCTTCACGCGCGACGCCCGGGCGCGCGGGGTCGATGCGGTGATCGAGGCGGCGGCAATTCATGCCGGGCGCGTCGACCGCAGAGTTGGCATCGCCTCGTCGCTGGCCGCATTGGTGACGCTTTCGACCGGCGGCAGCACCGGGCGTGAAGGACCGGCGATCCACATTGGGGCGGTGATCGCATCGTGGATATCCGACCGCCTTGAAGCGCCGCCGATCACGGCCCGAGATATCCTCGGCTGTGCAGCGGCGGCGGCGGTCTCGGCCAGCTTTAACGCGCCACTGGCCGGGGCACTGTTCGCGCTCGAGGTGGTGCTCCGGCACTATGCGCTGCATGCGTTCGGCCCGATCGTGATCTCGTCGGTTGCCGCCGCCGTGGTCAGCCGCATTCATCTGGGCGACATTACCGAGTTCATGCTGCCAATACAGTCGATAGCATTCTACTGGGAGATTCCAGCCTTCGCGATCCTCGGTATTCTTTCGGGCTTCATCGGTGTCGTGATGATCCGCATCCTGTTTATCGCCGAGGGTATTGCCGACAGGATTCAGCACAAGCTGGCGATGCCAGACTGGCTGCGCCCGGCCGTGGCAGGTGCGATGCTGGGCGTTATCGCGCTGCAATTCCCGCACATCATCGGGGTCGGCTACGAGACGACCACGCTGGCGCTAACCACACAAATTGCTTTTTTTACGGCGGTGACATTCGCAGTGGTCAAGGTAGCGGCGGTCGCGGTAACTTTCGCCGGGCGGATGGGGGGCGGCGTTTTCTCGCCTGCGGTGATGCTGGGCGCGCTAACCGGATGCGCGTTCGGCGAGATCGCGATCCAGATTTTCCCGTCGGTTTCTGGCAGCCAGGGTTTGTATGCGCTAGCCGGGATGGGTGCCGTGGCCGGTGCAGTGTTGGGCGCGCCGATATCGTCAACGCTGATCGTGTTCGAATTGACTGCGGATTGGCAGGCCGGGATCGCGGTGATGATATCCGTCTCGCTGGCCTCCGTCGTCGCCGACCGGATGGTCGCCCGGTCGTTCTTCCTGACCCAGCTAAAACGCCGTGGCCTACATCTTTCGGATGGGCCGCAAGAATATATCGCGGCGACCATGCCCGTTTTGCATCTGATGCGCTATCGCGGTTCCGAGGATTGCGCTCCCGACACTGCGTGCTGGGCGCTGGTCGAGCAGGGGGCATATCTGCGCCGCGAGGA
>DATLAW010000002.1:0-7172 GCA_035527255.1 Thermohalobaculum sp. | reverse complement strand
CCTCGACATCACCCGAAAGACGACATCGCCCTCACGGTCCGGGTTTAGCGCAAATTCCGGATATCCGGCGCAGCCTCGAGCGCGTATCTTGGCGGCTTTGCAGGTATAGAGCGACGCGCGGGTTTGGGTTCATGATGGGACCTTCTGATCGCGCGGCCAATCGCCGATCAAGGGCTGCGATTGAACCCCTGCCGGCATCGCGACGGGCACTCCGGCCGGGGGGAGGCGCCGGGACCATGTCCCGGCGTGACAGCGGCAACAGCGGCTCCAACTGAATGCCGACCCCTAGATCAGGCAGACTTTTTCGGACAACTCGTCGATCAGGACGCGCTTGTTCTCCGAATAATCGACCGGGACCGCCACCAGGTGCACACCGCCCTGCTCGTAGCAGCGGTTCAGGGTTGGCACGAAGTCGTCGGTTGCCTCGATGCGGTGGCCGGTTGCGCCATAGGCGTCGGCATATTTCACGAAATCCGGGTTGTTGAAGGTCAACCCCCAGTCGTCAAAACCGGCAATGGCCTGCTTCCAGCGGATCATGCCGTAGGAATTGTCATCGATCACCAGAACCACCAGTCTCAGCCCCAAACGCACCGCCGTTTCCATCTCCTGGCTGTTCATCATGAAGCCGCCATCGCCGCAGACCGCCATGACCCGGCGATCCGGGTACAGCATTGCCGCCGCCATCGCCGAAGGCAGCCCGGCGCCCATGGTCGCCAGGGCATTGTCGAGCAGCACGGTGTTGGCCACATGGGTCCGGTAGTTGCGGGCGAACCAGATCTTGTACATGCCGTTGTCGAGCGCGATGATCCCGTCCTCGGGCATGGCCCGGCGCACATCGGCGACGATCCGCTGTGGGATCAGTGGGAAGCGCGGATCGTCGGCGCCTTCCTCCATGTGCTGGCGCACCTCGCGCTGAACCCGCTCGAAATAGGCCAGATCGTGGGTCGGGACCGGCTCCAAGCGCTCAGTCAGCCGGGCGACCGTCGAGCCGATGTCACCGATCAGTTCAAGCTGCGGGAAATAGACCTCATCGACCTCGGCCGAGTTGAAATTCACATGGATCACGGTCTTGCCGCCGGGGCTCATCAGGAAGGGCGGTTTCTCGACCACGTCATGACCGACATTGATCACTAGGTCAGAGCGCTCGATGGCGCAGTGCAGATAGTCGCCCTCCGACAGCGCCGCCGTGCCCATATACTTGTCGGCGCAGCCCTCGATCACTCCCTTGCCCATCTGGGTGTTGAAAAACGGAATGCCGGTCTTGCTCACGAAGGCCGAAAGCTCGCGGATCACCCGCTTGCGGTTGGCCCCGGCGCCGACCAGCACCAGCGGGTGCTTCGCGGCGCGGATCAGCCGGGCTGCTTCCTCGATTGGCGCCTCGGCGCAGATTGGGCGCTGCGGTGCCTGTGCGGGGATCAGGTCGGCATCCGGGACCCGCTCCTCGGCGATGTCCTCGGGTAATTCCAGCAGAACCGGCCCCGGGCGCTCCTCCAGTGCCAGGCGGAACGCTTCGCGCACCAGCGAGGGGATCGAATGCCCGTTGACGATCTGCCGGGCGAATTTGGTGATCGGTTTCATTGTCGCGACCACGTCGATGATCTGGAACCGGCCTTGCTTGCTTTTCTTGATCGGCTTCTGGCCGGTGATCATCAGCATCGGAAAGGCGCCGAGATGGGCATAGGCCGCCACGGTGACAAAGTTGGTCGCGCCGGGCCCGAGGGTTGCCAGGCACACGCCGACCTTGCCGGTCAGCCGGCCATAGGTTGCCGCCATGAAGGCGGCACCTTGCTCGTGCCGAGTCAGGATCAACCGGATCGTTGAGGTCCGGAGCGATTCAAGGAAATCGAGGTTCTCCTCGCCGGGAACGCCGAAGACATACTCGACGCCCTCGTTCTCAAGCGCCTTCACGAATAGATCGGAGGCCTTGGTGTCGGTTTGGTCTTTCATCGTTCATCTCCTAAAAACATGCGCCGGTCAGGCGGCGTCGCTGCGATTGTCGATCGGTTCCGGTTGCGGATAGAGCACGTCCAGCGGCACGGACTTGCCGTTCTCCTGCACGATCCGAACATGATAGCGCTTCAAGGCCCGCGGGTGCCGGACGCCACAGGAATGGGCGATAACCCCGACGCCGTAGCGCATCTTGTCGACGAAGTTCTTGACCCGGACCGCCTTGTCCTCGGGGTTTAAGCCCTTTTGCAGCCGCCGGTCATGGGTGGTGATGCCGGTGGGGCAGGTGTTCTTGTTGCACTTCATCGCCTGGATGCAGCCCAGCGCGAACATGAAGCCACGCGCCGAGATGGCGAAGTCGGCGCCGACGCAATAGGCCCAGGCGACCTCGGCCGGGGTGATCAGCTTGCCCGAGGCGATGACGCGGATCCGCTCGCGCAGGCCGTAACGGCAGAGGATATCCACCACCATCGGCAGTGACTCCTTGAGCGGCAGGCCGACATTGTCCATCAGCTGCATCGGTGCCGCACCCGTGCCGCCATCGCCGCTGTCGACGGTGATGAAATCCGGTGCGAACTCAGGCCCGCGGCGGTTGATCTCCTCGCACATCCGCTCCAGCCAGCCATAGGCGCCGACGACGGTCTTGAAGCCGACCGGTTTGCCGGTGATCTGCTGCAACAGGTTGATGAAATCCAAAAGCTCTTCGACGGAGTCGATCTCCGGGTGCCGGTTCGGCGAAATAGCCGCCTCGCCGACCGGGATGCCGCGGATCTTCGAGATTTCCTCGGTTACCTTGACCGCGGGCAGGATGCCGCCCTTGCCGGGCTTGGCGCCCTGGCTGAGCTTCAACTCGAACATCCGCACCTGCGGCAGGGCGGCAAGTTCCTCCAACCGCTCGTGGCTGAGGCTTCCGTCCTCGTGGCGCACACCGAACTTGGCGGTGCCCATCTGGAAGACGATGTCGCAGCCGCCCTCCAGGTGATACGGCGATAGCCCGCCCTCGCCGGTGTTCATCCAGCACCCGGCGAGCTTTGCGCCCTTTGACAGCGCCAGCACTGCCGGGCGCGACAGGGCGCCGTAGCTCATGCCGGAGATGTTGATGACCGAACTGGCTTCGTAGGGCATGCGCGCATGCGGGCCGATCACGATCGGAGTTGCCGCGACCGCGTCCTCGTCCAGCGTTGGGAACGGGCAGTTGACGAAGATCGGCGTGCCCACCGGCGTCAGGCTCTGGGTCGAGCCAAATGGCACGGTATTATCGACGCCTTCGGACGACTTGTAGACCCATTCGCGCTGCGCCCGGTTGAACGGCATCTCCTCGCGATCCTGGGCAAAGAAGTACTGGCGAAAAAATTCACCCAGCGCTGAAAACAGATAGCGGAATCGGCCGATGACTGGATAGTTGCGCCTGATTGCATCGTGCGTCTGACTGATATCGATGACGAACAGCACTGCTAGCACGAGGACGAACAAGCCGATCGAAAAGATGAAAAGCGTCGAGATATAGTCGATGCCGCTCATCGTTATGGATGATAATATGCTCATTTTTCACTCTCGCTGAACTGTGGCCCTGCTGTCGGCTGCGCCGTCTCCGGGTCAATGCTGGCGGCGTTTCTGCCTGGAAAAGATACCGGATACCGTCTCCACGGCGCCAATATCATCTGGCGATGATATTCATAGCCCCTTGCTATCGTCGCCAGTGCTACAAATGACTGTGATAAACCGAGGGCGATCCAAAGAGGCGGACCATGCGCGGAGCGACGGCATGAGCAGTTCTGAAGACGAGATCTCACGCGCATCCATCGAGGCGCACGCGTTGGACCGGCAATTACAGGATCGCCTGGACTTGCTTTCGGCTCAACCCGGGCCGGGACAATTGATCTACGACCGGCTCGTCGCACGCCTCACCAAGGCCGGTGCCGGGGCGCAGGCGCCGGAAATCGGCGGCCAGATCCCGGACTTCATTCTGCCGGACGATCGCGGCAGGCTGGTGGGCCTAGATGAGTTGTTGACGGACGGCCCGCTGGTCCTCAGCCTGAACCGGGGCCACTGGTGCGGTTATTGCAAACTGGAGCTGCGCAATCTTGCGGCCATCTGCCCGGCCGTTGAACAACTCGGCGCCCGGATCGTCTCGATCATCCCGGAGAAGCAGCGCTACGCCGCGCAGCTCAAAGCCGAAAACGGGCTGGACTTCAGTGTCCTGACCGACCTCGACAACGCTTATGCGCTATCGCTGGGGTTGATGATCTGGGTCGGCAGCGAGGGGAAGTCCCGCTACCAGACGCTCGGGCTCGATCTGTCGCGTTTCCAGGGAAACGATGGCTGGTTCCTGCCGATCCCGGCGACCTTCGTGATCGGCCCGGGTAGGGTCATCGCTGCCCGCTTCGTCGAAGCGGATTTCCGCCGGAGGATGGCGAGCGAGGCGATCCTCGACGCGCTGGAGACGCTTGCGGCCAAACGATAGCGCCTACGCCGCCTCGTCCAGGAGATCGGCGGAGCGCAACAGCTTGATCAGCCCCGACGCCGCTGGCGAGCGCCGCCGCCCGGCCACATCGTAGAGCCTGACGGTGCGCTCCAGCCCCAGTCCGGTTATCTCGATGGTCCGGGCGCCGTCCGGGCGCCGCGCGGTCCGCGGCAGGAAGGCGACGCCGGCATTGGCCTCCAGAAGCGCGACCATATCGTCCTCTGTCGCCATCGTATGAACCGCCAACCCGTCGACGCCGTGTTCGGATAGCGCCGTCATCAGCCGCTCGTGCGATCCACAATAGGGCCGCGCCAGCAACCGCTCCCCGGCCAGGGCGCCGGGATCGATCTGGTCCCGCTGGGCCAGCGGATGGTCGCGATGGGCCACCAGCGCGAAGGTCTCGGTGAACAGCGGCCATTCGTTCAGGCGCTCCCACGAAACCGCGAACGGCCCGGCGATCGCCAGCTCCGCTTCTCCGCTTTTCAAGCGTTCCCCGACTTCGTCTCCGGGGCCGCGGAAGAAGCTGAGCGACAACCCCGGCATGGCGCGGGTAAGCTCGGCGAAGGGTCCGACGAAATGAGCCAGATTGACCGACCGCGAAATCGCCAGCGACAGCGGCGCGTGGTCGCCCGTGGCGTAGGACCCGGCCAGCGTCTTGGCAGTCTGGGCGCCGTCGTAGCAGGCGCTTAGCAACGGCAGCATCATCCGGCCAAGCTCGGTCGGGTGGGTCGCCCGGCGCTCGCGCCGGAACAACTCGCCGCCCAGCTCCTCCTCCAGCTTCTTGATCGCCCGGGTCAGCGACGGCTGCGCCACATGACAGGCTTCGGCCGCCTTGGTGAAGTTCAGATGCTGCGACACCGCCAAAAAGTAGCGAATCTGATGCATTTCCATCTGCTGTCGCCTTCCTGCCGCCCACGCGCCGGGAGCATACCCGATTTCACGCCGAAATCGCGAACCGCAATGCAATCAGGCCCGGCCGCCTCCCCAACCCATAGCATACGGCTATGGAAATGATCAGCAGCCGATATTGGCGGCAGCCGATGCTACGGTTGTAGTTTTGGCTCAGGCGGCCTGCCAGATATGCGCGGCCACTTTGATGAAAACCCAAGAGGGAACGATCATGTCCATACCTATTCTCAATGCCAGCGCCGAACGCGGGGCCTTGCTGCCCGCACTCACCGCCCGTGTCCTGATCACCGCCCTGCTTGCCGGCGCTGCAGCCGATCTGGCCTGGGAGTTCTGGGCCAGGGTGATCACGCCGCCCTTGGTCGGTGGGCCACTGCAGCCGGCGGCGCTGGTGCAGTCCGTGTTCGGCTTCAGCAACCTGTTCCTCGCCGAACTTATCCACGGCGTCGTCGGCGTTGTGTTCTACCCGCTCGGCTACCTCTTCATTGCGCGGCCGATTGCCAGGGTTGTCACGCCGTTTCTGCCCTGGTGGATTGTTGGGATGGGCTTTGGCGTCGGCCTCTGGGTGTTCGCGCTATACGTCATGGCCCACCTGATCGCCGGCCTGCCCGCCTTCCTCGGCTTCATCCCGCTCACCTGGGCGTCCCTCGCCGGTCATGTGCTGTTTGGCCTCGTCACCGCCGCGGTGGTGCGCTGGCGCGAGATGCACGGCTGATCTTCGCCCTGATCCGGGGCGCGCCGTCATATATGCGCGTCCCCGACCGCCCCCCTGCCTCACCGAAACCAGGAGATCGAGATGCCAATTCGAGCCGATACCAGCATGGTCGAGCGCCAACTAAAGTCGATTGGGCAGGAATTGCCGCCGTCGAAGCCGCCCGTCGCCAACTACCTTGGATGCAAGCAATCTGGAGATCTGCTATATGTCTCGGGCCAGATCGGCCTCGTGCGCGGCGCCGTCGGCAGCGATGTCACTGTAGCGGAGGGCCAGCTCTGCGCACGCCAGGCGGTCTTGCAGATGCTGCGCACGGTAAAGGACCAGATCAGCGATCTGGATCAGATCGCGTCGGTTGAGAAACTGCTGGGGTTTGTTCGTTCCGCCGATGATTTCACCGAGCAGCCCAAGGTCATCGATGGTGCTTCGGACCTGTTGATCGCCGTGTTCGGCGAGGCGGGACGGCACTCCCGCACCGCTACCGGCGCCCCGCAACTGCCGTTCGGTGCCTCGGTACAGCTGGAAATGACCCTGCGGCTGCGACCGGAGTAGCGCCGCAAATTCGCTGTTTGCTCACTTCTCAGAAAGACAACTGCGAGCACTGCCGATTCTTGGCAAAGCCGAATGCAAAACACCAATGTAGCTCGGGCAATCGCATCAATTTACGGTTTCGAGTGCAATTGCGACAATTCAGGCTACCTTGAGAGCGTCTGTTTCGGGGCTGAAGCGTCCGTAGCCGGAACCGCCGGTGCCGAATTCCATACCGCAGCTTGTTTGAAGAATCGGTCGGATTTGAATTTCGCCCTACCGCCCGAAGGCAGACATCGGCCTGGCAGTCACTATCGGCGTCGGATCAAAATAGGGGCTTTGTCGCATTCTGGCACTTTCTTGCCTTAGCCTCAATGTCGGCATCCGGGGTCGAACCGGACATTTGGAATTTTTCTCAGATGGCAGCTTCGTCCGCTGAGCTGCCGTCCGCGCAATCAACTGCGGAGGTCTCCTTCGGGTCAAAGCACTAAATCGCTTCGCGATAGGTTGCCCTCGCTGCTGTAGTCGGCGGTGAGCGGTATTGAGATTGCCGCGTGTCGGCTGAGGGCGCTGTCTTGTTGGTCGAGGCGATTTTGCCTCGATCGGCACAGGAGC
>DATLAW010000001.1:0-8790 GCA_035527255.1 Thermohalobaculum sp. | reverse complement strand
TATCGAGGATCACGGGCGCTTAGCTGATTGACCAGATCACGCGCGGTTGCCGCGCCCTCGGGATCGATTTCCTCCGAGGCGACGCCGACGCGTTCGCGCAGCCAAGCGAAATACAGAACTTGCATGCCGTTCCTTCGTTGTCGCACCGTTATCCGAAATGCGCGCCGATCCCCGGATCAGTCCCTCGTTTCGGCTGCCGCCGCCACTGTTGGGGTCGTGGCCTCCTTAGCGCGAATATAGGGCAGGCCCTTGCGAAAGTAATCCCAGCCGGTGACGACGGTGAACCATGCCGCTATCCAGAGCAGCAGAAGACCGGCCGATCCGGCGCCAAGAGAGAGGTATTCGAGACCCTTGGCGATGATCGATCGGGCCGGCTCGGCGGACGCATCTGGCGACAGCGCGCCCCGAAGCAGCAGCAGGAAAATTGCCAACATCTGCAGGGTCGTCTTCCACTTTGCCAAGCGCGTTACCTGAAGCTTTACGTCGCCAAGGAACTCGCGCAGGCCGGAGACCAGCCCCTCGCGCAGAATGATGAACACCGCCGGAACCACGACTGGCCAATCAAATTCATAGAGTGAAAGAATAACAGCGAGCGCGATCGTCACCATTGCCTTGTCGGCGACCGGGTCAAGCATTCGCCCAAACGCACTTTCTTGGCGAAGGACGCGGGCCAAAAATCCATCAAGATAGTCGGTTGCCGCAGCACCGGCAAAGATCAGGATCGCGATCTGATCAGCTTGCGGGCGCTCGAACAGCGTAAAGGAGATCGCGACGCAAGGCGCGGCGAGAACGCGGACGATGCTGAGCAAGTTCGGAATTGTCCAGTTCATACCTTCAACCGAATTTTCACCCGGCGGCGTGTGCCGATCATACGCCAGAATCCTTTCTAGGCGGAGAGTGCGCCAGCGGCAATGGTTTGCAGGTGCACACTAGCGCTCTCCCTGAAAGAAGGCATGAATGGTTTCGGCCATCGCCGCCGATATACCGCCAACCAGCTTTAGATCGATCAATCCGGCCCGGCTGACCGCCTTGGCCGAGCCAAAATGGGCCAACAGCGCCCGCTTGCGCGTCGGTCCGATGCCCGGAACCTCGTCAAGCGGCGTGGCGCCGACCGCTCTTGAGCGTTTGGCGCGGTGGGCGCCGATTGCGAAACGGTGCGCCTCGTCGCGCAGGCGCTGGACAAAATACAGGCTGGGGCTGCGAAATGGCAGGGCGAAGGGCCGGCGGCCGGGGGCGTGGAATTCTTCCTTGCCGGCGTCGCGGTCGGTGCCTTTGGCGACGCCGAACAGTGCAATGTCCTCGAGGCCGAGCGTTGCCAGTACCGAAGCGGCGGCGCCGACATGGCCCATGCCGCCATCGATCAACACCAGATCGGGCCAGGCGGCGGACTTGCGGTCCGGGTCTTCCTTGACCAGGCGCTGGAAGCGGCGGGTCAGCATTTCGGTCATCATGCCAAAATCGTCGCCAGGGGTCAGATCGGCGCCTTTGATGTTGAACTTGCGGTAATGCGATTTCTCGAACCCCTCGAGGCCAGCGACGATCATCGCGCCGACGGCATGGGCGCCCTGGATGTGGCTGTTGTCATAGACCTCGATCCGGCGCGGCGGTTGTTCGAGGTTGAAGGATTCGGCCAGACCGGCCAGCAGCTTGGTATGCGAGGCGCTTTCGGCCAATTTGCGACCCAGCGCTTCGCGGGCGTTGTGAATGGCGTGCTCGACCAGCTCACGCTTTTCGCCCCTTTGCGGCACGGCGACGACAACCCGGCGCCCGGCAGTGATGCTTAGGGCTGCGGCCACCAGGGAGCCGTTCTCGAGTTCGTGGCTGAGCAGCACCATGCGCGGTGGCGTCTTCTCGGCGTAGAACTGGCCGAGGAAGGCCTCGATGATCTCTGCATCTTCAGCTTCGGCCGAGATTCGGGGGAAGTAGGCCCGGTTGCCCCAGTTCTGATGCGAGCGGAAGAAGAACACCTGGACGCATGCCTGAGCGCCCTCGCGGTGCATGGCGACCACGTCGGCCTCGGCGGTGTTGCGCGGGTTGATGCCCTGATGGCCTTGAATATGGGCCATCGCCCGGATCCGGTCGCGGTAGACGGCGGCGCGCTCGAACTCCATCGCCGCACTCGCCTCGGCCATGCGGGCTGCAAGCTCGCCCTGCACCCGGGTCGAGCGGCCTTCGAGAAACCGGGTCGCCTCGTCGACCAGCGCGGCGTAGTCCCCCGGGCTCACCAGACCGACGCAGGGGGCACAGCAGCGCTTGATCTGATGCAGCAGACAGGGGCGGGTACGGCTTTGGAATACTGAATCCGAGCAGGTCCGCAGCAGGAAGGCCTTCTGCATCTGGTTCAGCGAGCGATTGACAGCACCTGCCGAGGCGAAGGGGCCGAAATAGCGCCCCTTCTCGCGCCGCGCGCCGCGGTGTTTGCGCATTAGCGGCCAGTCGCCATCCTCGATCAGGATGTGTGCGAAGCTTTTGTCATCGCGCAGCAGCACGTTATAGCGCGGCTTCAGACGCTTGATCAGATTGGCCTCCAACAGCAGCGCCTCGGTCTCGGTCTGGGTCGAGATGAACTCCATCGAGGTGGCGGCGGAGATCATGCGCTGGATGCGGTTGGTGTGACCGGTCAGTTTGGTGTAGGCGGCAACGCGCTTTTTCAGCGACCGGGCCTTGCCCACATAGAGCGCCTCGCCCTTGGCATCGTACATCCGATAGACGCCCGGCCCGTCGCTCAGGCGCGCCATATAGCGACGGATTACGGCCGGTCCGGCGGCGGGTTCGGCCAGTGCGGGAGAGGTCAGGTCCGGGGGATCTCGATTGGGCATGGGATTCGCCTGGGCGCTACTCTGATTGATTTTAGCATGCAAGCAAAAATGTGTCCCCGGAATCTGTGGATAAGTCTGTCAATAGATTGCCGGGAAGCAGTGATTTTCCTTGAGTCTCAAGGGGGCCTTTCGGATTGCGTAAAAAATAGGCATATTTTTAAGCCATTGATATTAAACAGTAAAATATATGACAGGGGCCAACTGGCTGAAAATATTGATGAATCTTGTCATCTTTGTGGCAACCTCGATTTGGCGTGGAAAAGTCGGTTGACACCAACGAGAAATTCGCGGTTGAGCACACGTTAATCATTTGAATCCCATGATGTCGGGCGTCTGCCAAATCAGGTGCTGGCCACCGTCGATTGCCAGCATTTGGCCGGTAAATGCCTTGCAGGTCAGGATGAATCGCATGGCGGCGATGATGTCCTCCGGGTCGCCGCCGCGGCCAAGGATGCAGGCGTTGCGTTGCCGGGCGAAATGGCCGGGCGACTGACGGTCGGCCTGAAGGGTCGGGCCGGGGCCGATTGCCACCACGCGCACATGGGGCGCAAGCGCCTGGGCGGCGGTGCGGGTAAAGGCAAAGAGGGCTGACTTCGCCACCGTATAGGACATGAAGAAAGGCGTCGGCTTCCACACCCGCTGGTCGATCATGTTGATGACGCAGGCGCCGGCGACCGGCTCGCCGTTGGCATCGAGTGTCGCCTGCGGGGCCTGTGCTGCGAAGTCCTGGGTCAGGCGGACCGGTGCGCGGAGGTTCGATTCGATTGCGCGGTCCCAGCTCTCGCGGGTGGCATTGGAAATCAGGTCGCCTTCAAACACCGAGGCGTTGTTGATCAGCAGCGACAGCGGGCCGCCGAGGGCTTTGGCCGCAGTGGCAATCAGGGTGCCGGTCTGCTCCTCGATCAGCAGATCGGCCTGGAGTGTCGCCGCATTGGCGCCCAGCGTGCGGGCCTCGATGGCCGCCGCCTCGGCCAGTTCTGCCGAGCCATGATAGTGGATCGCCACGTCCCAACCGGCGGCCGCGAGATCGAGCACCATGGCGCGGCCCAGGCGCCGGGCTGCTCCGGTTACCAATGCGCGCGGTCTGTCGGCCATCGATCCCTCCAGTTCAGCCAGCGAGGGCATAGTATATGTATGTGGCGTAGAACAGCAAAGCGGCCGCCCCGGTCAGCCGACCGATCGGGCGGCATCTGAGGACAAAGGGAGCGAGCAGGAGGCTGGCGCCAATCATCACCCAGAGATCACGGCTGGCGATCTCCTCCGGCACGGCAAGGGGGCTGACCACGGCGGCGGCACCGATGATCGCGGTGAGATTGAAGATGTTCGAGCCGATAACATTGCCGAAGATGATATCCGACTGGCGCCGGATTGCCGCCATCACGGTGGTCGCCAGTTCAGGCAGTGAGGTGCCGATGGCGACCACGGTCAGACCGATTGCAGCCTCGGACACACCGAAATGTTGGGCGATGCCGCGAGCGCCCTCGATCAGGAAATGGGCGCCGACCGGCAAACCAACGATGCCGACCCCAATCAGGGCCAACACTTTCCAGCGGGCCATGTCGGGATCGACACCCTCCAACTCGACCAGCTCTTCGAGCACCTGGGCGTTGGCGCCGTTTCGGGTGGCCTGGGCGATCCGCACTGAATCCCAGACCAGGAAAAGGGATACCGCTATCAGCGCCAACCCGCCCCACCAGAAGATAGTGCCGCCCAGCATCAACCCAGTGAACAGTGCCGTCGCGCCCAGCATCAGGTAGAAGTTCCGATGCGCCTCGGGCCCGCATCCTGCGATTGGAATGATCAAAGCCGGGATACCCAAAACCAGGAAGACGTTGGCGATGTTGGAGCCGACAACATTGCCGAGCGCGATCCCCGGCGCGCCTTCGAGCGCAGCCTGGACGGAAATCAGCAGCTCCGGCGCCGAGGTGCCGAAAGCGACGACAGTGGCACTGACCAGGATCGCTGGAATGCCGAGTTGCAAGCTGAGCGCCACCGCGCCGCGCACCAGTGCGTCGCCAGCGCCAACCAGCATTACCAGGCCGAGGATCAGTAGAGTTGCATCCATCAAGCGGGCCTAGCTATTGCTCTCGCGCCCTGACGGGGTCGCATCCAGTCACGCTCATATAGGGTGGCGATGGTTCGCGCCATAAGGGCAATCGCGCTCATTCCCCGGATTTGAGCAATGGATCACAGTCGCAGGAGCCGGCGGGAAGGCGATAGACGCCGCAGCGTGGGCAGGGTGCCAGTTCCTGAGGTGGCGGCGCCGGTGGTTTGCGCTTCGGCCCGGATACGCCGCGCGCGACCCGGAATAGAAGCATCCAGACGGCGAACAGAGCTACAGCCAGAAGGGCGAACTTGATGGCCATGCACGTGCTCTCCATCGCCTGTTGCGCACCCGAAGACCAGACCCGGATGCATGATTGGAAAGCTAAACCTGACAACGCCCCGGATCAACGCCGCAGAGCCAAAGAAGGCGTCGATTGTTCGTAAAAAATCTGCACCGGGGCGGGCCACTGGTGTATAGTCGCGCAGTTCTTGTCCCCACACCGAGGTCGTGCTGTTGATGAAGGTCATGAATCAGGGTGAACTCCTGATCGCCCAGCTTATGGAGCTGCGGCGACAGCATCGTGCACTTGATGAAGAGATCGCCGAGCTGTCGGCGAATGTGCTGGGCGATCAATTGCAGGTCAAGCGGTTGAAGATCCGAAAATTGCAGCTGAAAGACGAGATTGCCCGGGTCGAGGACAAGCTCTATCCCGACATTATTGCCTGAGGACGCTTGCCGGGCCGATAGCCGCCGCTATAGTGCGCGCCTTCATCGGATTGGCATCCCTCGTGGAGTTGCGGGGGAAGGTTCGTGGGCAATTCTAGGGAGGCCGGTCGGAAATGACGCAATCGCAAGTCGGCATCGTCATGGGCAGCCAGTCTGACTGGCCGACCATGCAGCACGCCGCCGAGATTCTCGATGCGCTGGGTGTCGCGCATGAAGTGAAAATCGTCTCGGCTCACCGCACCCCGGATCGGATGTTCGCCTATGCCGAGGCGGCGGCGGGCAGGGGGCTGAGGGTGATCATCGCCGGGGCTGGCGGAGCGGCGCATTTGCCGGGAATGCTGGCGGCGAAGACGTTGGTGCCGGTGCTGGGTGTGCCGGTCCAGAGCCGGGCGCTTTCGGGCCTCGACAGCCTGCTTTCGATGGTCCAGATGCCAGCGGGGGTGCCGGTCGGGACGTTGGCCATCGGGGCTGCGGGTGCGACCAATGCGGCCCTGCTGGCGGCGGCGATCATTGCGACCACCGACCCTGAGCTGGCACGGCGGCTGGAGACCTGGCGGGCCGAGCGAACCGATGCGGTGGCCGATGAGCCTAGCCGTGATTGATGGAGCCGTGATTGATCGGGCGGTAACCCCAGGCGGCACCATTGGGATCCTCGGCGGCGGGCAGCTTGGCAGGATGCTGTCGATTGCCGCTGCCCGGCTGGGGTTGAAGACCCATATATATGAGCCGGGGCTGAACCCGCCCGCAGGGGATGTGGCAGCGGCAGTGACAACTGCCAGCTATGATAATGCGGAGGCTTTGGCCCGGTTCGCCGACAGCGTCGATGTGGTGACCTTCGAGTTCGAGAATGTACCGGCGCTGGCCGCCGCGACGCTGCTGGCCCACGCGCCGGTGCGCCCGAACCCGCGGGCGCTGGAGATCAGTCAAGATCGGGTGGCGGAAAAGGCGTTCATCGAGGGGCTCGGGATCACCGTGGCTCAGTGGCGCGCGGTCGGCAATCTGAAGGAGCTGAAGGCCGGATTAGCCGAGATTGGCGGGGTGGCGATCCTGAAGACCCGGCGGTTTGGCTATGACGGCAAGGGCCAGGTGCGGATCAAGGATGTATGCCGGGCCGAGTCGGCCTGGGACGAGATTGCCGGTGCGCCTTCGGTTCTGGAGGGGTTGGTGGCGTTCGAGCGCGAGATTTCGGTGATCGGCGCGCGCGGACTGTCCGGCGAGGTGGTCTGCTACGATCCCGGCGAGAATGTGCATCGCGATGGCATCCTGCACACCACGACCGTGCCTGCCGCGATAAGTTCGAAGGTTCGCACGGACGCGGTGTTGATCGCGGGAAAAATCCTGAACGCGCTGGACTATGTCGGCGTGATGGGGGTCGAGCTGTTCCTGGTGCCGGGCGGCGGTTTGGTGGTCAATGAGATCGCCCCACGGGTCCATAATTCCGGCCATTGGACCATCGAGGCCTGTGTTGTCGATCAGTTCCAGCAGCACATCCGCGCCGTGGCCGGTTGGCCATTGGGCGACGGGTCGCGCCACTCGGACGCGGTGATGACCAACCTGATCGGCGCCGAGGCGGACGACTGGCTGATGCTGGCCGCCAGTGGCGGCGGGCTACATCTCTACGGCAAGGCCGAAGCGCGGCCGGGGCGCAAAATGGGGCATGTGACGCGGATCAGTCCGAGGCCGAACTGAGCGATGCGCCTGGCGCTTTTCACCTTTGGGATCTTTCGCGAGCCGGCCGAACACCCGATCAACGACGGCTTTCATGCCCGCAACGACCTGGTTCTGGCGGCGGTCGAGCAAGCCGACGGATTTATCGCGCGCTCGGGCTATGACGACGAGCCGGGTCCGCTGCCCTGGGGCGTGCAGGTCTATCCGGATTTCTATGGCGAGCGTGGCGATGGCTGGTCGCCCGAGACTCTCTCGTTATGGGAGGGTCTAGAATCTGTTGCGGCCTTCACCTATCACGGACTCCATGCCGAGGCCCTGCGTTTGGGTCGCGAGTGGTTTGTCGCGCCGGAGTGGCCGCCGTATGTGCTGTGGTGGGTCAGGCCGGATCATATACCGGACTGGCCCGAGGCAGTCGACCGGCATAGGCGGCTGAATATTGATGGGTCGACACCGGGCGCCTTCAATTTCTCGAGGGCGTTCGACCCGGATGGGCAGGCGGCGAATCTTGACACAGCGCTGACGGCCGAGAAGGTCCGGCGCAATGCGGGACGGCTTAACGCGTCCCCGGCGCCTTGATCGCGCCGAGCACCTGCATCGGCCCCCACAGGATAGCGCGCACCAGCGGGTTGTCATTGAGCTGTGCCTTGGTCTTTTCGAATTCCATGACGTTCTCGATTCGACGGTCGAGGAAGGTCCAGGTATTGGCAAAATTTGGGCTTGGGTCGCCCAGCCAATAGAGCACGGTGGCGGAATAGACCGAGCCGAGGATCATCCGCTTGGTGTACCAGTTGTAGTCGGTGGCGGTGTCGCCGCAGGCGGTCCAGATGATGTCGGCGGTCCGCCAGATCTCGCGCGCGCCCTCGGGGGCATGGATTGGCAGGGCCAGCAGGGTGACCCCCCGACGCACCGCCTCGCGGTGTTCGGCGACCAGTTCGATCCGGCGGCGGACGCAATGGATGATACGGTCGCGGATTCGCATGGCGTCAAGATCAGCCACTGCCAGCTCGTCCGCCAGCGCCCGGTCGGTCCGGCGATGGAAGGCCAGTGCCATGTCAATTCCACCGCGCGGGAAGGCAAGTCGCGCCAGCCCCGCATCAACCCCTGATTCGGCGATCGCGGCGTCCAGGGTCGCAGTTGTCCAGCCGTCGAACACCACATGTGGCAGGGCGGCCTCGATCAGCCGCTCGCAAGCCTCGGAAATATGGGCATTCTCAGTCTTGTGCGGCGTTTTCATGACAGACCCGTTGTAAATCGGTCCCAATGCGGACCTAGCGCTGTGGACAGCCGATATGTGCCTATGTATATAGACCGCTCCTACGAAAATCGAAACTTTAGAAAGGTGGTGACGTAGGTGCAGGTACTGGTTCGTGACAACAATGTTGATCAAGCGCTTCGGGCGCTTAAGAAGAAGATGCAACGCGAGGGCGTTTTTCGTGAGATGAAGCTTCGGCAGCATTATGAAAAGCCATCGGTGAAGAGAGCTCGGGAAAAAGCCGAAGCAATTCGCCGGGCTCGGAAGCTCGCTCGCAA